>NZ_CAJNBO010000003.1:0-458957 GCF_905221015.1 Paraburkholderia nemoris | reverse complement strand
CGCTCGACTACGTCAGCCCCATGACGTTCGAGAAAAACTGGTTCGCCGCTCAACAGGGACGAGCCGCATAAATCTCTCAGCTATGGGATTCGCTAAACAGGGGCAAGGTCAGAGGGCCTTTTCTTTGAGGGCGTTCATCGGTAAGCGCTGACCAGACAAGGTATCGGCATCAGTTCCGGCGATCAACTTGCCACGAGACTGCGGAAGGCCGGCGTATCGGCTGGAGCTGTCCGGTCAAGTTTTGGGCAAGCGCATGATTGCCATGGAAACCGGTAGCGCGCGGGCTTACCCGGTATGCGCGTGTGCTTGCGTGCGCTTGCGTGCGCTTGCGTGCGTTAGGCAGCAGTGCCGTGTTCGATACACCGATACCCTACCTGTCAGAGAAAACTGCGTTGTCCTGCGTAACGTCGCCAGCGACATCGTGCGCAGTATCGCGCCGGCGCTTTGAGGCGATCGTCTGGACCGTTTGAGCGGCAATCTCATTGGCTTCTGGGACTTTGTGCGAAGAATATTCACGCGTGAGCGTGCGGGAAAGCTATGAAAACGATCGCATCGAAGACGATAGCGTTCAACGGCAAGTTCTTCGGGGCAGCGCCGACGGGCGTGCACAGGGTTGCCGAGCAACTCGTCGCCGCAACTGATGCCTTGATTGCCGGGCAAGCCGGTAACGACGTTGATTATGCCGTCGTAGTCAGAGACAGCGTCGAGGTCCCGCCTTACCGCAATATTTCGTGCGTTCGCGAGAATCCCTGGGTTCGCAGGATACACAGAATCGCGTGGGAACAATGCTATTTTCCCTTGGCTCGCAGAAAGGACTTTATTCTCAACCTCTGCAATCTCGGCCCGCTGTTGCATCGCGATTCGGCGACGATGATCCACGACGCCCAAGTGTATTCTGCACCCGAATCCTATTCCCTGCGTTTTCGCTTGTGGTACAAGTTTCTCTTTTTTTTCATCGGCAAGCGGCACAAGATCATCCTTACCGTTTCGGAATTCTCCAAAAGAGAACTCGTACGCTATGGCATTGCCAGTGCCGACAAGATCGTCGTCGTCTACAACGGTTGCGATCATGTTCTGCAGGTTCAACCCGACGAAGGGCAGCTTGCGGCATTGAGCCTCAAGCCGCGGCGCTATGTGCTCGCGCTCGCGAACACCCAGAAGCACAAGAATATCGGCGTCCTGTTCAAGGCGTTCGCCGGTGCGGAACTGAATGGCGTCGAGCTCGTGCTGTTCGGTGGCGCCACGCAAGCCGATTTCGAAAATCTCGGGCATGTCGTGCCTCCCAATGTGCGATTCGCAGGCCGGATTACCGATCCGGAGCTCGTGGGGCTGATGGCCAATGCCGGCGCGCTTGCCTTTCCTTCGCTAACGGAAGGGTTTGGTTTGCCGCCATTGGAGGCGATGGCACTGGGCTGCCCGGTGATAGCCGCGCCGTTTGGCGCGCTTCCGGAGGTTTGCGGCGAGGCCGCGCTCTATGCGGACCCTTTCAGTCCGGACGCGTGGCGTCTGAATATTCTAACGGCGCTCGACGACGAAGCAACGCGGCAATCGCTAATATCCGCCGGACGTCGGCAGGCTGGCGGCTTCACCTGGAAACGGGCGGCGCGCAACCTGGTCGAGACTGTGAAAGCTGTGACCCGCTAATCTGGAAAAAGATACAGGGGATACGCGATGTCTGTTGATGTTGATTTCTCGCTGGCACTCAATGATCGTACCGGGAAATTTTTTTTGGGAAACGATATTATTTCGTCGCTCGGCAGTCGAGTTGCCAGGGTCCGCTATGGGCGACTTCACGGATTTCCGCGCAGTGATTTCGTGCGCCGTGTCGCGGGTCGCCTGACTCACAAAGAAACAATGGCGAGAGTATATTGGTCATGGCTGATTTCGCTTTTCCCGGTCATCCGCGACCCTCGTCCTACGCTGCATCTCGACCCAGTCAGCGTTGTGCGTCATCGGTTAGAGGCACGCGATATTGTGCTCTGCCATGATGTCGGTCCGATCACGCATCCCCAATACTTCGCACCGGGCGTGGATGAGTTGTATTTGCGGGCCTATGATCAGATCCAGCGAATCAAGCCCCACATGGTATTTGTCAGCAAGACTTCTCAGCGGGAATTTCACAGGCTGTACGGTAACGAATATGCCTCCTCCAATGTCATCTACATTCCGACGCGATTGGGCGCGAAGGAAGGTGATGGGTGTCCGGTGGATGGCATTTCGCGCCCTTTCCTCCTGACGGTGGGGAGTATCGGTGACCGTAAGAATCAAGCCTCTTGTATCGAGGCATTCGCGGCAAGCGGGCTTGCGGAGGAAGGGTGGCAGTATGTCATTGTCGGTGGGGGCGAGCCTGGCGCCAGTACCGCTGTCGAACTCGCGAAGCGGACTCCGGGTGTCGTGTTGCCGGGTTACACGAGTGACGATGAGCTTCGTTGGCTCTACCGTAACGCATCCGGGTTCGTGCTCATGAGTCTTTTGGAAGGGTTCGGGATGCCAGTTATCGAGGCGATAGAGCACGACTTGCCGTGCCTCGTATCCAGTTCCAGCATATTGACGGAAATCGGGGGCAAAGCCATGCTGGACGCCGATCCGCTTGATCGGAAATCCATCGTGACTGGTATGAGGTCGCTAGCCGTAATGTCGGGCGAGGAGCGAAGCCGCCGAATTTCCCAGGCCCACACGCATCTCCGTAAATTTGCCCGTGAACCCATCCTCGCCAGCTGGAGAGAACTGATTGACAGGATTGGCTGAGTCACTCGCTCGTGCTGGCCACGGCGCGTGGCGTGTGTGAGCCTGAAACCGGTCCGGGCGGTAGGCGCAGTTCAGAACGCCATTGTCCGACACAGAGTGAACGTCGAAAGATTGCGTCGGCAATGTGTGAGATGACAGGACAGGTGGGGCGCGACGCGCGGAACCTGGACAGTTCGCAATGCCGCCATGCTTCGAGCGCTCGCTCGATAAGTTCGACAATTGGCAATCGGCCAGGGAGATGACCAACATCGACGCCGGCCTCGATCTCTTTGACAATGGCTTGCACAAACTGGCCGCGGCGGATCGCCATGTCTACTTTCTCGACGATCGCGCTATGTTCAGGAGCCTGTGGGGCGAACGTGACGACCGAGGTCGTCCGCTTTACAAGACATTGCATCTGTCGCCTGGCTGGGCCGTCACCAATACATCCGGCGACGATCCGCACAACGCTCTCGTTGCCGACGGTCACTGCGGCGTGGTCTGGAATACCCCTTGGGCACAGCACCTTGTCACTTCCCTGAATGCCGCATTCGGATTGCATCTCAAACCGATCACGGATGCCGAGGTCATCGGCTTTCTGCAACCCAGCTTCGCTGCAAGCGCGCGATCGGCCCTGGCAATGCCGGCATCCTTATCGAAGTAGCGTGGCATGAGCGACGCCGAACATTCGCCAGGGCGAAGATCGGCAACACTCTACACCAGATGGATGACTTGGCTTGGCTTGTCGAATCTGGTCGTGTGTCGCGATGACTTTCGCGCACGGAAGACGTCTGGTTACGAGCGGCGAGCACATGTTGGCATTGGAGTCTATCAATGGAAGCGAAGATCAGGCTGCGCGATATGCAAATCGTCAGAACCGCGAAGGTTTTCAGGGTTCTCGGAACGATCGGTTATAGCCGCCGATTGATAGAAGGAATCGAACGCACTCGCTCAGGAGCCGCGATTTTCAGATGGATGCTGGGATACAGACGCAGCTTTCGAACGCTTGACGAAGCCGAAAGGGCAGTCAGGCCCTATGCGAAAGGAGGCCATGAACATCCCGTAAATTCGGCCTTGCAGTTCGAGCTCAACCAGTTCGAGCTCAACCGCGTGGCCAAACCCAGTGACTACGCCGCCTTCTATTACCTCCGCGACCGGATCCCTTGCATAAAAAAGATATTCGATATGGGTGGCAATGTTGGCAATCTTTACTATCGCTATCGAGATTATTTGCCCCTGAGACCGGACGCAATCTGGACTGTGTACGATCTGCCCGATAATATCCTGCGCGGGCGGGCATTGGCCAGCGAGAAGAACGTAGACAACCTTCAATTTACCGATGACCTGCAGCAGGCCGAAGGCCTTGATTTATTGATTGTGAGCGGGGCTCTTCACTACTTCGACAAACCATTGCCGGAGTTCATTGAAAATATCAAACAACGTCCAAAATATATCCTGATAAATCGATCACCGCTGACAGAGGGTCCAGAATTCGCTGTCGTTCAAGATTATGCGGGAATGATTCGTGTCGCTTGCAAGGTTTACAACCGTTCGAAACTCGTTGCTGATTTCAAGCGCCTCGGCTACGAGGTGCTGGGTGAATGGCAGGCGGCAGAACTCGGGCTCACCGTCGTAGATCGCCCCTCCTCGAGTGTAGGAGCTTATACAGGCCTATGGCTTGAACAGCTGTAGCCGGACGTGGAAGGGGATGTTCGTGAACGCACATCTACCCGAGAGGCGCGATAGTAGGTACAGGCAATGCGCAGGGAATCTGCCTGGATTTATCAAGTCGCCCGAAAGACCCGGTCGTTTATGGCGGGGATGTAAGGGCGGACGGCTTCAGCCGTTTAATCGTGAAGGGTTGGGCGGGGTCGTGCAGCCGCCACGCTACAGCCGAAGCAGTCAGCCGCTGTTCCGGCTGACGTTGCTGCCTTTTACAGATGGCGAACAGGCCCCTTTGAGGGGCAAGCCATCGAAAGCCACCGGCTCTGACGGTGGATCGTTACTTTTGAGGACCGCGAACTGACACTTCGCACTCTCTCGCAAATCCTGGTGCGATGAGATCGTAAGTTATCCATCAATGGGGGGCATCGTTGCAAATCGCCATCGTCATTCCTTGCTACAACGCCTCTGCGTATGTCGACACTACGTTGCAGACGGTAACGTCACAGACGCATGACGAGGTTGAAATCCTGATCGTCGATGACGGCTCATCGGACGATACCGTCTCGAAGGCTCGGGAGCACCTCGAGGGTTGCCGCCATCGGTGGACGATTCTCACGCAGCCCAACAAGGGGGTTAGTGCTGCCCGAAACCTGGGATGGCAATCGACGACAGCAGACTGGATTCAGTTTCTGGATGCCGACGATTTCCTGGCTCCTACAAAACTGCAGCTTCAGTCGATCGCCTGCCGGACTGCTGATCCGGGTGTCGCCTATGTGATGTCGCGATGGGAAGAGGTCGTCGTCGAACTCGATGCTGCGCGAAGGGTCCGCCTCGCCGAGTGCTCAGCGTTTTCTTCACAGCCGACCGAACTGGAAATTCTCGCCAAGGGACCTCTAATACATTTGGGCCAGAGCGTATTCAGAAGACGATGGATCGCGGATGTGGCCGGCTTCGACGAGAATCTCAAGGTAGATGAGGACCAGGACTTTCTGCTAAAGCTCGCGAAAAAAGGCGCAAAGGTTTTGACGGTGGAGAGCGCAGACCCGCTCTTCGCGTGGAGACAGCAACGACACCGCCGTCTTGGGCTCCGGGGAGCGCGCTACAACGCCATAGACCTCACAGAACAATATATGGAGAACTTCTTCAGGATCACTGAGGGACATCGGCATTCTTTAGACATGCTTTCGGAGGACGATCAGGAAATGCTCAAGCAACGCCTCTCGTCATACATGCGGCTGTTGTATCGATACGATATCGGGGCGTTCCGGACCCGCCTCGCACAACTCGACCAGATGTTCGGACGCTTCCTGCCCTTAAGTCCATCCTATCTCAAGGCATTGTCGCGTTTCGTTGGTTTCGAACGAGCAGAGGATGTCGCCTCAATATACCGGCGTGGCAAAGCCATGGCCGGAGTCGGCGTCGAATAGATCAACTCTGGTCGACCAGACGCGCAAAAAACGCGTTGTGATCTAAGGACAGCGGGATTGTGTGGAACCAGTGGCCGATGCCCGGTCTTGTGGCGGCGCCTGGTTCTCCATGAAGGGCCGTATTTCTGCGAACGGGGCTGGCTCCGTCAACAAAGGCTGATTCTCGCCTAGCAAAAAGCGGGTGAAGAATGCAACAACATAGCGATTGATTTCGGACCAGGTCTTCGCCCTGTTGATTGCAGTTTTGTCGAATGCGGCCTTCCATGGGGGCTTCGCGAGCTTGTCCGCGAAATCATCATGTACCGTACCCTTTACCGTGAAGGTCCAGTTGTTCGGGAGCGTGGCCTGGCGAATCTGGTGCGCAACTGACTCGACCGTCAGCACCGAGTTGATCCGCGTGGCGAAGTCACTATGCAGGAGTTCCTCGCAAGTCGGATAGGTCCAGCCACTATAGAACATCATGTAAGGCACCTCGACATTGCCGCGTTCAGGGCGCCCATACAAGGAGCCGTCAAAATTCACGACGGCCTTGATGCGTCGATCGTCGCTACTCATCTGCGCTGCCGTCGCGCCCCCGAACGAGAACCCGACGGCACCGACCTTCGCCATATCCACACGTTGTCCAAACACCGGAATATTCTGAAATGAGTCGATGATGGCAGAGCCCGATTTCGCCGCCAGTTCAGCCCGGAGGGCTGCGACAGGGCGATAAGCCTCGAAGCTTTCCATCGAATCGCCGGGGATCTCCGATGCCTGAGCTTCGCCCTCTCGTCCGGGAAGACGAGGGGCGTGCACGATGTCGTCCACCGTAGCGACGACGAAACCATGGCTCGCCAAATTTGCGGGCGTAAATGTGCTCTGTTGGCGAACACCGAACCATGATGGAAAGTAAATGATGAGTGGATACTTGGCACGGGCGTCGGACAGCTTTCCATTTCGCGTGAACGGCGGCGAGGTAGGATGTCCGACTGCTGCGATCCACTGCAGAATTGAGCGCCCAATGCCATCGCCGGGCACCTGCGCGGGGTACCAGATATCGACCGGAAGCGAAGGGCCGTCGCTCCCCGTTTTCACATCAACACTGGCGAAGCCGACGGCATAGGGCCCCTCCAACCGGGGCCTGTCTGTGTCGAGGAACATCACGGCACGGATCATTTCCTTCGGGTCGACAAGCCCTGCATACCAGGCGACGCCAATCACCGCCGCGACCACGAGCGCGACAAGACTGGAAGCGGCAAGAGCCCAGGAAGAAGGCGCTGCAGAAATCATGCGGATGCCTCGTCACTGTCAGGAAGCTGGGGAAAGGGACGTGTCCGTGTCGATTCCAGGGAAGTAACACGCTACGCAAACGCGACATAGCCCAACCGCCTTATCCAATCAGATCCGAAATGTATGGTATGCATCGCGGATCTAAGCCTCGGCACGGCTCAGGAATGTTGTCGGACCGTCCTGCTCGTCAGGGCTGGTTTCAACCCCGTTAGCTTCGATTCCGGCCAGGCGCTCACGCAGTTGCTTGCCGATGACAGCGGCGCCGGCCGAGCGGAAAATCTGGTCGTGCATGCCCGGAATCTCGGTGACAACCAGTTTGCCCGTTATCGCCTGATGCCATCCCAGGTCCCAGGCGAACAGGCGTCCGTTGAGCACCTGGCCGCTGCGGAAGATCTGGACGTCGCCGTCATAGGGAGCCGGACGGTACCGCGCCTGCTGAGCCAGCAGATATTCGATGTACCAGCGATTCTCGGAAACCATATGCTCGGAAGCATCGCCCCTGATCAGGCCGAGTTTGAGAGCAAGGTCTGCAATACCGAGCCAGCGAACGATCCGATACTGCTTGAGGAAGGAGACCATGGATGTCTCGCCCCGCATTGCCTTGCGGAAGTCGCGCGGGATGTTGTCCGCACGCACCTGCATCTTGCGCAACTGCCGGTCGTACCAAGGCATCAACTCGCGATAACCGGGGCACCAGGAATCGTTGAGGATGACGAGCTCCACCGTTTCGCCTTCGCGCCGTAGCTGATGTGCCGCCTCCAGTGCCATCGCGCCCAGCACGCAGTGCCCCATGAGGATATAGGGGCCTCTTGGCCGGGCCAGCCTGATCAGCCGCACGGCGTCCGCGGAGATATCCTGGAAAGCACGCTGCGGGAACTCGCGCGGGGCTCCTTCCGGCACCATAGAGATGTCGACGATCGGCCGATCGGAGCCGATTTGCTGAGCCAGTCCGAAGAGTACCGCCACGTTGTTGAGCGCGATGATGGGCGTTCCAGGCGCATCCTCGTTGAATCGAACGATATTGCGTGCTTTTGCCTCCAGCTCAGCCTGACTCATGAAACCGCTGACGCCGACGCCTCCCGCGACTTGCGCCGTGCCTCTCGCGGCAGCGGTCGCCGGCGGCCGCTGCGCCACGATTTCAACGGCTTCCAGCATCTCGCGCCACTTGGCCAGATGCCGGTCGATCGTCTCGACGTCGTAAAGGTCCGTGTCGCCTTCACAGGAGATGCGCCAGCCTTGCGGGCGCCGCACCATAAAGAAGTTGAGGTCGTAGAGCGCGCCTGCGTTGAAGGAAGGCGAGGTCGTCGCGGCGAAATCCTGCCGGCGAACCTCATCGCCCCCGCCGACGAAGCTTTGCTGCAGGGCGAAATTGACCGAGCATAGCGGCGGGCGATCCCCGTCGGAAACCTCACCCACCATTTCCATCATCTCTTCGAACGGCAAGTGGAGATGTTCGATGGCGTCGCTGAGCTTTGCACCGCACTGCGCTGTGACGGAGGCAATGGTGCTGTTTCGAGGAACGTCGAGGCGAAGTATCACCGTGTTGATGAGCGGTCCGACCACCCCCTCGAGTTCCTGCTGATCCCGCACCGACATCTGGGTGCCCATGGCTACACGGATCTGGCCGGTTGCCGTTTGCAGCGCCATCGCGAGGCCGGCGGCCGCAACGCTGAACAGGGTGACGCCTTGGGCCTTGGCAGCCGCAATCAGGCGGTCGCTAAGCGCGCTGGGCAACAGAATGGAGCGAATGACGCCCTGGAAGCGTCGCTCCTGCGACCGGGGACGATCGCCGGGAACGTCGAAGCGGCTGAAATCCTGAAGCTCCTGGCGCCAATGGGTGCGCGCGCGATCGAGCGCACCGCTGGCAAGGAACTCTTCCTTCCACAGCGCGTAGTCGCCATGGTGAAGGTCGACATCGGGGAATTCGGGATCATGGCCGGCATGTAATGCGGCGAGTCCTTCCACCAGTTCACGCACGAGGATTGCGAAGGACCAGCCGTCCATGACAAGCGAATGGAAGGTCAGTTGCAATTCACCCTGCGTGGTCGACCTGGGCAACCATACGGCCCGGAAGAAGGAGGGGGACGACAATTCGAAGGGCGTGCGAGCCTGCTCTCCACCGACACGCTCGGCCTCGGCTACGCCGGCCTTTTCCTCCAAACCGGTGAGGTCGACCACTTCGAGCCGAAAAGGAGCATGGCTCCAGACCTGCTGGCGTAGCCCTGCACCCGTCATCACGAAACGGGTACGCAATATCTCGTGTCGCGCGACCAGTTCGCCGAGCACCTGTTCGATGCTCGCGGCATCGAGCGGACCCGACAATTGCAGCCGGAAGGCGATGTTGAGGGCGGAGGCCTTCGGCGACGCCTTCTGCTCATGCCAGAACCGTACCTGGCAGGCGGTCGCCGGGAACAGGGCGTAGCCGGCTTCGATCTCGTGAGTCGGGGCGATATCCAAGGCTATCCCGTTCATCGCTCAGGCCCCTTCGGCAATTCTGCGTTTGAAGTTGAGGATCGATGGCCGGGCTACAGCGGGAGCCTCCATCAGTTCGTTCTCCTGCGTGCCGTCAAGGCTCGCCGCCAATTCGGCGATCGTAACGTTCTTCATGAGTTGACGGGCATCCACACCCAATCCGCGCTCGTTCATTCGTGCAACGATGCGGAACAGCTGGAGGCTGTCTGCGCCGAGGCTGAAGAACTGCTGGTCGATGCCGATATGCTGCAAGCCGAGCACTTCCCCCCAGATCGCCGCGATGGTGGCCTGAGTCGGCGTCACGGTTGCTGCTTCGGCCGGCACGGCCGGTAGTTCGATCGGCGTGGCCACTGATCCGGCCGGCATGGACGCCTGCGGAACCACCGTGAGAGCGGCGTGCGGCTGACGGACAGGTGTGGCCACCATGTCCGGTGTCGGCACGGGCAGGGCTTTACGGTCGAGCTTGCCATTGCTGGTCTGCGGCAGCGCGTCGAGCGTCATCCACAGGGTCGGCACCATGTAGGCCGGCAATTGCCCGGCAACATGCGCCGCGATCGCTCCCTGGTCGGTCTTGTCAAAGGCAGTCTCGACGATATAGCCCACGAGGCGAGGACTGTCGTTGACGGTATGCAAGGCGACGGCAGCCGCAGCAACGCCGGGCGCCTTACGCAAGGCTGCCTCGATATCCTCGATCTCGATGCGGAAGCCGCGCAGTTTGATCTGCTGGTCGCGACGGCCGAGGTGTAGCAGCGAGCCGTCGGCAAGCCGCTTGGCAAGATCGCCGGTGCGGTAGAGCCGGCGCGGCGCAGCACCCTCGATGGCAACCGGCCTGAAAGCGGCATCGGTGAGATCGGGACGGTTGAAATAGCCCTTTGCCAGGCCTTCGCCGCCAATCCACAGTTCGCCGCTGACACCTTCGGGCGCCAGATGCAGGTCGTCGGTCAGCACATGCAGGTCCGTATTGGCGATGGGGGCGCCGATGACCACGGGCCCGTTCGCAACAACACGCAAGGCAGAAGACCAGATCGTTGTCTCCGTCGGGCCATAGAGGTTCCACACCTGAGCGCCGGTCGCCAGCAGATCGTCGGCGAGATCGCGCGGCAACGGCTCACCGCCGCAAAGGATCTTGAAGCCCTTCGGTGCCTTGAAGCCGGCCTCCAGCAGCATGCGCCACAGCGATGGCGTGGCCTGGAGAACGGTGGCGGCCTCGTCCTTCAGCCGGGTCACCAACTCGTAGCCGGTGCGCACCTCGGCATGGCCTGCGATGAAGGTCTGCCCACCGACGATGAGCGGCAGGAACAGCTCGAGGCCGGAAATATCGAAGGAGAACGTGGTGACAGCGACGACGCGGTCTCTCGCCGTAAACCCCGGCGCTTGTGCCATCGACAACAGGAAGTTGCTCAGCGCGCGATGGCCGATCTCCACACCCTTGGGCTGGCCCGTCGAGCCCGAAGTGAAGATGACGTAGGCCGAATCTGCATCCGACACGACGGGCAAAGTCACGGCCTCGTCGCCGCTGTCCTCATCGTCGTCGCACTCCTCAAGGAGAGCCTCCAGTTCCAGCACGCGATGTTCACCCGGTTCCAGCACCGTCCGGCTTCCTGCATCGCTGAGGATGGCGGCGATGTCAGCACCATCGAGGATCTGGCGCAGGCGCGCAGGGGGCATCGTCATGTCGAGGGGCACATACGCGCAACCGGCGCGCCACACGCCAATCATGGCAGCCACGGTCATCGCAGTGCGGTCCATCGCAATGGCGACGCGTCCGCGCGGCGCTATACCCGCTGCCACGAGCCTGCGGGCGATCTGGCTGGCGCGTGCATCGAGCTCGCGATAGGCGAGGCTCTCCGCCTCATCCGACACGGCCGTCGTATCGGGGGTTTGGCGGGCCTGCGCGGCGATCATCGCCGGGACCGTCTGCGAGAGATCGTAGTCACGCTGGGACGCATTCAGCTCGTCGCGAAGGTGGTGAATCTCGGTTTCGCTCAACAGAGGGAGTGCCGCAACCGGCGTCGTGGCATCGTGGGCGATCGCCGCAAGCAAGGTTTCGTAGTAGCCGAGCCAACGCCCGACCGTCGACTCGTCATAGACGTCGGTGTTGAAGTCGCAATCCAGACGAAGACCCTGGGGCGATTCGATCACGTTCAGGAACAGATCGAAGTTGCTGTAGGCCTTCGCGTTCGGCGTAAAGTGCGTGGCCACGCCGGCCATGTCGAGCAGTTCGTCGACCTTCTCCAGATTGAACTGCAGATCGGTCAGCGGCAGTCGATTGAAATCGCGCTTGATACCGAGATCGCGCACCAGCGCGCCATAGGTGTAGTTCTGCCGGTCACCGGCGTCGAAGACATGATCACGCACTGCCTTCATGTGCGCGGCGAATGGCTGGTTGCGGTCGAACTTGACTCGCAGTGGCAGGAAATTGACGCAGTGCCCGACCAGAAGCGCTTCGCCGGCTTGAGACTGGCCGGCCATCGGGGCGGCGACGACGACATCGTCATTGCCGGATAGACGGCCAAACAACACCTGGAAGGCGCCTAACAGGGTGGCAAACAGCGAGCAGCCCTGCTTCGACGAAGCGGCTTTTACCTGCTTGAGAAGATTGGCACCCAGCTGGCGTGTGGTCGAGGCGCCGCGGAAGCTCTTGAACTCCGGGCGCGGGCGGTCGCCGGGCAAGTCGAGCTGCGGCGCGGGGTCGCGATGGAGGTTCAGCCAGAAGTCGCGCGTCTCCTTGTCGACACCGGCCTCATCCTGCGCCTTGGCGAAAGCGAGAAAACTCTGCACCTCGTCGAGCTCGGGCTCCTTGCCCGAAATCCCGGCCGCGTAGAGGGCGCCCAGGTCGCGCAGGATGATGTTGATCGACCATCCGTCGCAAACGATGTGATGCGCGGTGAAGACGAAGGCCCACTTCTGGGCTTCCAGACGCACCAGCGCGGCGCTCACTAGCGGAGCACGAGTGAGATCGAAGACCTCACGCGCTTCCGCATCGATGAAGGTCTGAAGTTCTCCGGTCGCATCGGGGTGGCCGGAAAGGTCGATCTTTTCCAGCGGAACGGTAGTCGCAGCATCCGCGAACATCTTGTCGCCGACGCGTGAGAAGCGAGCGCGCAACGCATCGTGGCGGGCAATCGTCGCCGCGAAGGCGCGTTCGAAAGCGGCCTCGTTCAAGTGGCCCGTGAGCTCGAGGGTGAAGGACTCATTGAACGCGAGCGATGCTTCATTGCCCAGTTGAGCCGACATCCAGATTTCTTTCTGAGGCTCGGTGAGCGGAGACTCCACGAGGGGCTTCTGTTCGGCCGGCGGTGTCAAAGCGAGGGCGTCCTTCGTGCCGCCGAGAATACCTACGCTTTGGAGTGCGGAAATACTTTCGACGAAGGCATCGCCGATCTTGCGGATGTCCTCATCCGAATGGCTGGTCGTCAGGAAGCACGGGAAGCCTTCCATGATGTGGACGCCGAGGTAGCGCATATAGGCATAGAACAGACTGCCCAGGCGGTCTTCGCCTGCAAAACTGATATAGAACCAGCTCGAGAAGGATTCCGCCCGCGTGGCGATGCCGACTTTCTCCAGATGGGCATTGATGCGTTGGACGAGGCCGTTCATGCGGGCGCCAAGCGATTCCTGCAGCGCCGGGCCTGCCTCCTTGAGGTGCAGGAGGACGGCTTTCATCGCCGCCAGCACCACGGGATGGCGCACGAAAGTGCCGGCGAAGAAGGTCGGCGGGACTTCGGGAACCGAGGCGTCGCCGAATTGCCACTGGCCACCGTCGAGCGCATCCATGAACTGCGCGCTGCCGGCGAGCACGCCGACGGGCAGGCCGCCGCCGACCACCTTGCCGTAGGTCGCCATGTCGCCCTTGATACCCCAATAGCCTTGCATGCCGGCCGGATGGACGCGAAAGCCCGTCACGACCTCGTCGACGATAAGGGCGGACTCGTTGGCTGCCGTGACTTCGCGCAGTTGCTGCACGAATTCCTTCGGTCGCAGATTCGGATGGCGCGACTGCACAGGCTCGATCAGGACAGCGGCGATATCGTCGATATTGGCTTTGATCCACTCGAGGCTTTCGGACCTGGCGTAGGGCAGCACGACCATGTTGCCAACGGAGCTCTGCGGGATGCCGGGCGCGAGTGGGAAAGCACGCGGCACGCCGGCCTCGCTGCCCGGCTTGACGAGGACTTCGTCGAACTGGCCGTGGTAGTCGCCGTCGAAGCAGACGACCTTCTCCTTGCCTGTCACGGTGCGCGCGAGACGCATCGCTGCCATCACGGCTTCCGAACCGGTATTGCAGAAGGTGACGCGCTCGTGCCCGGTCATCTCGGCGAACATCTGGGCGACCTCGCCTGCCAGCGGGGATTGCGGGCCGATGGCAAAGCCTTCCGCCATCTGCGCGTTGACCGCCTCCACCACGAAATCCGGCGTATGGCCGAACGCGGTCTGACCGTAGCCGTTGACTACATCGATATATTCATTGCCGTCGACATCCCAGATCTTCGAGCCCTTGGAGCGCTGGGCGACGATGGGATAGACAAGCTCCTTCCATTCCTCGCGGAAGCCGCTGGCGGTACGCGGATCGGCAAGCACAGAACGGTAGGATTGCGTACGAGATTTGGAAGTGGCCGTCCTCGCCGAGTAGCGAGCCGACAGATCGGCGATGAACGCCGTCTGGGCATCGGTGATCTGCGCCGAGCCTGTAGCGCCAGGCTTGTACGCGTTAAAGCGCGTCGGCCGGTTCTCCTCGAACTTGATCTCGGGGCCGGTGGGCTGCGCGGAAGCCGCGGCCGGTGCGGCCGGTGCGGCCGACGCGAGCGCGGCGCTCGGAGCGGGGGCCTGGATTGCCGCTGCAGGCTGCTGGAGCGCTAGCGGCGCGCCCTGGAGCACCTCGAGCTGACGCGACATCAGGGACTGCATCGCAGCGAGCTGGTCGCGGAATACCGATTGGATGTCGCCCGTGGCCGGGGTAGCGGCCATGATGGGGGCGGCCAGTCCCGCAACGGCGACCGGCGCAGCGCCGATGGGAGCGGCTGATGCGGCAACGGCAACTGGCGAAGCCTCGGCTGCGGCCGGCGCGATCTGCGGTTCCGGATCAGGCGGCAAAGCGCCATCGAGGAACTGCGCCAGGGCGGGCAGCGTCGGATAGTCGCTCATGATCTGCCGGAAGCTGATCGTGACGTCGTAGCGGCGGCGCAACTGCCGGGAGACTTGTCCCATGAACAGAGAGTCGTATCCGAGATCCCAGAAGGTCACGTCCGGATTGGACGTATCCGGCGCTTCGCCGGACATCTCGGTGAGAAGCGACGCCAGTTCGGTAATGAGACGCGGTTTGCGGTCGATTTGGACGGCTTGGGTCATGGCGGTCTGGGCAATGTGGGTTATGGCGTCGGACGAGACTGGAGCGGCAATCGCCGCCGTGGCCGTCGTCGGGTGGCTTGAAGAGGCAGTTGCAGGGGCGTCAATCCAATGCCGTTCCGGTTCGAACGGATAGGTCGGTAGCGAGACACGGCGGGCGGCTTCGGCCTGGACGGTTTTCCAGTTCGGCGTGACACCGTTCAGCCACAACCGCCCGGTCGCCTCGGCGAGGACGGAAAGTTCCCGCTCGCGTATCGCGAAATCAGGCAGGGAGGCAATCGCGCCCAGATATCGGTCCTTGGGCAATCCCTGCATGGCAAACGTCGACAGCGTCCGGCCAGGGCCGATTTCGAGGAGAAGGGGTTTGTCCTGCGCTGTCACCGTGGCCAGTGCGTCACTGAAGCGCACCACGTTGCGGCAATGACTGGCCCAGTAACGTCCGGGCACCGGCTGATCCATCGCCGCCCACTCGCCGGTCACGGTGGACACGTACGGGATCTTCGGCCTGGCGAAAGAAAGGGTGTCCGCAAGCCGGGCAAGATCTTCAACGACGCCGGACATCATGCGCGAGTGGAAGGCATGCGAGGTATGCAGACGTCGATGCTCGATATCGCTCGCCTTCAGCGTGGCCTCGAAAGCCTCGATGGCCGCGAAGGGGCCCGCCACTACGCTGAGCGACGGCGCATTGACTGCAGCGAGGTCGACATCGTCGGGCAGGATGGGCCCGAGATCGGCCTCCGACAGACGCACGACCAGCATCGCACCCGGTTCGGCCGACTGCATGAGCGCGCCACGCCGGGCGATCAGGTACAGCGCATCCTCGAAAGCGATCGCCTCGGCCACGCAGGCTGCGACCAGTTCGCCGACGCTGTGGCCGATCATCGCCGTCGGCTTGATGCCGCGTGAGATCCACAGCTGCGCCAGCGCATATTCGACCAGGAACAGGGCCGGCTGCGCGTAGATCGTCGAACGGATGGGGTGGGGCGTGTCGTCGCTTTCCGGGACCTCGCTGAACAGCAGGGTCCGGATATCGAGTCCGACATGCGGAGCCAGCGCTTCGGCACCCTTATCGATCCACTGGCGATACACCGGCTCGGTGCGATAGAGCGCTTCGCCCATGCCCGGATACTGGGCGCCCTGGCCGGGAAACATAAAGACCACCGCGGGCGTGACCTGAGGGGCCTGGGCTTCGATGGCCCCCTTTTGGAGCTTCGCCTGAGCCTGATCGAGACTCTCGGCGATGACCACGGCGCGGTGGGTGAAGGAGCGGCGGCCCGTTTGCAGCGTCGCGGCCACGTCGGCGAGCGAGAGACCGGAATGGGCTGCCAGATGGCTGGCGAGATGGGCCTTGGTGCGTTCGAGCGCTGCCGCGCTCCGCGCCGAGAGCGGCAATATCTGCAGTCCCTCTTGCGGCGCTTCTTGCGACTCACAGGCGGCGTTGGCGCGGCAGGGCGCTTCCTCCAACACCACATGGACATTCGTACCGCCGACGCCGAAGGAACTCACGCCAGCGCGACGCGGTGCGGGGCCATCGGCCCAGGGACTCGCAGCCGCGTTGAAAAAGAACGGGCTGTTAGCCGAGTCGATGGCCGGATTGGGCGAACGGAAATGCAGGAGCGGCGGCAAGACACGGTCGCGCAAGGCGAGTGACGCCGCGATGAAACCCGTCACGCCGGCCGCCGCGTCAAGGTGCCCGACATTGGCCTTCGCCGAGCCGAGGGCACAGAACTGGCCGCCCTCGACGCCGCCCAGGCGGAACGCCTGCACCAGGCCGGCGAATTCAATGGGGTCTCCAAGCGGCGTCGCCGTACCGTGGGCCTCGACATAGCCAATGGAGGCCGGATCAATGTCGGCTTCGGCGTGTGCGATGGCAATGGCGCGGGCCTGAGCATCGACGCTGGGAGCCGTGAAGCCGACCTTGTCGGAGCCGTCGTTGTTGATGCCGACACCACGGATCACGGCATAGATCGGATCCTCGTCGGCGATAGCGTCCTCGAGACGTTTCAGCAAGACAACGCCGGCGCCGCTACCGAACACCGTGCCGCTGGCCCCGGCATCAAACGGGCGGCAAACCCCATCGGGCGCGCCCATTCCGCCTTCCTCATAGAAGTAGCCGCGCTTCTGCGGGAAGGTGACCGACACACCGCCGGCCAGCGCCATGTCACAGCGTCCCGATCGCAGGTTCTCCACGGCCAGGCCAATCGCGGTCATCGAGGTAGAGCATGCCGTCTGTACCGATATGGCCGGCCCCGTGAGGCCGAGCTTGTAGGCGGTGCGGGTAGCGACGAAATCACCGGCCCCCACCAGCTTTTGATACTCGCCGATCTGAAACTGGCTCGTGAACTCGTCGATCACGCCACGATCGGACAGGACATGCTTGAGGAAGTAGGTATTCATCGAGGTGCCGGCGAATACCCCGACGGCGCCGGCGATCGTCGCCGGATCATAGCCGGCGTCTTCGAACGCCTCCCAGGCGATCTGGAGGAAAAGGCGCTGCTGTGGGTCGGTCAGTGCCGCTTCGCGCGCTAGCATCCCAAAAAAACCGGCATCGAAGCGGTCGACGTCAGAGAGTATCGGCTTCGCCTTGACGTAACGCTCTTCGCGGCGAGAGCCGTCGTCGAAACTGTCTTCCAGTTCCGTCACGTCGAAATGCGTGATGCAGTCTCGCCCCGCAAGGATGTTGGCCCAGAACTCGGAGACATTGCGCGCGCCCGGAAACCGTCCTGACATGCCGATGACTGCGATAGCCCCGCCTTGCGTGTCCCGGCGCAGCCGGATTGCCTCATCCTTCACCACCCCGAGAGTGGCACGCAGATGCGTGGCCAGCGCCTCGACGTTAGGATGGCGAAACAGATCTACCAGCGCAACCTTGGCCGCCACGTCGCGCATGATGATGGCGTGCGCCTTCATCAGATCCAGCGAGCGCAATCCAAGGTCAAAGAAATTCGACCGGCGATCGACGGGGTTGCCGAGGAGTCCCTCGAACACAGCCGCCAGCTTTGCGGCGATGTCGTCGTCCATCGGCTCGGGTGCGGCCGGTGCGGCGGCAGGTGTATCGAGCCCCGCAAGCAGGGCTTTGCGGTCGACCTTGCCATTCGGTGTCAGAGGAAAGGCCGGCAG
This sequence comes from Paraburkholderia nemoris, assembly GCF_905221015.1. Classification (NCBI taxonomy): domain Bacteria; kingdom Pseudomonadati; phylum Pseudomonadota; class Betaproteobacteria; order Burkholderiales; family Burkholderiaceae; genus Paraburkholderia; species Paraburkholderia nemoris. The sequence continues at coordinate 440,931 of NZ_CAJNBO010000003.1, read as the reverse complement.
GATTCGCAACTCCGCCGGCATCATGTAGTCAGGCAAAGCAGCCTTGAGATAAGCGCGTATTCCGTCCAGCAGGACGGCCGCAGCCGCCACATCGGCCTTCACGAAGCCGGCGATGGATTTCCCCCTGCGGCCCTCGAACGCCGCCACGGCCGCATCCGCTACGCCGGGAGCCGCACGCAGGGCATGTTCGACTTCATCGAGCTCGATGCGTTTGCCGGCGATCTTGATTTGCCGATCGTTGCGGCCCAGGAAATCAATGGCGCCGTCCGGGCGCCGGCGGACCAGGTCACCGGTGCGGTAGAGCTTGGCGCCGGGGGTGAAGACGTCGTCGACGAACTTCTCCGCCGTCAGTTCGGGGCGGTTGAGGTAGCCAAGTGCAACGCCGTCACCGCCCACGACGAGCTCACCCACTTCTCCCTCGTCGACAGGCGCAAACTTATCGTCCAGGATGTAGACGCGCGTGCCCGCGATGGCGTCGCCGATGGGAATCGCGTCGCCATTTGCCAGGGCCTCGCCGCCGCGCGGAATGCGGTAGCAGCAGGAGAAGGTCGTGTTCTCGGTCGGGCCGTAGCCGTTGACGATCTGTATCCCGGCATGGGCCTCGATGACCTTGCGTACATGCACCGGCGATAGCACGTCCCCGCCTGTCAGCACTTCCTTGAACGGAACAAAGGCTTCCAGCCGATAGTCGGCGAGCGCATTGAAGAGGCCGGCCGTGAACCAGGCATTCGTGACGCCGAGTCGCGCAATCTCAGAGGCGATGGTGTCGAGCGAAGGCTGAACCTCGTTGATGATAGCGGCACAGCCACCGTTCAGCAGCGGCCCCCAGATCTCCAGCGTACTTGCATCGAACGCGAGCGGCGCCAGGTTGAGGAAGCGCGTCTGCGCCGACAGGTCAGCGAAGGTCTGGCCATGCACCAGGCGCAGAATCGCGCGGTGCGGCACGATCACGCCCTTGGGTTTGCCGGTCGAGCCGGAGGTGTACATGATGTAGGCAGGGTCGTCGCCACCGCACGCCTGGAGCAGAGCGGGATCAGCAGCCTCCGACGATGCCACGAGATCCGCCAGATCGACCAGCGCTCCATTCAGGTCGCCAACGCTGGCGAGAGCGGCCCCTTCTGCGACGATGAGCTTGGGCAAGCAATCGGCAACGATGAAATCGAGTTGCGCCCGGGGATAGGCCGGATCCAGCGGCACATAGACGGCTCCCAGACGCAGGATCGCGAGGATCAAAGCCAGCGTGTCCCGGCTGCGCGGAACCATGATGGCGCAGCGCTCGCCACGCTCCAGTCCCATGCGGTACAGGACAGTTGCAAGACGGGCCGAACGTTCGCCGAGGGCAGCATAACTTTCTTCACCCGTCGTATCGATCGCAGCAAGATGATTGCCAAACGCCGCACATACGGCATCGAAGCGCTCTGCCACGCCAGGTACATGACCGGGCCCGCTCGGCAAGTCGCCTAAATATCCATCTCTGTGTGACATTTGCCGATCTCCAATAATTTAGATGAAGGCCTTGTACTGAGCCACGCCTCGCGATAAGCGCGCAGCGAGTGCACATAACGGCGGCCGGTCACGTGAGGCGCAAGCAGCACGAGGCTATCCACGCCAGGCCCGTGCCTAAAGCGAGAAATTTGCTGTAAGTGGAAGTTAATCTTCCGCGGCTTGCGTATCCGTACGCCGTCGCACACACGAACGATGCAACAACACATCGCTCCCGAAGAGTTCGCGCGCCCGGAGCGTGTCGGGCACGTTTGCTTAAACCTGGAAGGTGGCGGGAGGACAGACCGCACGCGATATTCGCGTGACGTTTCGGAAGGAGAATGGCGCCAAACCGCTCGATATGGCGCAAGCAGATGTGTTGTGGCGCGTTGTGGCGCGCTGTGGCGTATACGGTTCTAACTATGTGCGCCAGTGCAGGTTACTGAGGCGCCTTGACAGGGCGGGCCGTTTCTCTGACGCAGACGCCGTCCGTCAATTCTTTTCGACAATCGACCAGTCCGTGCATCGGGCCGCTACCGCTCCTGCACAGGTCGGACTGGATGACAGGGCGCAAATGCGCCAATGCGTCGATTCCTCTGCCTTGCCGCCGACGAAGCGGGGTGCCGTGTCGCCGCGAATGGAAAGATCGAACTCGAAATGGGCCGGCGGCAGGGTAAAGCCGGTGCCGAGCGCTTTCAAGCAGGCCTCTTTGCGCGTCCAGCTTTCAAAGAAGACATTTTGCCGTTCTGTATCCGGCAACGCGGCAAACTCCGCGCGCTCCCGGGTGGAGAATACGTCGAGCGGCATACTCTCCTCGATCGGGCGGACTTGTTCTACGTCGATGCCGACCTCGAAACCGCTCGAGATTGCGAGAGCTGCTGCATTCTCGCTGTGACTGAGGTTGAAGCAGATCCTCCACCCAGGAGGCTGGCTCGTGCAGAAAGGTTTGCCATCCGAACCATAAGCAAGGGCGACCTCCCGCGGTGATAGCCCGAGATAGCGGCTGAGGAGCCGCCTGAGTTCGCCGCGTCCTGCCACGAAGCGACGGCGATGCCGTTCGAAGCGGAATTTGTCGGCGCGCTCGCGCTCTTGCGCCGATAGCATTTCCCAGTACTGGTCAACATCGCTACTGTAGACATCGAGATCCCACTGCCAGACATGCACTTCTTGCGCAGACGGCGGTGTAAGGAGAGAAGAGGACATTGAGAGCCTGGATTCGACTGGCGCTGGGGCTGCCTGATTCTACAGGATCGACATCAGGGGGCGGCGTGCCCCCTGATGTCGATCAGCCTTCAACCGCGACCCGCCGGGCGCAATTTACGCGGGATTGTTGGGCAACCCACGGAACGGGGCGGGGAAGCCGTTTTACGATCCGTCACAGCGTATCGCACCGCCGATTGACGCGATGGCGCTGCACGGCTTGCGTGGCTCGAACGAGCGCAAGTACGTTGCGACGACGAATGCGAATCATGGCTTGCCGGTCGCGCCGAATCTGCCGGCGCGCAACTTCACCGCGGCAGACAGGCGACTTCACCTACATGGCGACGGCCGAGGGCTGGCTTTCCCCTAAGGACACTTCCTTCCTGGCGTACCTGACCGTCGCCATCGACCTGTTCAGCCGGCAGGTGGTGGGCTGGTCGATCCACCAGCATATGAGGGCTTAATCCGACATAGAACCGTGTCAGCAACATCATGTTCGAGAAGAACGGGATCGCAATTCAGTAACGGAAAGCGATTTGACAGAATTTATTGTGTTATTCGTAAAATATTAGAATGGCAGATGTAATTAAGCTGCCTGCGAGATGAAATTGGATAATTTTTTATTTGCGTGAGGAATCTTTCAAAATTTATATCTGAGGTGTGGGATGGGGCGTGATTTTGGCGATGTCTGTGATGTTAGTGTGATAATTCCGCACTACAATAGCCCTGATTTGCTTTGGGTGGCTATAGAGTCAGTATCTGGCCAAACAGTTGTTCCGCGAGAAGTTATTGTTATAGATGATGCATCGGGTTTGCAGTTCGACTTGCCGGGTCATTGCGGAGATGGGATTGCATTGCGCCTGATTCGCGAGACCGTGAATCGTGGGGCGGCGTGGTGCCGAAACAAAGGCATTGAGGAAGCGACCGGCGATCTGATTGCTTTTCTGGACGCCGATGACCGATGGCTCCCGAACAAGCTCGAACGGTGCATCGCCGCGTTCGGCCCCAAGCCTCCTGAGAATGAAGTGAAGGTGTTGTTCAGTAACGTGATGCTAACCGACGGGAGTCAACGCATCCCGGGCAACCGGTCTCCATATGATGGTCAACCGATGCTTGACTTCATTTTATTGGATGGAGGATATATTCAAACTTCATCTATTATGATGTGGCGTCATCAGTATCCGTTAATTAGCTTCGATGGATCTTTGCGTCGCCATCAGGATTGGGATTTTGCCATTAATGCTGAAATGGCTGGCTGTGCATTCATATATTTGCACGATCCTCTGGTGGAGTATTATCTGAGTGGCGGTGCCAATAGAATATCGGGGAAGGCTAATAGTGAGCCAAGTCTGGTGTTTTTTGAAAAATATAATAAATTCATGTCAAGAGGGCATGTTTCTTCGCTGGTGTTTAATGTTTTGATTTACAAGAACCTGAATATTTTCTTAAGGTTTAATATTGTCGGCGGAATAATATTGAAAGAGATAAAAATTCCGAGTAAGGGGTGGATGTTGTTGTTTGTACGGCTGATTATCGGCAGGGGCGGGGTGAATTTAATAAAACAGTTGCGGCGGAAAATTCAGATTCCAAGGCAGCGACCGCTGCCGTGACGCGCGGCAACACGGTTCGGTTTCAGTTGATGGTTTGCGGGTCGTTTTCGACGGGAGCAACCGCATCTTCTACGCGATTGCGAGCCTTGGCAGTATCTTCGGGATTTGCGGATATTGCCCTGGTGGGATTGCTGCGACGTGGCTTAGGGGCGTGGCTTAGGGACGTAGCTTAAGGACGTGGCTTAGCGGCGCGGCTGAAGACCCGGCATGCCGAAGACGATTGCGGCCAACAGGCAGTTACACGTTCATTCCGGCAGCGTGTACTCGCCTGATGGCTGCGTCCAGGGACAGGGGCGTCCCTCTGCGAAGCAAAGATATTGAAGTCAATATTCGACAAGCACGATGCCGGCTTCGCTGCGGCGCTTGACGAAGGACGAATGTGGCCGCCTAGCTCACCGTCTCGGCCTGGTGCAGGCGCGGCAGCAGCCGGTCGAACTCACGCTTCACGAGCCCATAACATTCGCATGCGCGCGATTCCAGCGCCTTGCGGTCGAGCACCTTGATATGGCCGCGGCTGTGATGAATCAGGCCTTCGTCATGCAGCTTGCCCGCTGCTTCGGTGATGCCCTCGCGGCGTACGCCAAGCATATCCGCGATCAATTGCTGCGTGACGGTCAGCTCGTTCGAGGCGACGCGATCGATTTCGATCAGCAGCCAGCGGCACAACTGCTTGTTCAGCGAGTGATGGCGATTGCAAGCGGCTGTCTGTGCCACCTGGGTCAGCAGCGCATGCATGTAGAGCATCATCAGGCGGCGCACCAGGTCGGAGCGCATGAACTGCTGGCTGAGCGCTTGCGCGGTCATACGGTAAGCGAAACCGGCACTTTGCACCTGCACGCGGTTAGGCATGGTTTCGCCACCCGTCAATACCGGAACGCCTGTCATGCCTTCTCGTCCAACCGCAGCAATCTCGACCGAGCTACCGTCTTCCATTGTCGACAACATCGAGATGATGGCGGTGGTCGGAAAATAAACGTGATGGATTCGTTGCCCGGAGTCGCACAGGAGTTGCTCAGTGCGCAGATGAACGAGTTCGAGATGAGGGGCCATTGCTTGCCACTCGTGGGAGGGCAGTGCGCCAAGCAAATGATTGCCGTGCAGATCGGATTGAAGTGTGAGCATGATCGGTCCTCGCGCGGAGCCGCGTGAGGCAGCTCCCTGATTTTCTACCCGTCGCTGCGTCCGTATCGTGCTGCCGCCTGGCGAGCGGCTATGGATATGCAGTGCGGGCCCCGTATGGCCTTTGCGCGCCGACGTTGTCTTGGGTTATGTACGCTGGCGCTCGTGTTGCGCTTCTCATTTAGCGAGGATTGTGCCAGTGAGGTCAGAAGCGAGCACTGGTGCGGCGCAGCGAAGCGGACGATGACGCGTTGCGCTGCAAAATATGCGTTTTTGTTTCAGTTCTGCACCAGGCCCCCGCCAGCCCGGTTCCGCGCCGAAGGTATTTTCTTGGTCCAAGTCATTGATCGGATTGGGATAGCACGTGTCAGACAGGTGGCGGCGCGGCGCGAATCAACGGCTGGACGCTAGCTGGACGGGCATTAAGCCAGCTCGTCCAGGATGACTCAGAAATGATTCAGATGTGTTCCACGGGTTGAGTGGGTTGACGCACGGAAGCGATTTTTGGCGAGCTATTCGATGTCTGCGCAACCTTTTTGGGGTGGCCGGAACGAAACGTATAGAACGAGGTTTTATGCGCGTTACGGGGCAGTTGGGCGCTCCGGCGGATAGCGTCAGAGGCAGAAAAACGGTGTGTCAGGATTGATTCCGCCCACCTCGCGTTCAGGTGCGGCTTCTGTATCGTCCGCGTTAAACGGCGCCCTTGGGATCGCTCCCGGACAACCCGGCGGCAAACGGACCCCGTCTGCAGCAGCACGAAAGTGCGCGTCCGCGATATGAGCGAGACACATAACGCGCGTTGTTTCGACGATTAGTTCCCGGCCGCCAACCGCCAGCCGCTAGCGGTCGCTCCGGGCGTCGCCGTGAGGCCGGGGTGGTGGCGCGCAATGGCGCTTTGATTGTGCAGATGAAACGCTTGCGACCAGGCTGTCGGTTGGCCGGATCGCGAAGTGTCGCACTTATGCACTGTTTCCCGCGCGGCGTGAGGCCGATCGTGCGGGTTGCCGATGCGACCTTGATCACTCCGTTGCTCCGGCATTCAAGCTCACGTTGCGCTCGCGACGGTGCGCTTGCGCACCGAGCTTGACAGGTTGGCCGGCGTACCTTGCGTGCATGGCAACGGCCAACAACGGCCAACTTCTGTCGAATCGCTGGGGAAATCGTGATCAGCTGGAAAACGCTCGAATTCGAACAGTGCACGGTACGTGAGTTGTATCTGATCATGCGCGCACGTAGCGCGGTGTTCGTTGTCGAACAGTCACATTTGTGTCTCGATGCCGACGGGCGCGACGAAAGCGCACTCCATATTTTTGCGGCCGAAGATATCTCTCGCCCGATGCCCATCATTGCTTACGCACGGGTCCGGCCTGGCGATGAAGAATACCCGCAAGTGGTGCTTGATAAGGTGCTGACAAGTCCGGCGAGGCGCGGCGACGGCACGGCTGAGCTGTTGATCGAGCGGGTTCTACGGGCGACGGCGGAGCGCTGGCCAGGAACCGTTGTACGAGTGAATGCACCAGTCAGCCTGTGTGCCTTCTACGAACAGTTCGGCTTTCGCAAGGTAGAAGGGCCGTTCCTCGACTACGGAGCGCCATCCGTCGGTTTGACATGCAGGGCGCGTAGCGATCGCGCGCCGCTGGCCTGCGGGCGGCGCCAGCGTGGCATATTGCCGGGCGTTTCTACGTTTGAGAAACGGTAACTTCGCTGGGTTGTCCGGCATCCGGCGCATCGTCTGATACCACCCTTCACGGTCCGTCCAGTCGGTTAGGAATATTGACTAATTTAAATGTCTGATCGTGGTCCATGGATGAGTGAACGTTGCGTCAACAAGCCTTTGCTGGGCGTTCAAGGCGATGAATGCCTGCTACGCCAGCGTGGCAGTGTTGGGGTGCGAACAGATATAAGCCGCTGCTGCATGCTCCAATCAACCTGTGATGCTTGCTGTGCCGGGTTCAATCCTCGTCGCGAGGGGCCCGGAGTGTTGTGCATTGGGAGAGATTCGAATGAACGATTTTGCATTGCCGGTCACGCAGGAGGCGCTGGCACGCGAGGCGCTGGCGTACTGCACCGTCCAGCCGGTGATTCTCGCAGGTGGCTCGGGCACGCGGCTATGGCCGCTGTCGCGCGAGCAAAGTCCCAAACAACTGATCAGCCTGTTCGGTGACGAGTCGCTGCTCGAATCGACAGTGCATCGGCTGGACCGGCTGTTTGCGGGGGACCCCAACACGCACGCCGCACCGCGTTTCGAGCGGGCGGCGCCCATTGTCGTATGCGGCGCCGAACTGCGCCTCGCGACCGTCGAACGGCTCGAGCGCTGCGACGGTGGGCCTCGCCTCCTGCTTGAACCTTCGCCGCGTAATACAGCGCCCGCGCTGACGCTCGCCGCGCTTGCCGCGCAAGCCGATATGCCGGACGGCCCGGACCCCGTGCTCATCGTGATGCCGGCCGACCACATGATTGCTGATAACGCTGCGTTCGTCGCTGCGCTCGCGCAGGCTGTGTTTCATGCCGCGCAGGGCGCGATTGTGACACTCGGCGTGCCGCCCGAGCGGCCGGAGACGGGCTATGGCTACATCCGCACCGGCGTGCCGGTCGGGCGGCAGGGGGAGCGTGCGATCGATGGCTTCGTCGAGAAACCGGATCGAGAACTGGCCGAGCGATATGTCGCCAGCGGCGAGTACTGGTGGAACAGCGGCATTTTCGTTATGCGTGCTTCGGTATGGCTAGCTGCGATCGCGCGTTGCTGTCCCTTGATCGCCTCGGCATGTGCGGAGTCGTTTGCGCGGGCCTCGCTTGACAGCGCCGGCGCACTTCATCTCGATCGCGCTGCTTTCGATGCCTGTCCCTCCGATTCGATCGATTACGCAGTGATGGAGCATCTTGGTTCTGACGTACGGCTGACCGGTGTAGTCGTGCCTCTGGTTGCCGGCTGGTCCGACGTCGGTGCATGGGACGCGGTCTGGCAGTTGTCCGAGAAGGACTCCGATGGCAACGTCGGCCGCGGCCGGGTACTGTTCGAAGGCTCGGCCGACAGCTTCGCGCATTCGGACGGCCGGCTGGTCGCATGCGTCGGCGTGACAGGCGTCGTGGTGATTGAAACGGCCGATGCGGTGCTGGTCGCCGCGAAGGACCGCGTGCAGGAGGTGCGCGCCATTGTCGGCCGTCTGAAAGCGGAGCATGGGGCGGAAGTTCATGAGCACCGCAAGGTCCAGCGGCCCTGGGGCTTTTACGATTCGATCGACCGCGGCGAACGCTTTCAGGTGAAGCGCATTGTGGTGCAACCGGGTGGCCGGCTCTCATTGCAGATGCACTTTCATCGCGCCGAGCACTGGGTGGTGGTGTGCGGCACGGCGCGCGTCACGCGCGGCGAGGAATCCTTTCTGCTCTCGGAGAATCAATCGACCTATATTCCGCTCGGCGTCACGCACCGGCTCGAGAATCCGGGCAAGATTCCGCTAGAAATCATCGAGGTGCAATCAGGCGGCTATCTCGGCGAGGACGACATCGTGCGTTTCGACGATCAGTATGGCCGCAGCCAGTAGACCGGCAAAGCAGGCCCGGACATTTCCCGCTAGTAACCCACAGAAGTCGGCTGGCGCGCCTGTTGCCTGCCGGCCCATTCCCCACCCCGTGTTGCGGATCAGACAAATCGATTCACTACGTGCGTCTTCGCACTATGCAAATTTCGCAACGCAGGCACGCTTGAGACGCAAGCTTATGGCCCGTCAAAACATGCGGCGTTACATGAACGAAACAATTCTTCAGAGGGATAACCCTCTCCGGACGTTTCCCAACTGGCGCAACCGTTTCGAAGCTAGCAACGTATCGTAAAAGAACAATCAGACCTACATAAAACGACACACGAGGGCTGCTTGATCAACAGGCTACGCGGGGGCAAACACCGCTTCGGGGAGAGTATCAAAATGGAACAGGCAAATAAGGATCGATCGCTGGTCAGCAAAGTCATGGATGGACTCGTGACCGGCATCGTGGAAGAGAAGTACGGCGCCATCCTGCCACCGCAGGATGTGCTGTCCAAGGAGTTCGACGTCAGCCGCACCGTCATGCGCGAGGCGCTGTCGATGCTGCTCGCGCGCGACATGCTGGACGTGCGGCCGAAGATCGGCACGCGCATCCGGCCGATGAGCGATTGGCGAATGATCGACGAGGACGTCGTGAACTGGCGTTTTCGCGCGAAACCCGATCCGCTGTTTCTGCGCGACGTGATCGAGTTCCGCATCCTGATCGAGCCGCGTGCTTCGGCGCAGGCGGCCGCGCGCGGCAGTGCGGCCGACATCGCGGCGATTCGCGAGGCCTTCGAGGCGTTCCGCGTGATCCGGCCAGGTGAGGCCGGCTATCAGGCGGCAGACGAACTGTTCCATGCTCGCATTGTGGTGGCGAGCGGCAATCAGTTCTTCAAGCAGATGGCGGCGATCATTCGCGGCGCGCTGTCGACCGTCAACCCGATCGTCAATCAGAAAGACGGTCTGTGGGAGAAGGCCGTGAGCACGCATCAGCGCGTGGTCGAAGCGATCGAACGGCGCGATCCGAAGGAAGCCGAAATCGCCTCGCTGGCGATGATCGACTACACCGCGGAAGAGATCGGCAGCAACTTTACGTCGGAACCCCCGGTGCGCTGAGCGCGGCCGCTACGGCGGCAACCAGGGGCGCCTTCCTGCTGGGACCTTGCATAACGAACGGCGCGACAGCATGCCTGCGCATGCGCGCGCGGCTTGCGTCACAATAGCGCCTGTTCTGAACTGCACGGACTCGAAGGAACGATGACAATTGCAACGCAGGAAGCCCCGGCGGGCGGCATGATTCGCTGGGGGATCGTCGGGACGGGCCGCATTGCCCGTCGCTTTGCTCTTGGACTCACTCATGTGCCGCAGGCGTCGCTGAGCGCGCTGTGGTCACGCCGCGCCGAACCGGCCATGGCCTTCGCCGCGGAATTCGGCGGCGAGGTGTGCGCGAGTTTCGACGCGCTGCTCGCAAGCGGTGTCGACGCGCTTTATATCGCCACCGTTCAGGACAGTCACGCGGATTACGCGATCGCCGCGCTTAAAGCCGGTCTGCACGTGCTGTGCGAAAAACCCGCCACCATCAACAAGCCGCAGCTCGAACATGTGCTCGAGGTTGCGCGCGCCGAACACCGGCTTTTCATGGAAGCCATGAAGCCGCCGTTTTATCCGCTCTACAGAAAGTTGCGCGCGCATCTGGATGCCGAACCGATCGGCGACGTGGGGCTCGTGCGCGCCGGCTGCTCGGTGCCGGGCGTTCCGGACGATCACCCGTCGCTGTCGTTCGAGCATGCGGGCGGCGCGCTGCTCGATATCGGCGTCTACGAGATGTTCCTCGCGGTCGACTGGCTCGGTGCCCCGCGTGAGGTGCAGACGCTCGGGCGGCTCGGCTCGACCGGCGTCGACACATTCGCGAGCCTGAACAGCCAGCATGAACGCGGTATCTCCCAGTTGTTCTGCGGACTCGATCTGCACGGCAAGGGCGACGCGTTGCTGATGGCCACGAGCGGCCATGTCACGATTCATGAGCCCTGGTGGAATCCGTCGCGCGCGACGATCCGCTACGGCGACGGTCGTGTGGTCGAGCTCGACGAGCCGTTCGAAGGCGGCGGTCTGAACTACGAGACCGCGCATTTCTGCGAGCTGATTCGAGCGGGGCAGATTGAAAGCCCGTTGATGCCGCACAGCAAGTCGCTGCAGATGATCGAGATGGCCGACGCGGCGCGCGCCGCGTTGGGACTCAAGTTCGCAGGGGAGTGAGAGTCCGTCGCAGCGTTGCTTCCCACGGCGGTGGTACGATTTGCGCGGGCGCGTGGACTCGACAAAAAAGGGCCACGCACCCACAGCTTTCGATCACCTTCCACTGGAGCCGCCTGCGATGCGCATGCTTGGAAAACTGTGGCGCGACAACAAGAGCCTCGTCGCCTTTCTGTTCCTGATGGTGCTGTTTCGCAGCGCCGTGGCCGACTGGAACGTCGTGCCGAGCGGCTCGATGTTGCCGACGATTCGCGAAGGCGACCGGATTTTCGTCGACAAGATGGCCTACGATCTGCGCGTGCCGCTCACCCACATCACGATCGCGCATCTGCACGATCCGCAGCGCGGCGACATCGTCACGATCGATTCTTCGGCCGCGCATGAATTGATTGTCAAGCGTCTGATCGGCTTGCCCGGCGACAGCGTCGCAATGCGCGACAACGTGCTGTATGTGAATGGCGTACGGGCCGATTATCAGCCGCTGAAACTCAAGCCACTGCCGGGCGATGCGACATCTCCCGGCGACTATCTGACCGAACGCTTCGATGGCGTGACGCACACGGTGCGGCTCGCGCCTGACGCGCCGAGTCCGCGTAATTCGTTCGGTCCGGTGCTCGTGCCGCAAGGCGAGTATCTGATGCTCGGCGACAATCGCGACAACAGCGCCGACTCGCGTTACTTCGGCTTCTTTCCGCGCAAGGAGCTGATGGGCCGCACGCGTCATGTCGCGTATTCGCTCGACCCGGATCACTACTACAAACCGCGCTTCGAGCGCTTTGGCGCGCCGCTGGATACGGCGTCGCTAGCTGCCAGCCGGTAGGCAGCGCGGCGGCGTAGTTGGTCCAGTTGGGTTCAGTTCAGTGACGTGACGGCAGCGCGAGGCGCTTTTCGTACCAATGCTGTACCCACTCGAGCACCTGGCACAGCACCCAGTAGACCGCGGCTGCCGCGAGGTACAGGGGCAGCGGCTGATAGGTCGATGCGATGATCTCCTGCGCGCTGCGCAGCAGTTCGGTCACGGTAATCACCGACACGAGCGACGTATCCTTGATCAGGCTGATCAAGCTGTTCGACAGACTCGGCACGGCGATGCGCAAGGCCTGCGGCGCGATCACGTAGCGCAGCGTCTGACGCCGCGAGAGCCCCAGGCTATAGGCGGCCAGCCATTGGCCGTTGGGAATGCCGAGAATCGCGCCGCGCATGCTCTCCGACAGATACGCCGCCACGTTCGCCGACAACGCAATCACGCCAGCGGGCGTGGGGTCGAGCGAAATGCCGAGACTCGGCAAGCCGTAATAGATCACGAAGATCTGCACCAGCAGCGGCGTGCCGCGGAACACGCTCACATAAACGCGCGCGATCCAGTTCAACGCGCGGTTGTGGCTGACGCCCATCACCGCGAGCACGGCGCCGGCAATCAGGCCGAAGATCATCGACAGAACCGCGAACTTGACCGTCAGGACGGCGCCCTGTGCGAGCACAGGAAGCGATTGGACGAGCAGGGAAGTGGTGGACATGAGCGGTGGGTAAGGTTGGCGCGCAAAGTGCGCATGGGCGCACATGATAGACAAAAGCGAAGGGCGGCATCGTTGACGATGCCGCCCTTCGTTTCATCCAGCGTGCGTTACTTGATCGGCTTGCTGACGTCGATGCCGAACCATTTGTCCGAAATCTTCGAGAACGTGCCGTCCGCTTCGAGTTGGGTCATCGCGTCGTCGATCGCCTTGGCGAACTTCGGATTGCCCTTTCTGAACGGAATGCCCGACGGGTTGCCCGCACCGACCGTCGCGCCGGTGCGCAGCGGCAGTTGCGAGTTCTTCATCAGATACGCGAGCATCAGGCGATCGTTCAGCGCCGCATCCAGACGGCCGGAGGCCAGATCACGCAGGTATTCAGGTGCGCCCGGATACGTCTTCACGTCGATGCCCGGTACCGACTTCGCCATGTCCATGTAGTTCGTGCCCAGACCGACGCCGAGCTTCTTGCCCTTCAGATCGTCGAGCGATTTGAACTGGCGCGTGTCGTCTTTACGCTGGATCAGTTGTGCGGCCGAATACGTGTACGCCGGTGAGAAGTCGAGTGCCTGCTTGCGTGCGTCGGTGATGCCGACCTGATTCACGATCACGTCGAACTTGTTCGCCTGCAGACCGGCGATGATGCCGCTCCACTCGGTCGTGACGAATTCCGGCTTCACGCCGAGCTTGGCTGCAACGGCCTTGGCGATGTCGACGTCATAGCCGACCAGTTCGCCCGACGGCGCTTTCGAATTGAACGGGGGGAAGGTGCCTTCCAGGCCGATGCGCAGCGTGCCGCGTTGCTTGACCTGGTCGAGCAGGTCGTCCGCGTGGGCGGTGAGCGCAGTGAACGACGCGCCGATCAGGCCGGCGACGAGCATCTTTTTCAGCAAGCCAAATTTCATCGAATTCCTTTTTGTTCGTCTGGCGTTTTAACAGACGAAAGCATAACAAAACAGACTATCGAAACCTAAATACCGTTTGTTTATGTCTATATTACGGAGGCGGGTCGGGGGCGGCTTAGCGCAGCGCCTGCGCGCATTCGGCCACCAGCGCGGGTCCGCGGTAGATGAAGCCGGTATAGAGCTGCACCAGCGCAGCGCCTGCCGCGAGCTTGGCGCGCGCATCTTCGCCCGAGAAAATCCCGCCCACGCCGATGATCGGCACCGTTTCGCCGACTTCGGCGCGCAGCTTGCGGATCACTTCGTTCGACGCGTCGAACACCGGCTTGCCCGATAGGCCGCCGGCTTCATCGCCGTATTGCATGCCGGTGACGGCGGTGCGCGACAGCGTGGTGTTGGTGGCGATCACGCCTTCGAATTTATGGCGCAACAGCGTATCGGCGATCGATTTGATCTGTTCGTCGTCGAGGTCCGGTGCGATCTTCAGGGCGAGCGGCACCAGCTTGCCGTGCATGTCGGCGAGACGCTGCTGCTTGTCCTTGAGCGCCGCGAGCAGCGCGTCGAGTTCGCCTGCGCCTTGCAACTGGCGCAGATTCTTCGTATTCGGCGACGAGATGTTGACCGTCACGTAGCTCGCGAACGGGTACACGCGTTCGAGGCAGTACAGATAGTCTTCGGCGGCGCGCTCGATCGGCGTGTCGGCGTTCTTGCCGATGTTCAGGCCGAGAATGCCGCGATAGCGCGCGGCCTGCACGTTCTTGACGAACTGGTCGACGCCCGCGTTGTTGAAGCCCATCCGGTTGATCACGGCATTCGCCTCGGGCAGGCGGAACATGCGCGGGCGCGGATTGCCCGGCTGCGCGCGCGGCGTGACCGTGCCCACTTCGATGAAGCCGAAACCGAGCGCCGCCAGACCGTCGATGCACGCGCCGTCCTTGTCGAGGCCCGCGGCGAGCCCGACCGGGTTCTTGAACGTCAGCCCCATTACGGTGCGTGGCGAATCCGGCACGCGTGGCGCGAGCGCGCTTGCGAGGCCGGTGCGGCCCGCGGCGCCGAGCGCACGCAAAGTCAGGTGGTGAGCGTCTTCCGCGTCCATGCGAAAGAGTTGGGCGCGTACGAGCGGGTAGAGGGAACTGAACACGGGACGAAGCCGGGCGGCCGGAAAATGGGAACCCGCCATTTTACCGGCTTTGCGGCATTAATGAGACTAACTGGCAGGGACCGCTATGGCCACGTGATGGTCACCTTATGGCCCACGTTAAGGCCGCAGCGGCCCGCGCCTGCCCTGAATCGCCAGATCGACTGGCGGCAGATCGATGCTGGTTGGATCAAGCACCTTCCAGACACCGTCGATCAAACCTTCGAGCGGCCGGAAATTCGCCTTGTAGGCCATCTTCGGACTCTCGCGAATCCAGTAGCCGAGGTAGACGTAGGGCAGCTTCAGGCTCCGCGCCTGCTCGATCTGCCAATAGATGTTGTAGGTACCGAAGCTGGTGTGCGGCAGACCCGGTTCGAAGAACGTGTACACCGACGAGAGCCCGTCGCCGAGGATGTCGATCATGCTGATCATGCGCAGAATGCCCGGCGCTGACGGATGGTCCGGCAGCGGCTCGCGGAATTCGACCAGCCGCGAGTTGATCCGGCTCTGCAACAGGAACTGTTCGTACTGGTCGCGGCTGTCGCGGTCCATGCCGCCGCCGGCATGCCGTGCCGACTGATAGCGCATATAGAGCGCGTAGTGCTCTTCGTCGTAATGCAGTGGGGCGACCGTTGCGATCAGCTCGCCGTGCTTCTTCCAGACCCGGCGTTGCGTGCGGTTCGCCTCGAAATGATCGACCGGCACGCGCACCGGCACGCAGGCGCGGCAGCCATCGCAATACGGGCGGTAGGTGAATACGCCCGAACGACGGAAACCGGCTTTGACAAGATCGGTATAGACGTCGGAGTTGATCAGATGACTGGGCGTGGCGACTTGCGAACGCGCGATGCGTCCATCCAGATAGCTGCAGGGATAGGGCGCCGTTGCATAAAATTGCAGCGCTGAAAGCGGAGAAAGAGGCAGCTCGTTGGGATGAGTCACGTTGGCAGCTCTCGAAGCGTCTCTGGTATTGCAAACCCGGCGCCTTGCGGTTTGAAACCCGCGGCTCGTGACCCGCGGCTCGGTAGGCGACGGATCCGGATTCGGCCTGATTCTTCCTACGCCGCCGGCGCGACGACATCGCGCAAGACGGTCTTGTCGAAACGCCAGGGAATCGGCGGTGCGTCGACAGACGCGCGAACATGCGCGATGAACGCTTTGCGCGCTATCTCGCGACCGCCCAGCGACGCCAGATGCGACGTGTTCTGCTGGCAGTCTATCATTTCTATTTCGTGACAGCGCAAGTGTCCGACAAGCGCGGCCAGCGCCATTTTCGACGCATCGGTAACCTCGGCGAACATCGATTCGCCGAAGAACATCCGGCCGAACGAAACCCCGTATAAACCGCCTACGCGCTTGCCTTCGAACCAGGTCTCGATGCTGTGCGCATCGCCTACCCGGTGCAGCGACGAATACGCTTCGACCACGTCCGCGGTGATCCACGTGCCGCGCTGGCCGCGCCGCGGCGCCTGCGCACAGGCGCGCATCACGGCGGCAAAATCATGGTCGACACGGATTTCCCACGCGTCCTCGCGCAGCACGCGCTTGAGCGTTTTACGCAGCGACGGCGAGAGTTTGAACTCGGCGGGGCGCAGGATCATGCGCGGATCAGGACTCCACCACAAGACCGGCTGGCCGTCCGAATACCAGGGGAATATGCCGCGCCGATAGGCGTCGATCAGCCGCGACGGCAGCAGGTCGCCGCTGGCGGCGAGCAGGCCGGGTGCGCCGCTTGCCGCGCCGAGCGCGCGCTCGACGGAGGGAAACGGATCGTCAGGTCCGAGCCAGGGAACCATGCGCGCCGCTCAGCCTTCGCGCAGCGAGCGGAAGATGTCGCCCGTGTGCAGGCCGTAACTGCCGGCCGCACGGTCGGCGAAAAAGAAGCGCAAGGTCTGGCCGACGGTGGGGAAGGCGATCTCGTCCCACGGAATCTCGTGTTCCTCGAAGAGTTTCACTTCGAGGCTTTCCTCGCCGGCTTCGATGTCGAGGTCGAGCAGGCGCGCCATATAGAACAGATGCACCTGATGCACGTGCGGCACGTTCAGCAGCGAGAACAGGCTCTGCACCTCGACGCGCGCGCCGGCTTCTTCCAGCGTTTCGCGCGAAGCCGCTTCGGCGGTGGTTTCACCCATTTCCATGAAGCCTGCCGGCAGCGTCCAGTAGCCGTAGCGCGGTTCGATCGCGCGACGGCACAGCAGCACTTTGTCGTCCCAGACCGGGACGGTGCCGACCACGTTGCGCGGATTCTGATAATGCACCGTGCCGCAACTTCCACACACGAAGCGCTCGCGGTTGTCACCCGGCGGAATGCTCAGGCTGACGCCGTGGCCGCAGACAGAACAGAATTTCATAGGAAGGGGACGAGAAAGGGTGATGGGAGTTTATCACTGGGGCGAGCTTTGTCGGCAGCGGGCCATGGCGGTGTGGGCCAGGCGGTGAGGGGTGGGGAGATTTCGCTGATCAGGCGCGAGTAGACGCGACGGTATTGCGAATACCGTAGAGGAAAAATGCGGATATGTTTGGAGTCCGGATCAACGAGTGCGAAGCACGGGCGGCCGTATGAGCGCGCAATCTCGAAGCGGAAAGCGGGAGACAGAAAACAAAAAAGGCCTGCCGGTTGGGCAAGCCTTTAAAGTTTTTTCGACGTCTTCGAACCAATTTAGTGCTACTTGGTTGCGGGGGTAGGATTTGAACCTACGACCTTCGGGTTATGAGCCCGACGAGCTGCCAGACTGCTCCACCCCGCGTCCGTCGAAGAAAAGATTATAGAACAAAGCTGAGACCAACGCAATAGCTAGTTAAGGGGCGGCTTCAATACGCGCCGCTGCGGGCGAACTTCAAAGCGGAACATCAAAGCGCAGCAGCCTCCAAAGTCGCGGCATGAATTGCCGGCGTCGCATGCCGGAAGGCCCGCGTTGCACGCTGCGCTAGAATCCAGGTTCTCTTCGCGCGCCGGGATGCATGCACTACGGCCTGCGCTTCACTTCTTACCTTGTTCAGAACTCCATGGATATCGCTCACGATCTACAGGTGATTGCCGCTCAGGAACAAGCGCTGGTGTTCCCGCAATTCGATGCCGACCGTGCCTGGCAGATCGGCGCCTATCTGCACGAGGTCGCGAAAGCACGCGGCATTGCCGCGGCCATCGACGTGCGCACCTTCGGTCAGCCGCTGTTCTTCAGCTTGCTCGAAGGCGCGACGCCGGACAACGTCGACTGGGCGCGTCGCAAGGGCAACACGGTCGCGCATTTCCGGCGCAGTTCGTATGCGATTGGTTTGAAGATGCAACAGGCGGGCAGCACGCTCGCCGACAAGCACGGCTTGCCGGTCACGGAATATGCCTCCCATGGCGGCGCGTTTCCATTGACGGTGGCGGGCGCCGGCGTGATCGGCTCGATCACGGTGTCCGGTTTGCCGCAACGCGCCGATCATGAGCTGGTGGTGGAAGCGCTGTGCGCGCACCTCGGCCACGATTACAGCAAGCTCGCGCTTGCAAAGGTCTGAGGCGATGCGGATGCCTCCTTATGCACTGCTCGCCATTGCGATCGTTGCTGAAGTCATCGCGACCTCCGCCATGCGGGCCTCGGAAGGTTTTTCGCGGCTGGTGCCCGCAGCGGTCGTAGTGATCGGCTACGGCATCGCGTTCTATTGCCTGTCGCTCACGCTGAAGACTATTCCGGTGGGCATCGTCTACGCAGTGTGGTCAGGCGCCGGCATCGTACTGATTACGCTGGTCGCGGTCGTGATGTACCGGCAAGTGCCGGATGTGCCGGCCATCATCGGGCTCGGGCTGATCATTGCCGGGGTCGCCGTGCTCAACATGTTCTCGAAGATGCAGGCGCACTGAGCGTCCACTGAGCGTTACTTGCAGCGCACGATCATCGAACGGTTTTTCACGTTAGCCGAAACGACGTTCGTGACGCTGCCGCCCGCGGCGCCCCCTTCGTCGTTGTCTTTCGACACGATGTCGTAGCCGGTCGCGCCACATGCCTTGCCGGCCTGCACGTAGCAGGAGGCCCAACTGGACGCGGCGTCGGCGCCGCTGCAGTTCACCGCAAAACCGGTCTGGCCGTTCGGCAGATTGATCAGCGAGGTGGTGTTCGACGATGCGCAGCCGGCGAGGCCCGCGCCAAGCAGCACGGCGGCGGGCAGGGCGACAGACAGGGACGCCCTGCGGACTAAGACAAGCGCGGCGCTGCTGGGTCGGAAGCGGCCGGAGCGGCGCAGTTGCGTCATGAAATGCATCGTGATATTTCCTTTCAAATAGGTATCGAGACTCGCCACGCACACCGGAGTGTGCCCGCAAGGTTAAGGCGTTTCGATCGTGATGCCTGCCGCGCTGACCATTTGGCGGCTTTCCGAGCCGCTTTCGGTCGCTGCGTCTTCCCAGATGCTGATGGCTTTCGGAATGTCGATGCCGTGGCTTTCGGCGTAAGCAAACCAGGTGTTTGCCGCATCCGGCTCAGGTAGTTCGTGGTTCTGCAGAAAATATTTTCCCATACTGTGCTCGTTGACCTCGAAATGGCGTCTTTGCGTCAGCACGGATCGTGCCGGTGAACCAGTTCGACAGACGCAGTAGGCACAAGTGCAATCCGGTGTGTCGATTTGCATTCGTAGCTTACGGGCATGGGGCGCGCGCCGTTGATCGGGCAGACGCTGGAGGGTGGACCGCGGTCCAGTCGCGCGAGTACCATATCGGGCATATCCGGGGGCGGCCGGTTCTCCCCGGTGTCCATTTCCTGCCGGATCCTTCTGATGAGGCGACCATGGAAATTCGGTTTCCCGCGGACGCGCCCGCTTACCGCGACTCCAATCTGACGGTGGTCTTTCGCGCGCTCGTGGACGGCGAGCCGGTGCCGTGCGCGATCTCGGTCGAGGCGCTCGAAGATCACTTCGGCGCGTACACAGAGGATCTCGAAGGCTGGATGCGCGCGTTCGACGCCGGGCGTCCGCGTATCGAGGCGGTTGCACGTGAGCATTTGCAGATCAGCAATGGCACGCCTGTCCTGCTCAAGAGCGGCCACTTTCCGCCCGGTAACGTGGCGGGCTGATCCGGTTCGTTCGCACACCCACGAATCACGTGCTTCAAACCCGCTCGCTTGCGCGAGCCGTCCACATCGACAATCAGGCGGTTTTCGCGGCGTCCCGGTGCGTGTCCGTACTCGCCGATGCCGCTGCGCGCGCGGCCTCGAACGCATGCCGGATACCGTCTTTGTACGAGGTTTTGGCGATCGGGCCGATCAGTTGCGTCAGTGCCGAGTCGTCAAGCACAACCGGCTCGGTCATCAGGTAGTTCATCTCCACCAATTCGCGCATTATCGGATTGAAGAGGCCGAGCACGCGCAGCAGCGTCTTGCCGGCCACCATCAACTTTGGCTCGCGGCCCGCTAGCGCATAGGCCTGTCTCGCCACTTCGCGCTGCGTGATCGTGCCCGTGCCGGCCAGATGCCACCAGCGGCCGTACGCTTCAGGCGTACGTGTGAGTTTCTCGACCACCGGGCCGATATCCGGCAAGTAGATGAATTCGTGCGGCACATCGACCGGCCCGATTACCTGCGCGCGCTTGCCGTGCGCCGCGCCCTCGAATATGCCGTTGATCAGGCTGCGTTCGATGCAGTGACCGTAGAAATCCGGCAGGCGCAGCACCAGCGTCGACAAACTGGTCGACCCGCTCGCCCGCCCGTGTGCCGCCAGCACCAGTTTTTCCTGCTCGAGCCGCATCTTGCCTTTGAACGTATGGGGCTCACGCGGATGATTTTCGCTAATCGGATTGCCGCGCGCTCGGCCGTACGGATACACGGTGCCGATCAAGATGAAGCGTTCGACGCCTGCCGCCGTCACGCCGTCGAGGGTTTTTTGCATGAGCGGCGGATGTGAGGCGAACTGATCGTAGGGCACGCCCACCAGGTAGATCACGGTCTGCAAACCGGCCGCCGCGGCGCTGATCGAAGCCGGGTCGTCCGGATTCCACGTGACGATTTCCGCATGCGGGTCGTGGCCGAAGGCCGCCTCGAGCGGCGCGCGCGAGCGGCCGACTACCCGATAATCCCGACCCGCCGCGCTTAGCGCCGCTCCGATGATTTGACCGGCGGCGCCCGCAGCACCGAATAAACCCACTTTCCCTATAGCTTGCATGAACGACTCCTGAAGACGGCGCCGTACCGCGCCTGGATGAGCTTGTCTGACCGACGGGAATTTAATAAACACTGTTCAGTAAA
Source organism: Paraburkholderia nemoris (assembly GCF_905221015.1). Classification (NCBI taxonomy): domain Bacteria; kingdom Pseudomonadati; phylum Pseudomonadota; class Betaproteobacteria; order Burkholderiales; family Burkholderiaceae; genus Paraburkholderia; species Paraburkholderia nemoris. Next base: position 419,971 of record NZ_CAJNBO010000003.1, on the reverse strand, counting down.
CGGTGTTCAGTTTAATTTGACTTTTCAGTTTGTCAAGCCGAAAATGCCCGGCATGGGAATCGTCGAACGAAAAAGCCGTCAGAAACAGGCGCTGCGCGAACGCATCCTCGATGCAGCGCGGCGCATCGTGATGCGCGAAGGCTTTGCTGCGCTGTCAATGCGCAAGATTGCCGACGCCATCGAGTATTCACCCGCCACGCTGTACCTTCACTTCGCGAGCCGCGATGAAATTGCGCAGGCCTTGTGTGCGGAAGGTTATGCGCAATTGCTGGCCACCTTTGTGCCGCTCGCGCAGATCGCCGATCCGGCTGAGCGCTTGAAGGCGCTTGGGCGTGCTTATGTGGCATTCGGGGTTGCGCATCCGGAGACCTACCGGCTGATCTTCATGGAAGACCCGAGCTACACGGGCGCGGCGCTGGGCGGCGCGGCTGGTGCGGCTCGCAAGGGCGAGGATGGGGCGGTGGCTGCGGTCGCCGGTGCGGGCGCCGCGAACGAAACGGTGGAAACCGCGGCCGCTGAGGCAACGGCAGCAGGAACAACCGCAGTGGTTTCCGCGTCTGGGAAATCGAACCTTGCGCCGGCGAAACCCGACGACGACCCCGGCGACGCCGCGTTACACATCATGCTCCGCGCGCTCGAAGAGTTGAAAGCAGCAGGGCGCTTGTCCGCATCAATGGACGTGGCCGTGTGGGCGGAGGCGTTCTGGGCGACCCTGCACGGCATCGTCGCGCTCAACCTCACATGCCCCGTGTTTCCGAGCGCGCCGCTGGATACGGTGGTGGGCGTCGCGCTTGATACCTGGCTCGGTATGCAACCCGCCGGGCAGGCGCAAGGCGCCGCAAAGTCTACGCGTGCCGGCAAGAAAAAATCCGCTGACGCGCCTGCAGAATCTCACGCTGAGAGAGGCGTCAAACCCGCCACCAAGCCCAAAGCCGCGAGCGCGTGATAACGTTCAGTTCCGGTTCATTTCGCGCCATCGCGCCTAGCTCTCCATGTCTATTTCCGCCTCGCCCGCCGTCAGCGACGAAGTCGCAACTTACGTAGCCAACGGCATCGGCTTCATCGAACTGGAAAGGCCGAAGGCGCTCAACGCGCTGTCTACCGGCATGATTCGCGCGATGCACGCGGCGCTCGAGCAGTGGCGCGAAAATCCCGACGTGCTTGCCGTGGTGGTGCGCAGCCAGCATCCGCGCGCGTTCTGCGCGGGCGGCGATGTGCGCTTTCTGTACGAGTCGGCGCAGCGCGGTGAGCATGACGCGCGCGATACGTTTTTCACCGAGGAATACCGGCTCAATCACGCGATTTTCACGTACCCGAAGCCGTATATCGCCTTGACGAACGGTGTCGTGATGGGCGGCGGCATGGGGATTTCGCAGGGAGCGCATCGTACCGGCGGCCTGCGGGTGGTGACGAACTCGACGAAGATGGCGATGCCCGAGACCCGCATTGGCCTCTTTCCCGATGTCGGCGCGAGCTGGTTTCTGGCGCGCACACCGGGCGCGCTCGGCCGCTATCTGGCGGTCACGGGCGAGACGATCGGTGCAGCAGACGCGCTCTACGCAGGTCTCGCCGACGCCTATATCGACGACGCGGCATTGCCCGCGTTAGTCGATGCACTGCGCAGCGAGCCGTTCGAGCGAGGTGCCGACGTGGTGGCGTGTATCGAGCGTGAGGCCGCTAAGCATCAAGTAGTACCAGAACCCGACGCTTCACCCCTTGCGAGCACGCGCGCGTTGATCGACCGGCATTTTGCGTTGCCCGACATGACGCAGATTCTCGCGTCGCTGGAGCAGGAACGAGCGCACGGCGGCGATTCCGCCGATTGGGCTGAGCAGACGATTGCCGTGTTGCGCGAACGTTCGCCGTTGTCGATGGCCGTGTCGCTGGAAGTGGTGACGCGCGCAGAGGGTTCGATGGCCGACGTGCTGCGCGGCGATCTCGATCTGACGCGTACGTGCTTCGCGCAGGGCGACACAATCGAAGGGATTCGTGCGCGCATCATTGATAAGGACAACGCGCCGCGCTGGCGCTTTGCGCGCATCGAAGACGTGAGCGTTGCCGACGTAGCCAAGATGTTCGAAAGCCCGTGGCCGGCAAGCGAACACCCATTGCGCGATTTGCGCGGTTAAGCGGGATCGGGCCGCAACGTTAGCTACGTTAAAGCAATCGAAGCAGCAGGGCTATGCCGGGCGTGGCCTCGGCATGGCAAAACGAGCAGACACCAGGAAGACCCTCAGTCTTCGTCTTCACTCGCCATGAATGCGCGCATGAACACCAGCGCGCCCCAGCCCCACATCGCGTTCGCCGCGAAACCCACCGCGAGGCGCGGCAGCATGTTGCCGCTCGGCCAGATGCCGCGCAACGGATCGACCACAAACACGCTCGCCGCCGTCAGCGCAAGACCGCCGAACACGAAGGCGGGCACCCACGGTGCCCGGCGTCCCGGCGCAACTCGCAAGAGCCACGCCATCAGCACAGCCCAGAATGCGCTCCAGATCGCGTTCGCAATAAACTCCGGCAGCCCAAGCGGCAAAAACGGCGTGGTCGAAAAACCGGTTGGGTCGATCAGACCGGCTGCGTGCAGCAGCGCCAAGGTCGATTCATGAAAAAACAGGGAAGCCAGAAAACCGGCGACGAACGGCAGGATGAGTTTTTGCATGCATTGCACCGCGAGAGATCAGGCGGCGCGGTTCACGCGGCCTGCACCGGATTATTGGAAACGTGGCGCCATTATATATAGGGGTACCCCGCTTCCAGCGTAGGTAAGGCGCAACATCCGTATGCTTTAGCGTCGGGCTAATCACGAAAGTGGAAAACCTAAGCTAAAAAAAATCGTTCAAAAGCCGCGCCTCGATCCATAGACTGTTTCTCCATGCAGACGGTGTTTGCCGCCGTCGCCCATTTAATCGAGCGCATCACGCGCACGTCTGGTCGAGGGAAGCCGTCGCGATGTCCTGCCTGATGCCGATCTTCAGCCGCTCCATGGCACACACGCGCTTGCGGATGCGCTGTCGGAACTAGTCCCGCAACTAGTCCGCTTTTCGCCGCAGTTTTTCCGTTCCTTTTTTGCGCCCGCATCGCCGGCTCTTGTACCGGAGGGATGCGTGCGGCCGGCGTGTGCGCGTTCACTCGACGCACCGTTTCTATTCAATCCAGTTTCGAACAAGCAGGAGCAGCAAATGAATGTGTTCTGGTTCATTCCGACTCACGGCGACAGCCGCTATCTCGGTACGTCCCAAGGCGCACGCGCAGCGGATTACGACTACTTCCAGCAGATCGCCGTCGCCGCCGACACGCTCGGCTATGAGGGCGTGCTGCTGCCGACCGGCCGTTCGTGCGAAGACGCATGGGTCGTCGCATCGAGCCTGATCGCCGCGACCAAACGTCTGAAGTTTCTGGTGGCGATCCGTCCGGGCATCTCATCGCCGGGTCTGGCGGCGCGCATGGCGGCAACCTTCGACCGTTTGTCGAATGGGCGTCTCCTGATCAACGTCGTGACCGGCGGCGATTCGGCTGAACTGGAAGGCGATGGCGTGTTCGTCGATCACGACACCCGCTACGAAATCACCGATGAATTCCTGCATATCTGGCGCAAGCTGCTGACCGCCGCGCATACCAACGAAGCGATCGATTTCAACGGCAAGCATCTGACCTCGAAGGGTGGCAAGGCGTTGTATCCGCCGGTGCAGAACCCGCATCCGCCGCTGTGGTTTGGCGGTTCGTCGGCGGCTGCGCACGACATCGCGGGCGATCACATCGACACGTATCTGACGTGGGGCGAGCCGCCCGCGGCCGTCGCGAAGAAGATCGCCGACATTCGCGCCCGCGCCGAAGCGCGCGGCCGCAAGATCAAGTTCGGCATTCGCTTCCACGTCATTGTGCGCGAAACCGAAGAAGAAGCATGGGCCGCCGCCGACAAGCTGATCAGCAAGCTCGACGACGAAACCATCTCCCGTGCGCAGGCTTCGTTCTCGAAGATGGATTCCGAAGGACAGCGCCGCATGGCCGCGTTGCACGGCGGCAAGCGTGGCGGACGCGCGGAACTCGAGGTGTATCCGCATCTGTGGGCGGGCGTCGGTCTCGTGCGCGGTGGTGCCGGGACGGCGCTGGTCGGCAATCCCGAGCAGGTCGCGGCGCTGATGAACGAGTACGCGGCGCTCGGTGTCGACACGTTCATCCTGTCCGGCTATCCGCATCTCGAAGAGTCGTATCGCTTCGCTGAGCTGGTGTTCCCGCTGCTGCCGGGCCATCAAAGCAAGGTCGCGGGTGGTCCGCTATCGGGGCCGTTCGGCGAGATCGTCGGCAACAACTATCTGCCGAAGGCGGCGAGTTCGAGCTGAGCGCTTGCGCCCGGTTCGGCAATGACGCCTATCGATAAGCAACGAGGACAATCATCATGGCTCAATCCACTGTGAGTGCGGAACGAGGCACACAGGCTGGCTCGGGCGCGGCTTTCGGCGCGGGCCTCGTCGGCGCATTGCGCCGCATCGGCGCGCCTCTGGCGCCGTGGCTCGTGCCGCTGGCGATTCTGCTGGCGTGGGAATTCGCCGCGCGCAGCGGCATTCTCTCGACGCGCGTGTTGCCCGAACCGCTCGCGGTCGTGAAGGCTGCATGGTCGCTGATCCAGTCCGGCGAAATGTGGGCGGACGTGAAGGTCAGCACGTGGCGCGCGGTGTCGGGCTTTACGATCGGCGGCGGCATCGGACTCGTGCTCGGTCTCGCGACGGGTCTGTTCAAACCGGCCGAAATCGCGCTCGATTCGACCGTGCAGATGGTCCGCAACATTCCCGCGCTCGCGATGATCCCACTCGTGATCCTGTGGTTCGGTATCGAGGAAGAGGCGAAGGTATTTCTCGTCGCGCTGGGTGTGTTTTTCCCGGTCTACGTGAACACGTTTCACGGTATCCGGTCGGTGGATGCCAACCTGATCGAAATGGCGCGCAGTTATGGCGTGAAGGGTTTCGCGCTGTACCGGCATGTGATTTTGCCGGGGGCGTTGCCCTCGATTCTGGTCGGCGTGCGGTTCGCGTTCGGGCTGATGTGGGTCACGCTGATCGTCGCTGAAACCATTTCCGCGCAGTCGGGCATCGGCTACATGACGATGAACGCACGCGAGTTCCTGCAAACCGATGTGGTGGTGGTGGGCATCCTGCTGTACGCGGCGCTCGGCAAACTTGCCGACGTGCTGGCCAAGACTCTCGAGCGTGTGTCGCTGCGTTGGCATCCTGCCTATCAACGAGGAGCGAAAACATGAGCGCAACGACATTGTCGGCTTCGTTCGGCGGCATCGCGGGCAGCGATCTCGAGGCCGAACTGGCGCAACCGCGCACTGCCGATCACAACGCGGACGAGGAGGCTGCCGGCTTCGACCGTGCGGATTCAGCGCACGATCGCCAGCGTGCGGCGGGCTTGCCCTCCGCGACCGGTGCGTCGGCGCGTAACGACGCACGCCGCTCTGGCGATTTTTCGGTCGAGTTGCGCGGCGTCGGCAAGCAGTACGGCGAGCGCACGGTGCTGTCCGATTTTGATTTGTCGATCGAGCGTGGCAGTTTCGTGGCGATCGTCGGCCGCAGCGGCTGCGGGAAATCGACTTTGCTGCGCCTCGTTGCGGGTCTGGAGAAGGCGACGTCGGGCGTGCTCGAAAAGCGCAGCGAAGACGGCCAGCCGCTCGACACGCGCATCATGTTCCAGGACGCGCGGCTTCTGCCCTGGAAGAGCGTGCTGCAAAACGTGATGCTCGGCCTCGGCCGCAGCGCTCGTGAAGATGCGCGCGCCGTGCTCGACGAAGTCGGCTTGCTGGAGCGCGCCAACGACTGGCCCGCGCAGCTCTCCGGCGGTCAGCGTCAGCGTGTGGCGCTCGCGCGTGCGCTGGTGCATCGGCCGCAATTGCTGCTACTGGACGAACCGCTCGGCGCGCTCGACGCGTTGACGCGCATCGAAATGCACGCGCTGATCGAACGCCTGTGGCGCGAACATCAATTTACCGCGCTGCTCGTGACGCACGACGTGCACGAAGCCGTCGCGCTCGGCGACCGGATTCTGCTGATCGAAGAAGGGCGCATCGCGCTCGATCAGCCGGTGCCGCTGGCGCGCCCGCGGGCGCGTGCGTCGGCCGGTTTTGCCGCGCTGGAAGAACATGTGTTGCAACGCGTACTGAAGACGGCGCCGAACGACGACGCGCTGTCCCATCGCGCTTACGACGCACGTGACGAGGGCCGCCTCACGCGGCCGACAGACGTCCGCTGGGCCGTCTGACATCCCTTGACTGACTGTTTTCAATCGCTTTTCTGGAGTCACTCGATATGACCATTTCCGCAATCAACGTACGCAATCAGTTCAAAGGCAAGGTCAAGGAAATCATCCGCGGGTCGGTGGTGTCCGAGGTCGATGTGGAGACGCCGTTCGGTATCGTCACCTCGGTGATCACTACGCGTTCGGTCGACGAACTCGACCTGAAGGTCGGCTCGGAAGTGGTTGCGCTGGTGAAGTCGACGGAGGTGTCGATCGCGCGTCTGTAAGCGCGACTGCACTATTCGCATTGCTTGGACCGTCTCGCGCGCCAACGCTATTTTGCGTTGGCGCCGCTTCGCTTGATCTCTTCCTCCTTGCTGATTCCGCTAGCGGGTTTGCTGCCGCCACGCATCCGTGCGGCACCACGCAACCCGTATGCCTCGACGTGCCCCTGCGTCCTCCCGCGAAACTTGCTACGATGAACTGAGCACCACGACGGAGACGGCCATGTCGAAGTCATTAAGTCCGGAAGCGGTTGAAGCGTTGCGGCGCCTGAACGATGTTGGCGTCGGACAGCCCATGCCGAAGTTTGAGCAATCCGTCACGGCGGAGTTGCTGACGAACGGGCTCGCCGCCGAAGCAAGCGGCGGCGAAGTCGAAATCACCTGTAGCAGCCGGCAGTACCTTTCTGGCGATTGCGACTGATCGTCAGGCGAGGGCGGGCCGGTGCATGCTCCGAGCCGTAACGACGGCCCGGCGGAAAGGCGCGGCCGCTGACATTCAAGGGCACGCAAGACACCAAGGAGGCGATCATGGAGCCGAAAGGCCTCGACATGGGCGACTACCAGGAGCGCTATCGGGACTACGAGATTGAAGTCGCGGTTGAACAGGTGGTCACCGGCGTCAAAGCGCATTTCCGGGTGTTGCGCAACGATGCGGTGGTCGTTGACTGGCGGCTCGTGCACATCGACACGCTGTGGTCCACCGAGCATGCCGCGGCTCTCGCGGGCTTCAAGGCGGCGCGCGAAACGATCGATGGCGGGCTTGCCGCATAGCCACAAGCACGTAAGCCGGCGAGCGCATTCGATTAAGCTGGCGATCTTTCGACTTGCTGGAGACCGCAGTGCACCTGTCACCCGCCATTCCGATCATCCGTATCTTTTCTGAAGAGAAAGCCAGGGAGTTTTACGTGGATTTTCTCGGCTTCACCATCGACTGGGAACACCGCTTCGAGGACAATTTTCCGCTCTATGCGCAGGTGCGCCGGTCCGACCTGATTTTGCACCTGAGCGAACATCACGGCGACGCGACGCCCGGCTCGACGATTTTCGTGCCGGTGCGCGACATCGACGCGCTGCATGCCGAACTTCAGCGCAAAGACTACAAGTACGGGAAACCAGGCGTTGAAGCGTTGCCGTGGGGGAAAGTGCTGGAGACGGTCGATCCGTTCGGCAACCGGATTCGTTTTTGCGAATCGCCGAAAGAGGATATGCGCGGGGCGTGATGAGGTAGCGGCAGGGGCTTGACGCCGTGAGCGCGGCCGCCGTGTAAACGGAACCGGGCGCCGGCATGCATTGCTGCATGCGCGGCGCCCAGTTCGGCTGCCGTCTTGTGAACGGCAACCTTCAACGGCGACAGATTAGTGGCCGAAGAAAACCGATTGCGGGCCCGATTCAGCCGGTGCACGCGTACCCGATTGCGACGACACGGTGTTCACGCCACCGTATGCATTCGAATCGGCATTAGCGCGTTCAGCTGCAACGGTTTGCTCGTTCTGGCCTTGTTGCGAAGCCGGTGCGCCGACCGACGGACGGTAGAACGGTGCCGGGCCGTAGCCGCTAGCGAATGCGGGAGCAGCGATCGAGGCAGAAACGGCAACCAACAGGGCGGCGATGAGCTTGGTCTTCATGGTGTGACTCCGATAAGTTTCGATTTCATTCAGGAAGGCGTCGCAGGAGCCGGTGAGGTGTGTCTGCAACGTCGATGGAAGGCAGTGTATACCCCTACTATTGAAAATTTGTACCGATAATCTGAAATTACTATTCTCAGTATTGAAATAATCGGTCGGAGGGTTATGCGACAGGCGTGAGCGGCGGTCTGACCCCGCCTGTCAAGCGTTTTCGGCGGGCGAAGACCCGGTTGGGAGGGCGGTTATCTGTGGTGTTTGCTGGCGTGCCGCGCTTGGATTTGACGCTTGGGATGCCGGCCGTCCAGACCATAAGTACGCTGATTTGCATCGCGGCGCGTCTAGTGGCCGCAGCGCACGCCGACGCTGCTTGGGGCTATTGACCAAGCCCAATGTTCCCTTTCATGCCGTGCTTACATCCCAAAAAAATACAACTTAGATGTTGTGTTTTTTGGTTTTTTGATACAACATTTGTGTTGTATTCTTCCTCGTCTTGCTCAAAAAGAGGAGGAACATGAAGTACAGCGAGTTTAGGAAGTGGCTGAAGAAACAAGGTGCGACTTTCGAAAAGCACAGGAGCGGCTCAAGTCACTACCGGGTCACGCTCAACGGCAAGACAACCATCTTCCCGGATCACGGCGCCAAGGAAATGGGTACCCATCTCGTCGCGGCGATCAAGAGGCAGCTTGGTATCAAATGAGCAGGAGAGGCTGACTGCCTCTCCCGATACTCGCGGGCTTTGTGTTTTTCTTGAAGCAGTCCCACTGGAGAACCGTAATGTTGTCGTACCCCATCGAGCTGACGCCGGATTCCAATGGCACGCTCCTCGTCACGTTTCCGGACGTGCCTGAAGCGATCACCGTTGGAGAGAACGAAGATGATGCAGACGTGCAGGCCCTCGACGCACTGGAGGCCGCACTTGAGATCTACTTTTCGGAAAAGCGGTTCATTCCTTTGCCGTCGAAGGCAAAGCGTGGCCAGCGCGTCGTAACGCTTCCTGCTCTCGTGACCTCGAAGGTCCTGCTTGCAAACGAAATGCTGCAACAGAACGTGCGTAAGGCGGAGTTGGCGCGTCGATTGAAAGTCAACCAGGTGCAGGTCGATCGTCTTTTGAATTTCCGCCATTCATCGAAGATCGAGATGGTCGAGTCTGCATTTGCCGTTCTTGGCAGGCGCCTGGAAGTGCGGCTGGTTTGATCCGCGTCTCTTTCCCAATTGAAACCCTCGCGCCGACGAGATTTTCAATTGGGAAGTCCGCCGAACAAGAGTGCGCTTCGCGGCGTGGCAAAGCGCGAGATAAAACAAAAACGGCGTTGTGATTTCTCACAACGCCGTTTGATCAAACTTTTACTGCTTGAATTCTTTGGGGTGGCTGATGGGGCTCGAACCCACGACAACAGGAATCACAATCCTGGACTCTACCAACTGAGCTACAGCCACCACTGACATCTGCTTGACTTGCTAGCAACTCATTGCTGAGAAACTTGGCTCGTCGATGAAGAAACGAGATTATACGAACAAGAATCCCGTTTGCCTAGTCCTTTATTCAAAAATTTCGACGGGCTCACGCAGATGCTGTCTTGCCTCATCGAAGATGGTCAGGTCGCGCGCCGCCAGACGCTTACTATCGGACAGCACGCGACGCCATCCGCGTGCACCGGCTTCGCCACGATAGAGACCAAGTGCATGACGCGTGATCGAACCAAGGTACGTGCCGCGTGCCATTTCAGCCGCGCAATATTCGATCAGCTTGGTTTCGACCTGCTCGCGTGTGAGCGGCGCATCTGTCGAACCATAGAAGCGCGCATCGACGTCGGCCAGCACATAAGGGTTGTGATACGCCTCGCGCCCAAGCATCACGCCATCGATATGCTGAAGATGCGTCTCCACCTCATCAAGCGTTTTGATGCCGCCGTTGATGATGATCTCCAGATGCGGGAAGTCGCGCTTCAACTGATACGCGTAGTCGTACTTGAGCGGCGGAATCTCGCGGTTCTCTTTCGGGCTCAAGCCCTTAAGAATCGCGTTGCGCGCGTGCACGACGAACACGTTGCAACCGGCGTCCGCGATTGTGCCGACGAAGTCTCGCACAAAGCTATAGTCCTCGACCTCATCGACGCCAATCCGGTGCTTAACCGTGACCGGCACGGAGACCGCATCTCGCATTGCCTTTACGCAATCGGCAACGAGTTTCGGCTCGTTCATCAGGCAGGCGCCGAACGCACCGCGCTGCACGCGCTCGGACGGACAGCCGCAGTTCAGATTGATCTCGTCATAGCCCCATTGCTCACCCAGCTTGGCCGAGCGCGCGAGGTCGTCAGGCTCACTGCCGCCGAGTTGCAACGCGACCGGCGCCTCTTCGGGCGTAAACGCCAGATGGCGCGGCACATCGCCGTGCAGCAACGCGCCGGTGGTGACCATTTCGGTGTAAAGCCACGTATGACGCGAAATCACGCGATGCAGCGAGCGGCAGTGGCGATCGGTCCAGTCCATCATGGGCGCGACGGAAACGCGGCGTGGACTGGGAGTTTGAGCTGAAGACATGGGGCGGGCGGACGGCATCTATCAAAACCCGATTTTACCGCAACGCACGAAACTTCCCGTTTGGGCCGAAGACCCGCAGCGCCGGAGAGGGCAGGCCGGCCGGTGGCCACCGCATCAATGCCCATGCCCCCCATTGCCGCCGCTGCTCCACGAGCTGCCCCCGCCGCCGCCGTGGGAGCCACCCCCGCCGCCATGCCAGCCGCCGCCTCCGTGCCAACCTCCACCATGCCACCCGCCGCCGTGCCAGTACCCGCCACGTCCATGGTAATAACAGCACGGACCACCCCAACCACCCCAGATGTCCACCGTACCGTAGGCCGGTCCATACACCGGTCCATAGGCATAACCGTAGCCGGGGTAATAGGGCTGCGCGTAGGCGTAGTCGTATCCCGGCGCGACCACGCAACCGGTGAGACTTGCCGCCACGGCCAACATCGCGACTGATGCAATGAGCCTGCTCACGATTTTCTCCCTCGTATGAGATTGAGAAAAACGGCGCACCCGGGAGTTCAGCAGGATTTGTGTCCGCAAATTACGGCCCGGATTTACCACCGGGCTTCCGTGACGCATGCGCCGCAATCCAACGCCATAGCGGCCGCCCGTTACGCGAACCTTCCAAACTATGACGGATTCATCGCGCTGTAACAGTTGGTTAAATTTTCGCAACGTAACTGTAGGGCGCGCCTGATACTTTCCCGTCAGACAATTTCCCTTTGAATCCAGACTCATGCTGGTGCTGACGCTGGACGAAGAAGAACGCACTCCACATTGCCCGGGCCGCCTGATGCGAAGCCTGCAAGAACCTGGCCGTCAATGAAGCACGATCCACAGCCTGCGACTGCATCAGCATGGCGCGCCGAAGGCGACGCCTGTGCCGCTCGCGGCGATCTTCCGGCCGCACTCCAATGTTTCGAAGCAGCGCGCTCACTCGATCCCGCCGATGTCGTCGTCCTTGAGCGTCTCGCCGCGACGCTCGCCGCGCTGAACCGTTTTCCCGAAGCCGTCGTTCGCTATCACGAAGGGATCGGGCTCGATCCGCGCAACACCGATTTGCGTCACGGCCTCGGCTGGTCGCTCGAGCAGATGCATCGACTCGAGCAGGCGGTAGACGCGTATCGCGAAGCAGTCCGGCTGAATCCCAAAGCCGACGGTTCGTACAACAACATGGGCAACTGCCTGCAGTCTCTCGGTCGTTTCAACGAGTCTCACGAAGCCTATCGCCGCGCGATCGAGGCCGCTCCGCAGGTGCCGCTGTATTACCGCAACTTCGTGCAGTCCAAGCGCCTTGGCGCCGACGATCCGGTGTTCGCCACGCTGGAGCAACTCGTCGGCGAGGCCGCCTCGCTCACACCCGCCAATCAGGCGGAGATTCACTTCGCGTATGGTCAGGCGCTGTCCGATTTGGGCCGCAACGACGCGTCGTTCGATCACTTCCTGAAGGGCAACGCGCTGTACCGCGCCGGCGTGCGTTATGACGAAGCCGCGTCGCTCGGTCTGTTCGCGCATTTGCCGGAACTCCTGACTTCAGAGGTGCTGGCGGCGAGGCGCGGTCAGGGCGATGCGTCGGACGCACCGATCTTTATCGTCGGCATGCCACGCTCGGGGTCGACACTGATCGAACAGATTCTCGCGAGTCATCCGCAGGTTTTCGGCGCGGGTGAGCGCACGGAATTCGGCGAGGCGCTGGTGAACTGCATCGGCCGCGATCTCGACGATCCCTTGCGTATCGATATCGAAGCCTTGCAGGGCGTCGGCCCCGCGCAATTGCGCACGCTCGGCGCCGACTATTTGCGCCTCATGCGGACGTCGCTCCCGGAAATGCAAAACGCAACGCCAGGCTACGCGCGCTTCACCGACAAATACCCGTTCAATTTCATCAACGTCGGGCTGATTCATCTGGCGTTGCCGAATGCGCGCTTCATTCATAGCAGCCGCTCGCCGTTGCAAAGTTGTCTGTCGATTTTTTCTCGAATTTTTCATGACGTGCCGTTCAGCTACGATCTTGGTGAACTGGGCCGCTACTATCGTGCGTACGACGCATTGATGGCCCATTGGCAGCGCGTGTTACCCGAGGGCACGATGATCGAAGTCAAATACGAAGAATTGATCGAAGATTTCGAAGGGAATGTCCGCCGCCTGCTCGCGCATTGCGGGCTCGACTGGGACGAGCGCTGTCTGGCGTTTCACGAGACTACGCGGCAGGTGAACACGGCAAGCGCGGCACAGGTGCGCCGTCCGCTCTACAAGACGTCGCTGCAACGCTGGCAGCCGCAGCAGGCGTTGCTGCAGCCCTTGTTCGACGGTCTCGGACCAGAATTGGCGCCGGCAGGCAGCGTCAGCGGGCAGGAGCGGGCGCCTTTGGCAAATGCCGGGACAGCGGGCAACCGGACGGAGCGGAAATCGTGAGCGCAACGCGTGGAGCCGTCATCTGGATGACCGGCTTGTCCGGCGCCGGTAAATCGACCGTGGCCGAGGCGTTGCATCAGCGTCTGAAAGAAGCCGGACATGTTTCGATCGTGCTCGACGGTGACGTGCTGCGGCGCGGCCTGACCGCGGGCCTCGGCTTCACGCCCGAGGATCGCGCCGAAAATCTGCGGCGAATCGCGCAAGTCGCGGCGTTGGTCATGCAGCAGGGCTTCATCGCGATTGTCGCGGTGATCTCGCCCGAGCATGAACATCGGCGCATGGCTCGCGAGATCGTCGGCGCTGGCTTTGTTGAAGTGTTCGTTAATGCGCCGCTGACGGTGTGCGAAGCGCGTGATGTAAAAGGTCTCTACGTGCGTGCGCGGCGCGGTGAGATACCCAATTTCACGGGGGTTTCAGGACCGTACGATGTGCCGCTTGACCCCGACGTCATGATCGAAACCGATCGCGTGTCGATCGAAGAGGCAGTAGGCCGCCTGCTTATGCACCTGAGCGCCATGGGTTGCCTGCCGAGGGAAGAAAGCGGGCTCGGCAGACCTCGTCTCGCGAAATAGTCAGCGCGAGGCGTGTGCCTGTATTTGGCCACGCAAATTTTCCACCCGGCGCGGCGCGTTTCGCTATACCTTTTCGCCTACTCGTAGACGGAAATGGTGATGCGTCGATGCCGACATTGTCGATACAAAAAATAAAGCCGAAAGTCGAAACGCTCGTTCTCGCGGCCGATCTGGCCGGCACGGTTGTTTTCGCAATCGAGGGAGCGCTGAGCGCGATGCGCGGCGGTCTCGATCTGCTGGGCGTGATGGTGATCTCGTTTGTCGCGGCGCTCGGCGGCGGGGTGATCCGCGACTTGTTGATCGGCGATTCACCGCCTAACGCGATACGCGACTGGCGTTATCCGGCCTTGACGTTCGTCACCGGTCTGCTCACGTTCATTTTCCATTCGACAGTGCAGCAATTTCCTGTCGCGCTGATTACCGTGCTCGACGCCGCCGGCCTCGCGCTCTTTGCCGTCGCGGGCGTAGAGAAAGCGCTGCTGTTCGGGATCCGTCCGTTTATCGCGATGCTGATGGGCACCATCACCGGTGTGGGCGGCGGGGTGATCCGCGACGTGCTGATGGCGCGCGTGCCGCTGGTGCTGCATGCCGACATCTATGCGACCGCTGCTTTTGCCGGCGCATTCGTTGTGGTGATCGCGCGGCGCGCCGGCTTGCCGCCGGGCGTCGCGGCTTTGGCAGGCGGCGCGGTGTGCTTTGTCTTGCGCGTGCTCGCCGTCACCTATGGCTGGCATCTGCCGAAGGCGTCGCTCTCAGCGGTTGCGTAACGGCTCGATCAGCGACGACAGACCGTTGTGGTCGATCTCGTGCATCAACGCCAGCAGTCGGCCGATTTCCCCTGGCGGAAAGCCCTGGCTCGCAAACCAGTTCAGATAGTGGCCGGGCAGATCCGCGATCAGCCGGCCTTTGTATTTTCCGTAAGGCATCACGCGCGTGACCAGCAGTTCGAGGTGTTCGGGATTCATCGCAAGTGGGTCGACGGAAAGTTCATTGAGCGAGGTGGTGTGAGCGCTCGCTGAAGCAGCATTTTAGCTGCGCTGCAGGCATCGCGCGGGCATGGTAACGTCAGCGTTTCCGTTTTCACAATCAACAGGACAGGTTCGATGGAATACCGCAGACTCGGCGACTCGGATGTGAAGGTTAGCCTGATCGGTCTCGGCACCATGACATGGGGCGAGCAGAATACCGAGCAGGAAGCGCACGCGCAGATCGATTACGCGCTCGATCATGGTGTCAATCTGATCGACGCCGCGGAAATGTACCCGGTGCCGCCACGTCCCGAGACGCAAGGCTCGACCGAGCGCTATATCGGCACGTGGATCGCACAGCATCGCAGCGCGCGCGAGAAGATCGTGCTGGCCACCAAAATCGCCGGCCCGGCGCGTCAACCGCACAATCCGCGCCATATTCGCGGCGAGGGCAACCAGTTCGACCGCAAGAACCTGACCGAGGCGCTCAACGATAGCTTGAAGCGTCTGCAAACGGACTATGTCGATCTGTATCAACTGCACTGGCCGGATCGCAGCACGATGACGTTCGGTCGTCCCGCCTATCCGTGGGTCGATGACGAATATACGGTGCCGATCGAAGAAACGCTGTCGGTGCTCGCCGAATTCGTCAAGGCAGGCAAGATTCGCCATATCGGCGTGTCGAACGAAACGCCTTGGGGCGTCGCGCAGTTTTTGCGCGCGGCGGAAAAGCTCGGCTTGCCGCGCATCGTCAGTATCCAGAATCCGTATAGCCTGTTGAACCGCACGTACGAAGTGGGTCTGTCCGAATACGCGCACCGCGACAACATTGGTCTGCTTGCGTATTCGCCGCTGGCCTTCGGCTGGTTGTCGGGCAAGTATGAAGGCGGCGCGCGTCCGGATGGCGCCCGTATCACGCTGTTCGAGCGCTTTCAACGCTACAGCAAGCCGCAGGCGATTCAGGCAACCACGCGCTATGTGGAACTGGCTAAGCGTCACGGTTTGTCGCCCGCGCAGTTCGCGCTGGCCTTCGTCAATAGCCGGCCGTTCCTGACGAGCAATCTGATCGGCGCGACGTCGCTCGATCAGTTGAAGGAAAACATCGGCAGTGCTGAGGTGAAACTCTCGCCCGAAGTGCTCGCGGAGATCGACAAGCTGCATGAGTTGCAGCCGAATCCGGCGCCTTGACGTAGCTGCAGGGGCGGCAAGGCGAGTTGATCCGCGCCTTGCTTGCCTCGAGTTTAATCAACGTCGCCGAGGCTCGCTCAGCGAATCTTCAGCGTCGAGCGCACTGCATTGAGCGCCAGCAAACTCACCACCGCGCAGAACATCAGATAGAAGCCGGGCGCGAGCTTGTTGCCGCTCGCGTCGATCAGCCAGGTGATCACGAAGGGCGCAAAGCCGCCGAACACCGTCACGCCGATGTTGTAGCTGACCGCGAGACCGGTTGCGCGTGTCTGCGTCGGGAAAATCTCCGACATCAGCGCGGGCAGTGCGCCGAAGTACGTCGCCTTCAATACGCCGATCCAGATCAACGCCAGCAGCATCGTGGCGAATGACGGATGCGCATTCATATATACGAAGGTCGGATAGACCGTGAACAGCATCAACGTCGCGGCGACGGCCATGATGCGGATGCGTCCCATGCTATCGGACAGATGGCCGGCGAACGGCGTCAGCACCGTTAGCACGATTCCCGTTGCGAGTGTCGCCGAGAAGCCGGTCGAAGCGGGCAAATGCAGTTGCTTGATCGCATAGGTCGGCATGTACAGAATCATGTAGTTGGCCGCGGTCGAAATGACCAGCGAGCCGACCGCGAGCAGCATGCGGACCTTCTGCGTGCCGAACAGATCGCGCAGCGGCGTGCGGGTTTTCGGCTCCGTGTTGAACTCGGCGCCTTCATCCACGTAACGGCGAATATAGAAGCCGACCGGGCCGATCGCGAGGCCGAACAGAAACGGAATACGCCAGCCCCACGATTCGAGTTGCGCCGACGTGAGCTGGCTCGTCAGCAACGCGCCGAAGCCGGAGGCGAGCAGTGTTGCCATGCCCTGGCTGGCGAACTGCCAGCTGCCCATGAAGCCGCGCCGCTCGGGTGCATGCTCGACCAGAAACGCGGTGGAAGCGCCGAACTCGCCGCCCGCCGAGAAGCCTTGAACGAGCCGCGACAGCATGATGCCGGCCGGCGCCCACAAACCGATTGCGGCATACGGCGGCATCACGGCGATCGTCAACGTGCCGATCATCATCAAGCCGATCGACAACAGCAGCGACACTTTGCGCCCCGCACGATCCGCGAGGGAGCCGAGCACGAGTCCACCGAGCGGCCGGATCATGTACGAGATGCCGAAGGTGCCGAGCGTGAGCATCAAGGAAATCGCTTCGGTGCTCGCCGGGAAAAACAGCTTCGCGATCGTCACCGCGAAAAATCCATAGACGACGAGGTCGAACCATTCGAGCGCATTGCCGATCGACGCCGCGAGAATGATGCGATGGGCCTTTGCGGCGGACGGCCGCGCGGCGCTGGCTTGCAAGGTGGACGTGCTCATCGTGGCGTGCCTCGTGGCGGATGCGGCTAACAGTTAACGGCGGATGGGCGGCAGGCGTACTGCGTTGATCGCTCAGGCCGCGGCTTGTGGGGTCGTTGCGGTTGAGTGCGGCGAGTTCTCGCCGAGATCCCAGAAGAGCCCCGCCATGATCTGCAGACCCTCGCGCACCACCGGTCCGAGCAGATGCTCGTTCGGCGCATGCTGGGAGCAGGCCGGGTACGAATGCGGCACCCAGATGGTCGGCAGGCCGAGCGTGTCGGCGAACACTTCGTTGGGCAGCGTGCCGCCGAGATTCGGCAGCACTGCCGTTTTCTTACCGGTGGTCTGTTCGAGCGAGGCGATGGCCCACGTGACCCACGGATCGTCGGGATTCAGACGCGTGGCCGGCGCACCGCGCTCGACGCTGATCTCGACGAACGAGAAGCCATTCGCATCCAGATGCTTGCGCAGGTGCTGTTCCAGGTTTTCCCAGTCGGTGCCGACCACGAAGCGCAACTGGCAATGCGCGAACGCGGACGACGGAATCGCATTGACCGGGTTTTCGGGGTTGCCGGCCTTGAACGCCAGCACTTCGAAGCTGTTCCAGCCGAACACACGTTCTGGCGGCGTGAGGCCGGGTTCGCCCCAGTTATCGTCGACGGCCGGATCGTTCGGACCGCCGCCTACCGTGATATCCGCCAATGCGCGACGCACCGCTTCCGGAATCGGCGGCGGACGCAAGCCGTCGACAGCGATTACGCCACGCGCATCGACGAGGCTTGCAAGTACGTTCGCCAGCACGGTGGCCGGGTTGCGCAGCAGACCGCCCCAGTTGCCCGAGTGGTGCGCGCCGTCGCGCAGATTCAGCGAGAGCTTGAAGTTCACCGAGCCGCGCGAACCGAGGAACACGGTGGGGCGGCGCGCGGCGAGGCGCGGACCGTCGGAGGCGATCAGCACATCCGCGGCCAGTTCTTCTTTATGTTTGTGGCAGATCGCGTCGAGCCCCGGCGAGCCGGTTTCCTCGCCCATCTCGATCAGCAGCTTTGCGTTGAAGCCGAGCTTGCCGTCACGCGCGGCCAGCACGCTCGCTAGCGCGGCGAGATTGATGGTGTGCTGGCCTTTGTTGTCGGCGGTGCCGCGGCCATACCAGCGTTCGCCTTCGATCGTCACGGCCCAGGGTGTAAGCGGCGCGCGCCACTGGCTGTCATAGCCGCGCACGACGTCGCCGTGGCCGTAGATCAGTACGGTGGGCAGATGGTCGTCTTCGTGACGATTGGCGAACAGGAACGGCCCGAATCCTTCCGCCGGGTTATCGACGATGCGTGTGCTGAAGCCGAGCCCTTCGACTTCGGGCGTGATCTCGTCGGTCAGGTACGACAGCAACGTAGCCGCGCGATCGTTTTCCTGACTCTCGGTGCGAAATCCGACGCGCCGGTTGAGCTTCTCGAGGAAGGCGCCTGATTCAAAATGATGCGTTGCGTGTTCGATGGCCTGATTGCGGCTCATATCTGTCTCCGATGCGGGGTACGGGGGATGGCGGCGACGCGGCACCGTGCGTGGCACGTCTGGTTCGCGGCCATCAGCTTCGAAACGATTCTAGGAGGCCGTTATTTTTGTCACAATGATCGTCTTTCGAAGCTTGTGTTGCCGAAAAGGCAAAGCTCGATACACTGATACACGGCCACATCAGCTTGCAAAAGGCATCGCCCATGGCACTTTCATTACACGGCATCGCATTGCGCTATTTCGTCGAAGTGGCGCGCACCGGCTCGATTAGCGACGCGTCTGCGCGGCTGCATGTGGCCGTGTCGGCGATCAGCCGGCAGATCGCGCGGCTCGAAAGCGATCTCGGCGTCGCGCTGTTCGAGCGGCGGCCGCGCGGCATGTCGCTCTCCGAGGCGGGCGAGCGTCTGCTCGCCTACGCGCAGCGCAGCCTGCTTGAGGCGGAGCATGTGATGAAGGAGATCGGCGGCCTCGAGGCCTTGCACGGCAGCATGATCAAGGTCGCCAGTTCGGAGGGGTTCGCCGCGGATTTCCTGCCCAGCGCGATGGCGGCGTTCCGCCATCACTACCCCGGGATCGACTTCACGCTCTCCGTGATGCCGCCGGGCGAGGCCACTCGCCGGGTGCGCGATGGCGACGCCGATCTCGCGCTGACGTTCAGTCTCGCGCCGGAAAAGGGCGTCAAGGTCGAACACACCGAGCGGGCGCCGGTGCTGGCGCTGCTGCGCGCCGATCATCCGCTGGCCGGGCGCGCGAAGGTGTCGCTCGCTGAACTGCAGCGCTATCCGCTGGTGCTGCCAGAGCCTGGCACGACGATCCGGCAGTTGATCGATATCACTTGCGCGCTTGAAGGCGTGCTGCTCGAGCCCGATCTCACCTGCAACAATAGCGGCGCGATGTACCGTTACGCGCAGAAGTCCGGGGCGATCATGTTCACGGGGCTGCTGTCGGTGCGCGACCGTTACGCCGGCGACGGCTTCGTCGCGATGCCGCTGACGCATCCACAACTGCGCCAGCGCAGCATCCAGGTGCAGACGATGGCTGGACGGGAGTTGCCGCCGTCGGTGAAGGCGTTCCGCGACCACCTCATCGCAGAAATCGGCGGCGCCAGGCCCACGAATGCTGCAGTGCCAAAGCCGGCTCGAAAGCGCGGCGAAGCGCGTTGAAAGGCAAATCTCCCTGCCGGACGGCGAATCACGACCTAAACTGTGGGGACGGGGCGGGTTGGTCGGCCTCTGCTGCGCGGCTGGCGGTGCTGTGGCCCATACCAGTGGTAGGATTCAGCCCGAAAAATGGAGCACGGTGCGTGATGAACAGGCGTGCCGTCCACAACAGAGCGATAGGACTCAGGACATCGAATGGCGCAACAAAAAACAAACCCAAAACTTGAGCAGGCGCTGACGCGCGGGGATCTTGCAATTCGCCAGGCCAACTCGGCACGGGCGACGGCGTTGCTGCGCGCGTTGGGCAAGATGATCGTCGAGGCATCGGCGACGATTGGCGTGGAGGCATTCACGCTGATTCCGGACGGCGACAAGATTTACGATCCGACTGATGGGTTGTGGCCGCAGGAATTGCAGGTGTCGCTTGATGGCCCTGTCGAGGAGCAGGACCCGGATGAGGTTCGGACGGTGCGGTTGATTGCCGATGATCCGGCGACGGTGTTCAGAGTTGAATGGCAACGGGCTGATGGGAAGATCGGGCGTCAGGATGGGGGGCCGTTTGCGACGGTGGCTTTTATTTCTGATGTTGATATTCCGTGGACGGATGATGAGGATTAAGGTTTGAGGTTTTTTGCCTGCGTGGCGCTTTTGTCAGTGTTCTTAGGGCTTTGGCCTTTCCTTGATTTGTTAGTGGTCTATTAGCGTTGCCCCTGTGCGGGGCGGCACCTACTTTTCTTTGCCGCCGCAAAGAAAAGTAGGCAAAAGAAAGCGGCTAGAAACCCCTGCTAAGCGGGTCCCGCAGCTCGCTCAGGGTAGTGGTGCATCTGGAATCTGTGTTCGTGCACCTGCACGCGCCAGTGACAAGGGCGTCATACTTCCGGCGGCGCTGCGCGCGCCGAAGAGTACTTCTTAAAACCACCCGCTACGTTTTGGCGCTCATGCCTTGCCATCGAGCCGCGGCTCGTCATTGCACAGCCACTGTGATTGCAACCGCAACCGCAACTGTGACTGTGACTGCGACTGCGACTGCGATAGTGATCGTGCCCGTGATTGCGGCATACCGACATATGATTTTAAGTAGGGTTTCCGTGTGAGTGCAGGGGCGTGTCGCCGAGGCGAAGCCGACGGCCCCCACGGACCTCAACCGAAGCCCGTGGTTTCCCATGCAAACCCGTCCGCGACGCACGCAGTGCGGAGTGGGAGCTGATGACACCTTTGTCACTAACGCTGAACGCGCGAGAACACGGATTCCAGATGCACCACTACCACTTGCAGGCTACGGTGCCCACTTAGCATTGGCGGTTTGAGCCGCTTTCTTTGCTTATCTTTCTTTGCTGCGGCAAAGAAAGTAAGTGCCGCCCCGCACAGGGGCAACACTAATAGACCACTAACAAAACAAGGAAAGGCCAAAGCCCCAGGAACACTGACAAAAGCGCCGCGCAGGCAAAAAAAAACCGGCCATAGGCCCCAACCCCAAACCCCTACTTCATCATCCTCCGCCGAAACAAAACCGCCGAAACAACAAACCCACCCACCGCATAAACCACCAGCACGGCAACATGCAAAACCGCCCCATCAACAGGCCGCCCCAGCATAGCCGGCCGAATCAGATCAACTGCATGCGCCAACGGCAAAAGCCCAGTCACTACCCGCGCCGCAGCCGGCAACTGTGAAACAGGAAAGAACACCCCAGACAACAGCAACATCGGCGTCAACACCAACGTCTGATAAAACATAAAAAAGTCATACGACGGAGCCAGCGCCGTCACCACCATCGCGACACTCGCGAACGCGAGCCCCGTCAGCACGATCACCGGCAACGCCAGCAACATCGATGGAAAATTCGCATAGCCGAGACCCCCAGCGACCAGCATGATCGCCGCGCCCGATAGCATCGACTTGCTGCCCGCCCACATCACCTCGCCAAGCACGATGTCGCCGAGCGTGAGCGGCGTATGCATGATCGCCTCCCACGTGCGCTGTACGTGCATGCGCGAAAAACCCGAATACATCGACTCGAAACTCGCCGACATCATCACGCTCGATGCCACCGTGCCCGCAGCAAGAAACGCGATATACGACACGCCGTCGACGTGCCCGACCATCAGCCCAAGTCCAAAACCCAAGCCGAACAGGTAGATCATTGGATCGGCAAGATTGCCGAACATCGACGCAATCGCGAGCTTGCGCCAGACAAGATAGTTGCGGCGCCACACCGCAATCCAGTTGACGGCGTTGGCCGGGAAAGCGGCGAAGGTCTCCTGCTTCGGCGGTGTCTCGCCGTGCGGTTCGTAAGTGCGTGCGTCCATTGTGTCTCTTGCCGTGTCGTTATAGCTGTAGAGGATTGCGAGCTGAGCCGATGTCGGTACGCGTCAGTCCTGCATTTCGCGCCCGGTCAGACGCAGGAACACATCTTCCAGATTCGCGGGACGATGCAGGTAGCGCAGATCGGCGCGTTGCTTGAGCCGGGCATGCACGGGCTGTGCGTCGTTCACATAGCAGAAGAGCGTCTCGCCACTGATCTCGGTGCGCTCGACAAGCGGCGCCAATTCGTCGCGCAACGCAACCGGATCGGGTCCGAAGATTTCGATCACATCACAGCCGATCTCGGATGCGATCAGTGCCCTCGGCGCGCCTTCGGCGATCTTGCGGCCTTCCTCGATTACGCAGAGGCGGTGGCACAGCCGTTCGGCTTCTTCCATGAAGTGCGTGGTCAGAAGAATGGTCTTGCCACGTGCAAGCAGCGAGCGCAGCCGTTCCCAGATCAGGTGGCGCGCTTGCGGATCGAGGCCGGTGGTCGGCTCGTCCATGATCAGCACGTCGGGATCGTTGACGAGCGCGCGAGCCAGCGTCAGGCGCCGCTTCATGCCGCCCGACAGTTCGCTCACACGTGCATCCGCCTTGCTCTCGAGTCGCGCGAATTCGAGCAGCGACGGCACCATCTCGCGGCATTGCGCGGCGCTCAGACTGAAGTAGCGGCCGAACACCAGCAGGTTTTCGCGGACTGTGAAATCGGGATCGAGATTGTCGAACTGAGGCACGACGCCGACACGCGCCCGGGCCACACGCGCGCGGCCGGGAATCGGCTCGCCGCACAGGCGGATCGTGCCGGCATCCGGTGCGGCGATGCCGAGCAGCATGCGCAACGTGGTGGTCTTGCCTGCGCCATTCGGGCCCAGCAGGCCGAAACATTCGCCGGCGTTGACATGAAACGACAGTCCGTCGACGACCGTCTTATCGCCGTAGCTTTTTTTAACCTGGTGGAATTCAATGGCGGCTTCAGACATGGATCGATCGAGGCTCCGGGAAAAGACGCAAATGGCCGGCAAGGCCGCTCATTCTATGGCATCGGCAGCGAGGAATTGATCGCCACCGGATGCGCCGGCGGCGTTTCTTGCGCTGCGGCAAAGGCTCGTGGGTGACTCAAACCCAGCCCAAACCCGCCACAAATCCAGCGCGCACCGGTTTAGGGCGCACTTAGCGTTTTCCATCCCTTGCAACCTGAATTGCGGCGCACCATGATTCATTCAGACCGCGTTCCTCGCGGATGGGAGAAAAATCATGGCGAGCTACCAGAAAATCCTGCTGTGCTACGACGGCTCGCGCGAAGGCCGCAAAGCGTTACGTTGCGGCGCCGACCTGGCGTTGGATCTGAAGGCGGAAACGCACTTACTATCAGTGGTCGACATGCGCTCGAGCATTGCGCAAAGCGCGGGCCTGCTGACCGATGTGGCCTGCGGCAGTTTCGAAAAAACAGCTCGCGACATCCTGCAGGAAGGGGTGGACTGGCTCACCGAACGCGGCGTGACCGCGCAAGGACATTTTGCGTTTGGCCATCCGATCGACGAGATCGCCAATCTCGCTAACGAATTGCATGTCGACCTCGTGGTGGTCGGCCATCGTTGCCGCACCGGGCTATCACGATGGTGGATGGGCGCGGGCAATACCCCGCTGCTCGATCGGGTCTCGTGCAGCATTCTGGTGGCGTGCTCTTCCGCGCAGGAGCAGCAGCAAGCGGCGGCGGCCTGACGCACGGCGGGGCGAAGCGCGTGGACTGGATTGAATGAGTTGAATGAGCCATGTGGCCGAAGCGATCGCCGCGTTCGCTTCGGCCAAACTGTGATTCGCTCATACGCTCAAGTCGATAGCGAGCGCCGGGCGATCACTCGTTCAGATTAACCGCCGCCAGCTTCCATGTGAACAAGCCTTCGCGCCGCAAGATCGCCGAGTAACGCGCGTCACCAGCACCATGCTGATAGCTGACGACGAACTCATTAAGGCCGCGGTAGCCCGCCGTGGTTTGCGGCGGTTGTGGCGGCGTGGCGCTGTTTCCGTTGTTGCCCGCAACAGCGGGCGCCGGTTCGGGTGCCGCCGCGGTGGCGGCCGGCGGATTTCCGGCGCCAGCCGGAACAGGAGGGCGCTCGCCCGGGTTGCCGCGCGGCGGCATGCCGTTCAGCAATGCCGCGACACCGTCGGGTGTTGCATAAGCGTCGACCAGCGGACCGATCAAGGCCACGCCGATCATCGCGCCAATCGCCGCGAGCGGATTGCCGTTGCCTTGCCCGTCGAGCCGGCGCGTCAGCAGGCCGGTGACCTGCTGCTTCAGGCTCTCGCGCAACGCGGGAAAGTCGACGTATTCATTGACGGTTTGCGCATCACGCGCATCCGCCGCGCGTTTGAGGGTATTCAGCGCCATATAAGGCGACGCGTAACAGAACCCCAACGCGGCAATCACCACAATCACAATCAAGGTGACGATCAGTGGCCGGGCGGCGCTGCGTTTCGTGCGTGTTGAAACTGCCATCGAGTGGGACTCTCCATCAGGTGTGATCTAACGTGGACCGCGGCCACGCAAAAACGATCCCAGGCGATGCGATATCCGAAACGGCGTTAGCGGGTGAACAACATACGCCGGGTGTCGCGCGTCGTGCAGCCGCAATGGAATGCGGTGCACGCGCAATGCAGCTTATGACTCGAACACCGCGCCGTGCACGTTGGCTTCATCGGCGATGCAACGATCGATCATGCGGCACACCGCGTCTACCGTGCCGACCATGATCAGCCGCGACGGTCCGTGATACACGCGTACCGGCGCACGGCGTGCGGGTTCAGCCGTATTCAGCCCCGAATTCAACGACACGCGAGCAAAAGCCGGCAACGAGGACGGCAAGCCCGATACGCCGGCGGCCGCGTCGAACAGCGATAGCGATGGAGTACTGGCGGAGGACGCCTCGATCAGCGAACACGGCACCAGCTTGCGCAGATGACGCAAACGACCGAACTGGCGAAAAGGCAGCAGGCGGGCAAGGCGTTCCATGAGTCTCTCCAGGCGATTCAACGTTGGGGCAGCTTTGGGTTTGGCGTACGAGTGGGCAGTTAGAACTCGCCCGGGCGGATCAGCCCGACGGCGATGCCCTCGAGCGCAAATTCCGCGCTGCCGGTTTCAACGAAGATGTTGTCGTAATCAGGGTTCTCGGCGATCAGCTCGATACCGTTCGGGCGGCGCTTCAAGCGCTTGACCGTCACGTCGTCGCCAAGCCGCGCGATGATGATCTGGCCGTCTTTGGCTTCGCTTTTCTTCTGCACGGCGAGCAGGTCGCCGTCGAAGATGCCCGCGTCGCGCATGGACAGCCCACGTACCTTCAGCAGGTAGTCCGGCTTGCTCGAGAACAGTGCCGGATCGCACGCGTAGTGCTGCGAGATATGTTCCTGCGCGAGGATCGGGCTACCCGCGGCAACGCGGCCGATCAGCGGCAACGACAGTTGCATGATGCTGGCGTGCGGCAGCGTGAACTGGTACGGAGAATCTTCCGATCCGCCCAGCAGGCGAATACCACGCGATGCGCCGGCCGCCAGTTCGATCACGCCCTTGCGGGCGAGGGCGCGCAGATGCTCTTCTGCCGAGTTGGCCGAGCTGAAACCCAGCTCGGCGGCGATCTCCGCGCGGGTGGGCGGAAAGCCGGTGCGTTCGATGGCCCGGCGGATCAGATCGAAAACCTGCTGCTGTCGTGCGGTGAGTTTGGTCATGGCGCCACTGTATGTATGAACAGGTGCCTGTATTTTTATACAGTATTCCGCGCAATTCAAGCTTTACTTTAAGTTCGTGTCCTGGGGTGGCGTTCCAGCGTCGTAAATGGACGCTTTAACACCCGTTTGCGTGCCGCAACGCCTTATCCGGCCGTCATTACCACTTTTGCGTATTAAAGAATGAAGAAACATTATTTTTAATGATGAAAGCTCTTCGATAGACTGCCCTTCGAGTTGGCGCTCATGTGCACGTGACCGCGACGCAAAACAACACCACACGCTGTTTCAGCGGACAACAACGCGGAGAAAGTTGGAATGAACCATCAGGGCACGGGGCTGGCAGGCAAGACCAGAAAACTTATCGCGGCGCTCGCATTCGGCGCAGTCGGTACGATCGCCGCGGTCGGCGTCACGGTTCAGGCACAGGCAGCCGACACGACGCTGCTGAACGTGTCGTACGACCCGACACGCGAGCTGTACCAGGACGTCAACCAGGCATTCGGCAAGGAATGGAAGGCGAAAACGGGCGAGACGATCACCTTCAAGCAGTCGCACGGCGGCTCGGGTGCGCAAGCACGCTCGGTGCTGGACGGTTTGCAGGCGGACGTCGTGACCTTGGCGCTTGCCTATGATATCGACGCGCTGGCCAACAAGGGTTTGCTCGACAAGGGCTGGCAAAAACGTTTGCCGGACAACGCGTCGCCGTACACGTCGACGATCGTGTTTCTGGTACGCAAGGGTAATCCGAAGCACATCAAGGATTGGGACGATCTGATCAAGCCGGGTGTGTCGATCGTGACGCCGAATCCGAAGACGTCGGGTGGCGCGCGCTGGAACTACCTGGCCGCATGGGCCTATGCTGAACATCAGCCGGGCGGCAATGACCAGAAGGCCAAGGAGTTCGTCGGCAAGCTCTATAAGAATGCCGGCGTGCTGGATTCGGGCGCGCGTGGCGCGACCACCAGCTTCGTGCAACGCGGTATCGGCGACGTGCTGATCGCGTGGGAAAACGAGGCGTTCCTCTCCCTGAAGGAATTCGGTCCGGAGAAGTTTGAAATCGTCGTGCCGTCGGTGAGCATTCTGGCCGAGCCGCCGGTTGCGGTGGTGGACAAGGTGGTCGACAAGCACGGCACGCGCAAGGTAGCGGAAGCGTATCTGAACTTCCTGTACAGCGAGGAAGGTCAGGAAATCGCCGCGAAGAACTTCTACCGTCCGCGTTCGAGCAAGGTGCCGGCCGAGCTGACCTCGAAGTTCCCGAAGCTGAAGTTGTACACGGTGGACGATTCGTTCGGCGGCTGGGCGAACGCGCAGAAGACGCACTTTGCCGACGGCGGTGTGTTCGATTCGATCTACTCGCCGCAGTAACGGGTAGTCAGCCGGACCAGATGCACAGTTAGACGCCGCAGTTGAGCGCGTAGTCACACTTCGCCAGAAAGCGCGCCCGCGAGGCGCGCTTTTTGGCCAGCCAGGCGGCCGGAAAAAGAGCCGCCGGCCTCAACCCTGAAAGAGTACTGAGCATGACGACGTTGACCTTCCGAAAACCGAGCGCCTTGCCCGGTTTTGGCCTGACACTCGGCATCACGGTGGCTTATCTGAGCCTCGTGGTGCTGATTCCGCTTGCGGCGACCTTTCTCAAGACCGCGACGCTTGACTGGCCTCAGTTCGTGCGCGCGGTGAGTTCGCCGCGCGTGCTCGCGTCGTATCGCCTGACGTTTTTCTCGGCCCTCGGCGGCGCGCTGATCAACGCGGTGTTCGGCTTTCTGGTCGCGTGGGTGCTGGTGCGTTATACGTTCCCGTTCAAACGTATCGTCGACGCGGTGGTTGATCTGCCGTTCGCCTTGCCGACCTCCGTGGCCGGTATTTCGCTTGCGGCGGTGTATGCGGGCAACGGCTGGATCGGACAGTTTCTCGAACCGCTCGGCATCAAGATCGCTTTCACGCCGGCCGGTGTGCTGATCGCGCTGACCTTTATCGGTTTGCCGTTCGTGGTGCGGACCGTGCAGCCGGTGCTCGAAGAGTTCGAGCGCGAACAGGAAGAGGCGGCTGCGTGCCTCGGCGCGTCGCGTTGGCTGACGTTTCGGCGCGTGGTGTTGCCTGCGGTGTTCCCGGCTTTGCTCACGGGTTTCGCGCTGGCGTTCGCGCGGGCGCTCGGCGAATACGGCTCGGTGATTTTCATCGCCGGTAACGTGCCGATGAAATCGGAAATCACGTCGCTGCTGATCATTACCAAACTCGAACAATACGATTACGCCGGCGCCACCGCGATTGCGGTCGTGATGCTGGTGGTGTCGTTCCTGATGCTGTTGTTGATCAATACGCTGCAGTGGTATCTGCAGCGCCGGACAGGGCGTGGCGGCGCAGGCCCGGCGCCTGCCGCCGCGAGTGTGGCGGCGATCGGCGTCGGCGGAGGTGTGCAATGAGCCGCAACTCTCTGAATGGCGCGGATGCCACGACCGTCGCCGTGGCGCCACGCGCGCCGCTCAATATCGCGCGCCGGCCCGATCCGGTTACTGAACCCCCCGTCGTGCGCTGGATTCTGACCGGCATCGCGTTGCTGTTTCTCGCGCTGTTCCTCGTCGTGCCGCTCGTCGCCGTGTTCTATCAGGCCTTGAGCAAGGGCATTGGCTTCTATCTGGAATCGCTGGTCGATCCGGATGCGTTGTCGGCCATCAAGCTCACCGTGATCACGGCTGCGATCGCCGTGCCGCTGAATCTCGTGTTCGGCCTCGCGGCGTCATGGTGTATCGCCAAGTTCGAGTTCCGTGGCAAGGCATTGTTGACCACGTTGATCGATCTGCCGTTCTCGGTCTCGCCGGTGATCTCCGGTTTGATCTACGTGCTGATGTTCGGCGCGCAAGGCTGGTTCGGCCCGTGGCTGCAGGACCACAACGTGCAGATCATCTTCGCGGTGCCGGGCATCGTGCTGGCGACGATCTTCGTCACGTTCCCATTCGTCGCGCGTGAACTGATTCCGCTGATGCAGGCGCAAGGCAACGACGAAGAAGAAGCTGCGCACGTGCTCGGCGCTTCGGGCTGGCAGATCTTCCGGCGCGTCACGCTGCCGAACGTGAAATGGGGCCTGCTGTACGGCGTGATTCTGTGCAACGCGCGGGCGATGGGCGAGTTCGGCGCGGTGTCGGTGGTGTCCGGCCACATTCGCGGCCAGACCGACACGATGCCGCTGCACGTCGAAATTCTCTATAACGAATACAACTTCTCGGCGGCGTTTGCCGTGGCGTCGGTGCTGGCCTTGCTCGCACTCGTCACGCTCGGCCTGAAGCTGCTCGCCGAGCGCCATATGTCGGCGGAACTGTCGGCCGCGCGCGATGTGCCGGCGTATGCAGGGCCGGTCACGCCGCCGTCCGCTTCACAGTCTGCTTCACAGTCCGCTTCACAGTCCGTCAATGCAACGCATGCATCGCATCAACACGCGCTCAAGCAAGGAGAGCTGTAATGGGTATCACCGTTCGTAACCTGCAAAAGCGCTTTGGCGATTTCGTCGCGCTCGATAACGTATCGCTCGACTTTCCCCCGGGCGAACTGGTTGCGCTGCTCGGGCCTTCGGGTTGTGGCAAGACCACCTTGCTGCGTGTGATTGCCGGCCTCGAATATGCGGATGCCGGCCAGGTCGTGCTGCAAGGCCAGGACGTGGCGACGGTTGGTGCGCGCGAGCGTGAAGTCGGCTTCGTGTTCCAGCATTACGCGCTGTTCCGTCATATGACGGTGTTCGAGAACGTGGCGTTCGGCTTGCGTGTGAAGCCCCGCAAGGAACGGCCTTCGGAAGCGGTGATTCGCGAGAAGGTGCATGAACTGCTGAAGCTCGTGCAACTCGACTGGCTCGCGCAACGCTACCCGTCGGAACTGTCGGGTGGCCAGCGCCAGCGGATTGCGTTGGCGCGTGCGCTGGCTGTCGAACCGAAAGTGCTGCTGCTCGACGAACCGTTCGGCGCGCTGGACGCGAAGGTGCGCAAGGAGTTGCGCAGCTGGCTGCGTCGTTTGCATGACGATCTGCATATCTCGACGATCTTCGTCACGCACGATCAGGAAGAGGCGCTCGAAGTGGCCGACCGTATCGTCGTGTTGAATCGTGGACATGTGGAGCAGGTGGGCAGTCCGCAGGACGTGTACGACCATCCGCAAACTTCGTTCGTCTACGAGTTTCTCGGCGCGGCGAACCGTCTGCATGGCAATGTGGACGCAAGCGGCTTCGTGGTCGACGGCGCGGCGTTGCCGGTCGCGATCACGGCTGGTTTCAGCGGACCGGCGTTCGCGTATGTACGTCCGCACGATCTGCAGTTGTATCCGCAAGCGTCCGGCCATCGCGAAGGCATTGTGGTCGACGTGCGGCGCGTGGTGACGCTCGGCGGCTCGGTGCGTGTCGAACTGGCCGGCCGTGAAGGCAATGTGCTCGAGGCGGAACTCGATCGCGAATCGTGGCGCGATCTGCAACTGTCGATCGGCGACGGCGTGACGGCGGTGCCGCGCGCGTTGCGCGTATTTCCGGCGCAATAGGCGGCGCCACGAGCAGCAACGCAAGCGGCAACACAGGCAGCGCAACAACACTCGGCGTTTCAATCAAACTCTAATAACTCAACTCTGGCTCAACCGGAGACATACAGATGAACTTTCAGCAATTGCGCTTTGTGCGCGAGGCCGTGCGTCAGAACATGAATCTGACTGAGGTGGCGAACGTGTTGTACACGTCGCAGTCGGGTGTGTCGAAACAGATCAAGGATCTGGAAGACGAGCTCGGCGTCGATATTTTCATCCGGCGCGGCAAGCGTCTGACGGGCCTCACCGAGCCGGGCAAGGCGGTGCATCAGTTGATCGAGCGGATGTTGCTCGATGCGGAGAATCTGCGCCGCGTCGCGCGTCAATATGCCGATCAGGACAGCGGCCACCTCGTCGTGGCGACGACTCACACCCAGGCGCGTTACGCGCTGCCGAAGGTGATCCGTCAATTCACCGAGGTGTTCCCGAAGGTGCATCTGGCGCTGCGCCAGGGCAGCCCGCAACAGATTGCGCAGATGATCATCAACGGCGAAGCGGACATCGGTATTTCGACGGAAGCGCTCGACCGCTTTCCCGATATCGTCACGTTCCCGTGCTATTCGTGGCATCACGTCGTGGTCGTGCCGAAGGGGCATCCGCTGGTGGGCCGCGAAAATCTGACGCTCGACGAGATTGCCGAATTCCCGATCGTCACGTACGACCAGGACTTCACGGGCCGCTCGCACATCGACCAGGCGTTCGCGAAAGCGGGTGCGTTGCCTGACGTCGTGTTGACCGCCATCGATGCCGACGTGATCAAGACGTACGTCGAACTCGGCATGGGCATCGGCGTGGTTGCCGCGATGGCCTACGATCCGAAGCGCGACACAGAACTGGTCGCGCTGGATACGCAGCATCTGTTCGAAGCGAGCACGACGCGGGTCGGCCTGCGCAAGGGCGCGTTCCTGCGCGCATACGCGTACCGGCTGATCGAAATGTTCGCGCCGCAGTTGAATGAAGCGGAAATCGCTGCACAGTTGCGCGAAGCGGTTTGAGGGATGCGCCGG
This sequence comes from Paraburkholderia nemoris, assembly GCF_905221015.1. Classification (NCBI taxonomy): domain Bacteria; kingdom Pseudomonadati; phylum Pseudomonadota; class Betaproteobacteria; order Burkholderiales; family Burkholderiaceae; genus Paraburkholderia; species Paraburkholderia nemoris. The sequence goes on along the minus strand of NZ_CAJNBO010000003.1, from coordinate 388,565 downwards.
ATCGTCACGGTTCGGCGCAGGGCACGCGCGGCGCCTCGTGAATTCATTGCGGCACCAAACGTGCGATTTTCAAGCGGGCTGCGGGCGGCCTTGATGTAAACGCCGCGCAAACGCGTGGCGCACGGAGCGCCGGCCTCACCCAGCTCCGAAACGAACGGGTATCCGTTTTTTCACGCATGGCGGCGCGCGGCGCATCGCTTACAATCGCCGCCATGAATACTTTGACTTCTTCCCCCGCCACACCTTCAGGCGAAGGCGCTACGCCGCTGCTGCCGCGCATCGCCGTGCTGGCGACCGGCGGCACGATCGCCGGCGCGGCCGCGGACGCCACCAACACATCAGGCTACCAGGCCGGTGTGGTCGGCGTCGAGCAATTGCTGGCCGTGGTGCCGGCCTTGTCCACGGTGGCGCGCATCGCGCCCGAGCAGATTGCCAGCGTCGACAGTAAAGACATGGAAATGTCACTGTGGACCACGCTCGCGCAGCGCATCAACACGCTGCTCGCCGACGATGACGTCGACGGAGTGGTGGTCACACATGGCACCGATACACTCGAAGAAACCGCCTATCTGCTGCATCTGACGGTCAAGTCGGACAAGCCGGTCGTGCTGACGGCAGCCATGCGCCCGGCGTCGGCGCTGTCCGCCGATGGCCCGCTGAATCTGCTGAACGCCGTGACGGTCGCGGCGCACGCGGGTTCGCGTGGGCAGGGCGTGCTGGTGGCGTTCAACAACAAGATTCACAGCGCACGCGACGTGGTCAAGACGAGCACGTACGCGGTTGACGCCTTCCAGTCTCCGGATATCGGCGCGCTCGGCTGGGTGCAGGACGGCCGCGTCGAATTCCAGCGCAGCGTGGTGCGTCCGCATACGCTCGCGACCGAATTCGTGATCGGCGCGAAGTGGCCGCATGTGGAGATCGTCGTGAGCTACGCGGGCGTTTCGCGCATTGCCGTGGACGCGCTGGTCGCCGCTGGTGTGCGCGGTATTGTCGTGGCGGGCACAGGCAACGGCTCGATTCACGCTTCGGTGCAGCAGGCGCTGGCCGATGCCGCTTCGCAAGGCGTCGTGGTGGTGCGTGCGTCGCGCGTGGGTTCAGGGCATGTGATGCGCAACGGCGCGGCCGCCGACGACGCACTCGGTTTCGTCAGCGCGGGTTCGCTGAATCCGTACAAGGCGCGCGTGCTGCTGATGCTGGCATTGGCCGCGGGCGGCACAGGGCCGGTGGCGTTGCAGAAGACTTTCGATATGTACTGATTGATTGAGCGCGGGCAGCCTGGTTCAAAGTCAGAACCGTGTCCCGCACATGAAGCTTGAATGACAACGCGGCGCCCAGGTCATCGACCCGAGCGCCGCGTTGCCGTTTCAGCTTAGAGCGTGTTAGGCACTTTGTGTGAGACCTGGTATCCTGGCGGGATGAAAAGAGCAGACCGCAAAGGGTATCCGACCGATGTGTCCGACGAAGAATGGAGCTTCGCGGCACCTTATCTGACGCTGATGGACGTCACCGCGCCGCAGCGCAAATACGAACTGCGCGACATGTTTGATGCATTGCGCTGGATGGCTCGGGCCGGCGCGCCCTGGAGGATGCTACCCAATGATTTTCCACCTTGGGAGTTGGTGTATCAGCAGACGCAACGCTGGTTGCAGGCAGGCTGTTTTGAGCACATGGTCAGCGACCTGCGCTCGGTGATACGCGTGGCACAGGGACGGCAGGGACAGCCCAGCGCCGTCATCCTGGATGGCCGCACGATACAGTCGACCTGCGAGAGCGGGCCACGCGCGGGCTATGACGGTTATAAGCGCAAGCGCGGCAGCAAGGTTCACATTGCGGTGGACACCCTGGGACAGTTGCTGGCGGTACATGTGACACCTGCCAATGAACAGGAGCGCGCACAGGTAGCAGAGCTTGCGCGTCAGGTCCAGCAGGTAACGGGACACACGGTCAAGGTGGCATTTGCCGATCAGGGATACACAGGCAAAGAGCCAGCGCAGGCCGCACTCGATGAAGGCATTGAACTGCAGGTGATCAAACTGGAAGAAGCGAAAAAGGGCTTTGTACTGCTGCCCCGGCGGTGGGTGGTCGAGCGCAGCTTTGGCTGGCTCAACCGTTTCCGCCGTCTCGCACGTGATTACGAACGACTACCCGAAACGCTTGCCGGGCTTCATTTCGTGGTCTTCGCAATGCTTATGCTCGTTCACGCAGTGCCAGTTCTTCAAAGTGCCTAACACGCTCTAAGGTTGATCGCTATCGCCGGAAACAGGCGGCGCGGGCAAGCATTTAGGACGCCAGATCCGGAGGCAACTTCCCGCCGTTCGCCGCCAGTGCTTGCATTACCTGTTTGTGCAGCCAGATGTTCATGCTTGCCGAATCGTTCGTGTCGCCGCTGTACTTCAGTTCCTGGGCGAGTTGCTTGCGATGCTCGAGGCTGCTGTCGACGCCGAGCGCTTTCAGCGTGTCGACGATCGACGTGCGCCAGTTCAACGTTTGCCCACTCTCGCTCACGAACTGGTCCATGACGACCGCGACGTCGACGTCAGTCAGCGGCGGCGGTGCCGGCGCAGCGTCTGGTGCGGCAGCTTGTGCCGCTGCCGGATCCGGTGTCGGCTCAACCGCAGGCGCAGGCTGGTCGGGCTTCGCTTTGCCGAAGAGCTTGTTTACGATGTCACCAAAAATGCTCATGCTGAATCCTTTGCAGAGGGGTTACCGGCGCAAGCACATTCCGCTCACGGGTTGAACTCTGGTTGCGAATCGGGCGAATGAAACGAAGCACATGTGCCGCGATGATCGGCAAGCCGCACGTGAACGCTGATACGCCAGCAACCAGACTCAACGAGTGTAGGAGAAAAGCGGGGAGGGATGTGTCAAAAAAGGTCGTGCCGCGGGCGCGGAGTTGCAAGCAAATGCAAGCGGACTTGCGAGCACACGTGGGAGGAGACCTGCAAGGAGAGGTACTGGCAGGCGGCATGCATGATGCAGCCGCTGCGAGAGATTGGCGGAAAACGCATAAATTTGAAATCCGACAGCCGGACACCCGACGACGACGTCTGACCGACCAAGGCTTCCCCGGCGCCGCCGGGTGCCGCTGCGGACCCCACTTGCCGCTCTCAGCCCAGAGCGGCACGATTTGCCCGTTTCGCCATGCATGCCGCACGACGAACCGGGCGCCCCACCTGCGTTGCCACGACGGTCACGTTGAAACCGCAACCGTCACGGCAACCTTGTTGTTGCTTAAGCTGCCTTGGCTTCGCTACCCGGCGCTTGCGCGACTTCGTAGTTCGCCATGATTTCGAGCGCGCGCACCATGGCCGAGTGATCCCATGCCTTGCCGCCATTCGCCGCGCATACGCTGAACAGTTGCTGCGCGCTTGCCGTGTGCGGCAGGGCGATGCCGAGCTTGCGTGCGCCGTCGAGGGCGAGGTTCAGATCCTTCTGGTGCAGTTCGATGCGGAAACCCGGATCGAACTTGCGCTTGGTCATACGCTCGCCATGCACTTCGAGAATGCGCGACGAAGCGAAACCGCCCATCAATGCCTTGCGCACACGCTCCGGATCGGCGCCCGAGCGCGACGCGAACAGCAGGGCTTCGGCCACCGCTTCGATGTTCAGCGCGACGATGATCTGGTTCGCGACCTTGCAGGTTTGACCCGCGCCGTTGTCGCCGATCAGCGAGATATTCTTGCCCATCAGTTCGAACAGCGGCTTAGCCAATGCGAACGCTTTTTCCGGACCGCCGACCATGATCGTCAGCGACGCTTCACGCGCGCCGACTTCGCCCCCCGAAACCGGTGCATCCAGGTAGTCGACGCCCAGCGCGTTGATCTTCTTCGCGAAGGCTTGCGTGTCGAGCGGCGAGATCGAGCTCATGTCGATCACCAGCTTGCCCTGCGTGAGGCCCGCGGCGACGCCGTCGTCCGCGAACAGCACGTTGGCGACGTCAGGCGTGTCCGGCACCATGATGATGACGATGTCGGCAGCTTGTGCGACAGCGGTCGAATTCGCGACCACGGTGGTCGTCTTGCTCAGATCTTCCGGCACCGGATAAGCGCCATTCACGAACAGCGAATGACCGCCCTTGATGAGGTTGCGCGCCATGTGCGCGCCCATGATGCCGAGGCCGATGAAACCGATCTTTGCCATGTGTCTAAATCTCCAGTGTTGTTTGGGGTGATGTGCCTGAGTGATCAATGAGCCGATCGTTAAGTCGATCAGGCAGCGGCGTGGGCTGCGCCGCGGGTTTGCCCGGCCACGCTCTGCACCCAGCCGAGGCCGGCGGCGGTGGTCGTGCGCGGCTTGTATTCGCAACCGACGTAGCCTTCATAGCCGAGCGAGTCGAGCAGGTCGAACAGGAACGGGTAGTTGATTTCGCCGGTGCCCGGTTCGTTGCGGCCGGGGTTGTCGGCGAGCTGGACGTGCGCGATCTGCGGCAGATTCTTCTTGATCGTTGCCGCGAGTTCCCCTTCCATCCGTTGCATGTGATAGATGTCGTATTGCAGGAACAGATTGTCCGAACCCACCGCGCGAATTACGTCGAGGCCTTCGCCCGAACGGTTCAGCGCGAAGCCGGGGATGTCGTACGAATTGCACGGCTCGACCAGCAGCTTGATGCCGGCTTTTTTCAGTTCGCCCGCGGCGAAGCGCAGATTGTCGACGATCGTCGAGCGCGCCTTGTCCGCATCGACGCCTGCAGTCGGAATGCCGACGAGGCAGTTCAGTTGCGGCACCTTCAGGGCCTTCGCGTATTCGATCGCACGGCCGACACCTTCCTGAAACTCGCCTACGCGATCCGGCAGGCACGCGATGCCGCGTTCGCCCGCTTCCCAGTTGCCCGCGGGCAGGTTGTGCAACACGAGTTTCAAACGGTTCTGCTGCAGACGTTCGCTCAATTCAGCGATCTGATACGGATACGGAAACAGGAATTCGACGGCGTTGAAGCCCGCGTCCGCTGCTGCCGCAAAGCGGTCGAGGAACGGGACTTCGTTGAACAGCATGGTGAGATTCGCTGCAAATTTCGGCATGGTGCTTTTTGTCTCGCTGGTCGGTCAGTGGAATAACTTCATGAGGCGATTCAGTGGCGTTGAATGGCTACGCTGCTGAATCGCGCTCATCTACTGCAAAGTCGGAGAGCTCAGTCGAGCATGCTGATTGCCGTCGGCGCGTCTTCGCGCTTCTCGGCCAGATCTTCGAACTCGTTGATCGCGTCGATTTCGGTGCCCATCGAAATGTTGGTCACACGTTCGAGGATCACTTCGACGATCACCGGCACGTTGAACTCGGAGAGCATCGATTGCGCTTTCAGCAGGGCCGGCTTGAGTTCTTCCGGCTTGAACACGCGGATCGCCTTGCAACCGAGGCCTTCGGCAACGGCGACGTGGTCCACACCGTAGCCATTCGTTTCCGGCGAGTTGATGTTCTCGAAGCCGAGCTGCACGCAGAAGTCCATATCGAATGCGCGCTGCGCCTGGCGAATCAAACCGAGGTACGAGTTGTTTACCACCACGTGCACATACGGCAGCTTGAATTGCGCGCCGGCTGCCAGCTCTTCGATCATGAACTGGAAGTCGTAGTCGCCCGAGAGTGCGACGATCGGACGTTGCGGGTCTGCTGCGCGCACGCCGAGCGCTGCCGGAATCGTCCAGCCGAGCGGGCCTGCCTGGCCGCAGTTGATCCAGTTACGCGCCTTGTAGACGTGCAGGAATTGCGCGCCGGCGATCTGCGACAAACCGATCGTGCTCACGTAGCACGTATCGCGGCCGAACACCTGGTTCATTTCTTCGTACACGCGCTGCGGCTTCATCGGCACGTTGTCGAAGTGCGTCTTGCGATGCATCGTCCGCTTGCGTTGCTGGCAATCGGCGACCCATGCGCTGCGATCCTTCAGCTTGCCGGCAGCCTTCCATTCCTTCGCCACTTCAACGAACAGTTCGAGCGCGAACTTCGCATCCGAGACGATACCGAGGTCCGGACCGAACACGCGGCCGATCTGCGTCGGCTCGATGTCCACATGCACGAACTTACGGCCCTTGGTGTAAACCTCGACGCTGCCCGTGTGACGGTTCGCCCAGCGGTTGCCGATGCCGAGCACGAAGTCGGAGGCGAGCATCGTCGCGTTGCCGTAGCGGTGCGAGGTTTGCAAGCCGACCATGCCGGCCATCAGCGGATGGTCATCGGGAATCGCGCCCCAGGACATCAAGGTCGGGATCACCGGCACGCCGACGGTTTCGGCGAATTCGACCAGCAGGTCTTCAGCGGCTGCGTTCAGCACGCCGCCACCCGAGACGATCAACGGCTTTTCAGCGTCATTCAAAAGCTTCAACGCGGCTTCGATCTGTTTGCGGGTCGCTTTCGGCTTGTAGACCGGCAGCGGCTCGTAGGTGTCGATGTCGAATTCGATTTCGGCGAGCTGCACGTCGATCGGCAGGTCGACCAGTACCGGACCCGGACGGCCCGAGCGCATCAGGTGGAAAGCCTGCTGGAACACGCGCGGCACCAACGCCGGCTCGCGCACGGTGACGGCCCACTTGGTGACGGGCTTGGCGATCGATTCGATATCGACGGCCTGGAAGTCTTCCTTGTACAGACGCGCACGCGGCGCCTGGCCCGTGATAGCCAGAATAGGAATCGAATCGGCCTGAGCGGAGTACAAACCGGTGATCATGTCGGTGCCGGCGGGGCCCGAGGTGCCGATACACACGCCGATGTTGCCCGGCTGGGCGCGCGTATAGCCTTCGGCCATGTGCGACGCACCTTCGACGTGACGCGCCAGCACGTGGCTGATGCTGCCTGCCTTGCGCATGGCCGAGTAGAACGGGTTGATTGCTGCGCCCGGAACGCCGAATGCGGTGTTGATGCCTTCTTTTTCGAGCACCAGCACGGCTGCGTCGACGGCTCTCATCTTGGCCATGAATGTCTCCTGAATGTCTGGGGTGGGCGAATAAGTTGGCTGACGAATTCGCTGACGGATATGCAAACCAAAGGTGTTGATCGAACTGTAGGCTTCACCTAAAGGTTTGATAAGATCAGTCCGGGTCGCTTATTTCGAAACAAAAAGTATGGAATGGGCCTGGTGGTAGGAGAGGGGGGAGACAAAAATGGACCGCTTCAAACAAATCGAAACTTTCGTGCGCGTCGCCGATGCGGGCAGTCTCGCGGCCGCCGCGCTGGAGGAGGGGGTGTCGCCGGTGATTCTCGGGCGCCGCATCGACGCGCTCGAAAAGCGCCTCGGCGTGAAGCTGATGTATCGCTCGACGCGGCGTCTCGTGGTCAGTGAGGAAGGCGCGGCGTTTCTCGAGCGCTGCCGCGGCCTGCTCACCGAGTGGGACCAGGCGGAAAACGAACTGAGCGCTGGACGGCGCGCGGTGAACGGCCATCTGATCGTGTCGGCGCCGGCCGCGTTCGGGCGCAAGCACGTCGCACCGCTTGCACCGCCTTTTCTCGCCGACAAGCCCGAATTGCAGGTGTCGTTCAACCTGACCGACCGGGTCGTGGACCTGGTGCGCGAGGGGTACGACCTGTCGATCCGGATCGGCGGCGCGGTCGATCCGAATTTCGTCGCGGTGAAACTGGCGTCGAACCGGCGCGTGGTGTGCGGCACACCGGAATATTTCCGCAAATACGGCAAGCCGAAAACGCTCGAAGATCTGCCGCAGCACAATTGCCTTGCGTTCAATCTGCAAGGCGGGCAGAACCGCGGCTGGTACTTCCGCCGCAACGGCAAACTGGCGACGGTGCGGGTGGGCGGCACGCTCGACTGTAACGATGGTGAGTTGCTGCATCGTTGGGTGTCGGAAGGGCTCGGGCTCGGCTGGCGCTCCACGTGGGAAATCCAGCAGCAACTGGCGCGTGGCGAGCTGGAAACCGTGCTGGATGAATTCGCGCTGCCCGACTACGACATTCTGGCGGTCTATCCGCAGCAGCGTTACGTGCCGGCCAAGGTGCGCTACTTCATCGACTATCTGAAAGAGGTGTATGCCAGCGAGGATTACTGGAATCGTCCGACTTATTGAGTGCGGGGTGACGGTAATTTTTCGCGGATTTCACGCGAAGCCGGGAATAAACTCGGTATGCGGCCGGTCATGTTGGATGACGAGTCAATAGCTTAGCCGCAATGCCCCGGAGGGCCGAGGTGGGTCAACCCGATTCAAATGCCGCCCGCGCGCACGACGCCGATGCAGCGAGGAACCGCCGTTTTCAGGAACTGGCGCTCCCGCATCTCGACGCCGCGTACAACCTTGCGCGCTGGCTGTGCGGTAACGCCAACGATGCCGACGACGTCGTGCAGGAAGCATTCATGCGCGCGTTTCGTTTCTTCGACACGTTCCGTGGCGACTCCGCACGGCCGTGGCTGCTGGCGATCGTGCGCCGCACCTGGTACACGGAATGGCGGCGGCGGGCATCGTCGCATGAGGTGGTCGAGTTCGACGACACCATGGACGAGGCGACCTTCGACGGCTGGAGCGCGGGCGGCGCGGATCCGCAGACGCTCCTGATCCGCGACGAAGACACGAAGCTCGTGCATGAGGCGCTGGCGCAGTTGCCGGTCGAGTATCGGGAGGTGCTGATCCTGCGGGAGCTTGAAGAAATGGGTTACCGGGAGATCGCGATGGTGGCCGATGTGCCGATTGGCACGGTGATGTCGCGGCTCGCCCGGGGCAGGCGCAAGCTGGCCACGTTGCTGATGGCGAAGCAGGGGGCCGGCCATCCGGGAGGTGGAAGTCCGCCACGAGCCACGGCGCCGGGTGCCGGCGCGGCGCCCACGGCTTCTGTCACACCACTCCGGGCGGCCTCCAACGGCCGTCCATCCAACAACCCCGGCGGGAGTGCTGCCGGCTTAGCCCAGGAGACGCCAGATGGACTGTAACGAAGCGCGGCCGCTCCTCGATGCGAACGCCGACCACGAATTGCCCGCGCCGGATGCGCAGCGCGTCCAGCAGCACATCGAGAGCTGCGACGCCTGCCGACGCGAAAGCGAAAACCTGCACACGTTGAGCGCTTCGCTGCGCGCACAGCCTTATTACCGGGCGCCGGATGCCCTGCGGGCGCGGATTCTTGCTGCCCTCCCGGAGAGTGACGCGGCCGCTGACGAGCCTGTAGAAGCCCCGCGGGCCGCTGCACAGCCGAGGCCGAAGCGGAGTTGGCTGCGTAACTGGCTGAACGACTGGCTGCGTCCGCAAGGTGCGATGGGGCGCCCAGCCGGTGCGGGCTCAGGCGTAGGTTCAGGCGCAACGATCGGGCAGGGCTGGCTCGTCGCGCTGGTGGTCGCGCTCGGTGCGGTGGCGGTGGGCGTGACAATGAACCAGCATCGTTCGGCGCAAGGCGGCGGGTTCTCCGATGAACTGGTCGAAAGCCATGTGCGGGCGCAAATGTCCGGCCACGACATCGACGTCATTTCGACTGATCGGCACACGGTCAAGCCATGGTTCAACGGCCGGATCGACTATTCGCCGCCGGTCGAGGACCTCGCGGCGAACGGTTTTCCGCTTGAAGGCGGCCGCCTGGATTACATCGCGCATCAGCGGGTGGCGGTGCTGGTGTACCGTTATCAGAAGCACATCATCGACGTCTACGTGTTTCCGGAAGCGCGCTCCGCCGATGCTGGACCGGAAGCCGCCGCCGGGCTTTCGATGGCGCAGACCCGCGAGGGTTACTCGCTTGCGCACTGGAATGCGCAGGGGATGACCTGGTGGGCCGTCACCGACGCCGCGCCGGACGCGCTCAGCGGCCTCGAAAAGGCGCTGAAAGCCCGTCTGGCGGGCGGCAGCGAGCAGACCGAGGGGGGCTGAGCGGGCTTCGTGTGCGCGCTCCGGGCGTGATTTTCCCGGACGCACACTCGCGGCGGCCGCTTGTCCCGGTTTATCCGCTTCGTCCTAAACCCTTGAAAACACACCCGATTCGGGCGCCGCATTAACGGGATATCTTGCAACCCGGCCCTAATCGGGTTACACTCTTTGGCTTCTCACTTGCCACACCGGTTCAGACGCCCGGGTGGCTCTAATCCACAAGTCCACAAGGAGTGTGTATGCGTCATTATGAAATCGTCTTTATTGTGCACCCCGATCAGAGCGAGCAAGTGCCCGCCATGATCGAGCGTTACAAGAGCACGATCACCTCGCACGGTGGCCAGATCCACCGCATCGAAGACTGGGGCCGTCGCCAACTGGCCTACATGATCGAGAAACTCGCGAAGGCTCACTACGTCTGCATGAACATCGAATGCGACCAAACCACGCTCGACGAGCTGGAACACGCATTCAAGTTCAATGACGCGGTTCTGCGTCACCTGATCGTCAAGATGAAGAAGGCCGAAACCGGCCCGTCGCCGATGATGAAGGAAGTGCAGCGCGAAGAAGCCAAGAAGTCGGCTGCTACGCAACCGTCCGAAGCGCAGGCTTAAGACACACTATTTAAGCTACCAGACGAAAGCGTCGCTCTCGCCAAAGGCTACATGAATCGGCTGCAACTTACGGCCAGCGTCGTTGAACGAGAAGCGGTGCGGTATACCCCCGCCGGCGTTCCGATTGCAGGCTGCACGTTGCACCACCGCACGGAAGTCGTCGAAGCCGGCATTGCCCGGCAAGTCGAACTGACCATGCAGGCGGTAGCCGCAGGTGAGGCGAGCGGTAAGCTGGAGGGCTGTCAGATGGGCGTAGAAACGCTCTTCACAGGCTTTCTGGCGAAAAAGCACCGCAACGCAAGAACTCTGGTATTTCACATCACAGAATTGCAGGACATTGGAAAGGACTGAACATGCCCCGCCCGACTGGTAAGAAATTCGACAAGCGTCGTCAGCAACAAAATCCGCTCTTCAAGCGCAAGAAGTTCTGCCGTTTCACGGCCGCTGGCGTCGATCACATCGACTACAAGGACCTCGAAACGCTGAAGGACTTCATCGGCGAAAACGGCAAGATCACGCCGGCGCGTCTCACGGGTACGAAGTCGCACTATCAACGCCAGCTGGACACGGCAATCAAGCGCGCACGTTTCCTCGCGCTGGTGCCGTACACCGACCAGCACAAGGCCTAACCCGACGACGCGATAAGGAGTATCCGAATGCAAATTATTCTTCTGGAAAAAGTCGTCAATCTGGGCAACCTGGGCGATATCGTGAAGGTCAAGGACGGTTACGCACGTAACTTCCTGATCCCGAACAAGCAAGCTCGCCGTGCAACGAAGGAAGCCCTGGCTGAATTCGAAGTTCGCCGTGCAGAACTGGAAAAGATCGCCGCTGAAAAGCTGGCTGCCGCTCAAGCTCAAGGCGAAAAGCTGGCAGGCTCGACGGTTCAGATCAATCAGAAGGCTGGCGTCGACGGCCGTCTGTTCGGTTCGGTGACGAACGCGGACATCGCTGACGCACTGGTTAAGCAAGGCTTCGCAGTGGAAAAGGCGCAAGTGCGCCTGCCGGAAGGCCCGCTGAAGCTGGTTGGCGACCACGCTGTTCAGATCTCGCTGCACACCGACGTTCTCGTCGATGTCAACGTGGCTGTGATCGGCGAACACGTCTAAGCATCAGATAGCATCTGCCAGGTTGTTGCTGGCAAAAGGCAGGGGCCGGGTGACCGGCCCCTGCCTTTTTTGTTGCCCGTTTTCGATGCATTGAAGTATCGGTTTTTGATTTCCCTCCGCGCGCATTTACCCCGATAATTCCTCTCCATGAACGCACCGTCCAAAGATCCCCAAATCGAGTCGCTGAAGGTCCCGCCGCATTCGATCGAAGCCGAGCAGTCGGTGCTGGGCGGCCTGCTGCTCGACAACGCGGCATGGGACCGCATCGCCGACTTCCTGTCGCAGAGCGATTTTTACCGATACGACCACCGCATCATTTTCGAGCACATCGGCAAGCTGATCGCGGCGACGCGTCCGGCCGACGTGATTACCGTGTACGAGGCGCTCGGCACCTCGGGCAAGGCGGAAGAGGTCGGTGGTCTCGCGTACCTGAACGCGCTGGCGCAGAACACGCCGAGCGCTGCCAATATCCGCCGCTATGCGGAAATCGTGCGCGATCGCGCGGTGCTGCGCCGTCTCGTATCCGTGGCCGACGAAATTTCTGCCGACGCTTTCAACCCGCAGGGCAAGGAAGTCCGCCAGCTGCTGGACGAGGCCGAATCGAAGGTGTTTTCGATTGCTGAAGACGGCGCGCGTGGCACGCAGGGCTTCCTGGAAATCGGGCCCCTTTTGACCGAGGTGGTCGAGCGCATCGACACGCTGTATCACACCGCCAATCCGAGCGATGTGACGGGCACGCCGACGGGCTTCGTCGATCTGGATCGCATGACTTCGGGCATGCACGGCGGTGAGCTGATCATCGTGGCAGGGCGCCCGTCGATGGGTAAGACGGCGTTTTCGATGAACGTCGGCGAATACGTGGCGGTCGAGTATGGCCTGCCGGTCGCCGTGTTCTCCATGGAAATGCCAGGCTCGCAGCTCACCATGCGTATGCTGGGCTCGGTCGGTCGGCTTGACCAGCACCGCATGCGGACTGGGCGCCTGACCGACGAGGATTGGCCGAAGCTCACGCACGCGGTGCAGAAAATGAGCGAGGCGCAGATTTTCATCGACGAAACCGGCGGCCTGAATCCGATGGAACTGCGCTCCCGCGCGCGTCGGCTGTCGCGCCAGTGCGGCAAGCTGGGCCTGATCATCATCGACTATTTGCAGCTGATGAGCGGTTCGTCGTCGGGGGAAAACCGTGCGACCGAAATCTCGGAAATCTCGCGTTCGCTGAAGAGTCTCGCCAAAGAACTCGACGTACCCGTGATCGCCTTGTCGCAGCTCAACCGGGGTCTCGAACAGCGCCCGAACAAGCGGCCGATCATGTCCGACTTGCGTGAATCCGGCGCTATCGAGCAGGATGCGGACGTCATCCTGTTCATTTACCGCGATGAGGTCTACAACCCGGACAGCCCGGACAAGGGCACGGCGGAGATTATCATCGGTAAACAGCGGAATGGTCCGATCGGCCCTGTTCGGCTCACGTTCCACGGACAATTCACGAAGTTTGATAACTTTGCCGGCGCGCAGAATTTCTACAGTGAGTAAAGAAGTAACTGTTGGGCCTGTTGTAACGACGCTTTCAAAAGTGCGGCATCGATCCCGGAACGGTACAATGTGGCGGTTTTATGTCAGCCATAATGTGACCAATTTTCGGGATCCCAATGTTCGGTCGATTCATGCCCACCGAGGGCAAGTTCTTTGAAATTTTCAATGCGCACGCAACGTGCATCGTCTCGGCAAGCCGTGAACTCGAGCTGCTGATCGACAACCTTCAGGACGCCGAGACCCACAAGCAAAACGTGCAGAAGGCCGAAAAGGCCGCTGACAAGCTCACGCACGAAACCATCGACCTGCTGCACAAGACCTTCATCACGCCGCTCGACCGCGACGAGATCCACAAGCTGATCACCACGATGGACGACATCCTCGATCTGATGGAGGACGTCGCGACCGCTATCTCGCTGTACGACGTGCAGGCGGTGACCTCCGAAGCGAGCCAGTTGGCGCATATCTGCACGGCTACCTCCGAGCGTGTGCAGTTCGCCGTCAGCCTGCTGTCGGACATGAAGCAGGCGAGCCAGATCCTGAAGGCGTGCGAGGACATCGACCGTCTGGAATCGGAAGCCGACCGCGTGCTGCGCTCGGCGATGTCGAAGCTTTTCCGCGAAGAAGACAACGTCAAGACGCTGATCAAGCTGAAGGCGATTTACGAACTGCTCGAAACGATCACCGACAAGTGTGAGGACGTGGCGAACATCATCGAAGGCATCGTGCTGGAAAACGCATAATGCAATCGATACAACTCGCTATCTGGGTCGTTGCCGGCCTGGTTGCCGTCGCGCTGATTTTCGACTTCATGAACGGCTTCCACGACGCGGCGAATTCGATCGCCACGGTCGTGTCGACCGGCGTACTGAAGCCGCAGCAGGCGGTGGCTTTCGCGGCGGCATTCAACGTTATCGCGTATTTCGTGTTCCACCTGAAGGTGGCGCAGACAGTCGGCAAGGGCACGATCGATCCGAATATCGTCGACCACTACGTCATTTTCGGCGCGCTGGTCGGGGCGATCGGCTGGAACATCATCACGTGGCATTACGGTATTCCGTCCAGCTCGTCGCATGCGCTGATCGGCGGACTGGTGGGCGCGGCGCTCGCCAAGTCGGGCTGGGGTTCGCTCAACTTCGATGGGTTGATGAAGACGGTTGCCTTCATTTTCATCTCCCCGCTGCTTGGCTTCGTGCTTGGCTCGTTCTTCATGCTGGCGGTGTCGTGGATTTATTTCCGCACGCCGCCGAGCAAGGTCGACCGGCGCTTCCGGCGTCTGCAACTGGTGTCCGCAGGCTTGTACAGCCTCGGCCACGGCGGTAACGACGCACAGAAGACCATCGGCATTATCTGGATGCTGCTGATCGCGACCGGCTACGCCTCGTCGATCGCGGATGCACCGCCGCTGTGGGTGATCGGTGGCTGCTATCTGTCGATGGGTATCGGCACGTTGTTCGGCGGCTGGCGGATTGTCCGCACGATGGGCCAGAAGATTACCAAGCTGAAGCCGGTCGGCGGTTTTTGCGCCGAGGCGGGCGGGGCGATTACGCTGTTCACCGCGTCGTGGCTCGGCATTCCGGTGTCCACCACGCATACGATTACCGGCGCGATCGTCGGTGTCGGCGCGACGCAGAAGCTGAGCGCGGTGCGTTGGGGGGTAGCGGGCAACATCGTCTGGGCGTGGATTCTGACGATTCCGGCCTCCGCAGCGCTCTCCGCGGCTGCCTGGTGGCTCGGCCACCGCTTCCTGTAAATGCACAGAGCGGACGGCCAAGGCCGTCCGCGCGTTTTCAGGCTTCAAATCTCTGTCTCGGAGCCCGGCGCCAAAAGCACCGGGCCTCACACCCCGTAAAGCCACAAATAAAGCGCGCCGCTCAGATCAGCGGCGTGCTGCCTCCATCCATCGGGACGATTGCGCCCGTCACGTAGCTCGCGCGGCGGCTCGCCAGAAACAGCGCGACGTCAGCGATTTCCTCCGGTTTTGCATAGCGCCCGAGCGGCACCTTGGCCTGCCCGCGCGCCAGCGCGTCCGCGTTTTCAATGCCTTGCTGCGACGCTTCCAGCTTGACCGCTTCCTCGACGCGCTCGGTCAGCGTCGAACCCGGATTGATTGCGTTGATGCGGATGCCGTAGCGCGCATAGTAGTGGGCGAGGCCGACGGTGGCCAGCATCAGCGCAGCATTGGCGGCACCACCGGCGATATGGATATCGCTAGCGATTTTGCCGCCCATGCCGATGATGTTGACGATCGTGCCGGGTGCGGTGCCGTCGCCGGCCTTGACGCGCTCGGCCATGCGCCGCAGCACTTCCTGCTGCGGGTAGATGTAGGGGAAATACTTGGCTTCCATGGTCGCGCGGAACGCCTCGGCGTCCAGCGTTTCCGGATCATAGCGACGAGCTGCGCCGGCGCTGTTGATCAACACGTCGATGGGGCCGACGGCGGTGCTGACTTCTTCGACGATGTCCGCAGCACTGTGCGGTTCGTGCAGGTCGGCGCGAGTGCGATGCACGTGCAGACCCTCCTGCTTTAACTGTTCGTACGCGCGCGCGAGATTGGCGGGGTCGCGCGAAACGATCGCGACTTTTGCGCCCTCGAGGGCGAACGCCCGGGCGCAGGCGAACCCGATCCCTTTGCTGCCGCCCGTGATTAACACCACCTTGTCATTCAGCCCGAGATCCATCGTTATCACCCGCTGTCGGAAGAATATCGATGACGATAGCAGATCGGCAGCGCAGCGGGGATGGGCAGGGTCGAGGTCTGGAGCGTGGGCGCTACCGGGAGACTGAATTCGGGCTGCACGGCCATCGCTATGAGTGACGAGCCATGAGCTACGGAGGCTAGGTCGTTAGTAACTGCCGTTGGCGAAGCGTGCAATCGGATCGTCGGTTGTTTGCGTGGGGGCAGGGATGCCGCGCGATGCTGTCGAGGCGCGCATGATCTGCACGCCTGCGTTCCCATCCACTTGCTGCGCCTGCCGAGCCTGGCGCACGGCGACGGAAGCCGGTGGAGGCGGCTCGAACGCATCGGCAGCGGCGTCGATCGGATCAGGCGCGCGAGCCGTAACCGTTGGCGGTTCAGCACGCACAGCCGCCGCCGTTTGCTGATTTGCGGAGCCGGCAGCAGCGTCATACGCACTCGCCTGAGCGGTCGGCACGGACCCTGGAGACACTGCACCTGCCGCGCGCGCTTGCATCTGCGCGGCGCTCATACCGGGCGGTGGGGGTTCGAACGGATCAGCTTGCGGTGCCGCAGCCGCGGCTATGGCAGGTTGGCCGGTTGCAGTCAGCGGCGGACGAGTGGTCGCCGCGACACGCGCCGTTTGCTGTGGCGCCACAGGGTTCGAGGCATAGCCCGAAGCTTCCGCAGCAGCAGGGACTCCCGCATAGCCCGACGCTTGCGGCGCAACGGAGGTTGCCGCATAGCCCGAAGGCCGCGTCGCCGCAGAATTCGCCGAGTAGCTCGACGCTTGCGCCGCCACCGCGACACCCGCATAAGCCGGTGCCTGAGCCTGAGCCACCGGCGCGACACGCTCGGGTTGAGGCGCCGTGGCCTGATAGCTCGGCGTATCGAACGGTGCCGGCGTCGCAGCCGGCGCTGCCACCCGACGAATACCGTCAAAGCGCTTGGCCCAGTACGGATTGGTCAGGTAGTCGAGCCGCACGGTGCCGCCCGTCGACGGCGCGTTGACGAAGCGCAGCTTGCCTACATAAATGCCGACGTGCGAATGTGCGCGTCCGGTGGTATTGAAGAAAATCAGATCGCCCGGCGCAATTTCATCCGGTTCGACGGATTCGCCGCGGCCGCTCATATCCGCAGTAGTCCGAGGCAGATTCACGGAAGCGGCGCGCGCTACCACATAGCGAACCAATCCACTGCAATCAAAGCCGCTATCGGGCGTATTCCCACCCCAGCGGTATGGAATGCCGACCAGACTCATCGCCTGAATCGAGATTTCCTCGCGCCCGATGCTGTGGTCGACGAAATTCGGGAAGCCCGGCGGCGGCGCATGATAGGCGCCGTTCGTGACAACGACCGACGAACCCGGCCCGCGCGACGTCTTTTGCGGCGCGCCGGCGCAAGCGGCGAGCAGCAAAACGGTCAGCAGCGAAAAGGCGAGTCGGCGCATGAAGACGAAGGGAGCGGTAAACGCTCGTTTAATGGCGGACGATTTCCGGATGGTAGCCCGTCGAACCTGGCTCAGGCAAGAATTCTTGACAACTTACTTGAAGTTTGTGCGCTAAGTGTTGCCCATCGGGAACGCGCGCCCAATAAAAAAGCCGCGTCCGGGCTGACCCGGACGCGGCTTCTAGCCGAAGCTAAAGCATTGAAACTTAAAGGATCTCCGACGCGTAATCCGCGAGACGCGAACGCTCGCCGCGCGCCAGCGTGACATGCCCGCTGTGCGCCCAGCCCTTGAAGCGGTCGACCACGTACGTCAGGCCTGAACTGCCTTCCGTCAGGTAAGGCGTATCGATCTGCGCGATATTGCCGAGACAGATGATCTTCGTGCCCGGACCCGCGCGCGTGACCAGCGTCTTCATCTGCTTCGGCGTCAGGTTTTGCGCCTCGTCGATGATCAGATACTTGTCCACGAACGTACGGCCGCGCATGAAGTTCATGCTCTTGACCTTCAGGCGCGAGCGGATCAGCTCCTGAGTCGCGGCGCGGCCCCATTCGCCGGCGGCGTCGTCGGTTTTCTGCAGGACTTCGAGGTTGTCGTCGAATGCACCCATCCACGGCTGCATTTTTTCCTCTTCCGTACCCGGCAGGAAGCCGATGTCTTCACCGACCGGCACCGTGGCGCGCGTCACGATGATCTCGTTGTAGCGCTTGTCGTCGAGCACCTGGGCAAGACCGGCCGCGAGCGCGACCAGCGTCTTGCCGGTACCGGCTTGACCCAGCAGCGTGACGAAGTCGATCTCCGGATTCATCAACAGGTTCAGCGCGAAGTTCTGCTCGCGATTGCGCGCCGTGATGCCCCACACGTTGTTCTTGTGGTGGCCGTAGTCGCGCAAGGTTTGCAGCAGCGCCGTCTTGCCGTTCAGCTCGCGCACCAGCGCATGAAACGTCGGCTCGCCGTTCTGCGGCTCCAGATAGACGAATTCGTTGACCAGCATCGAAGCGCACAGCGGACCCGTCACGCGGTAATACGTCGTGCCGGTTTTAGTGTCCTGCCAGCTCTCCATACCCTTCGCGTGCTTGGTCCAGAAATCCTGCGGCAGCGCGCGGATGCCCGAGTACAGCAGATCGCTGTCTTCGAGCACCTGGTCGTTGAAGTAGTCTTCGGCGGGCAGGCCGAGCGCATGCGCCTTGATGCGCATGTTGATGTCTTTCGACACCAGCACGACCTGGCGATCCATCCGGTCGCGCTGCAACGCGCGCACCACGCCGAGAATCTGGTTGTCGGCCTTGCCTTCCGGCAGGCCTTCGACCGGCTCGATGGCGTTGAGCTTGGTCTGGAAGTACAGGCGCCCGGACGCCTCACGGCTGCCGAGACGCGCAAGTGAAATGCCGTCCGAGATGTTGCCGGCGTTCGCCACCAACGCATCCAGCGTACGGCTCACCTGCCGCGCGTTGCGCGCGACTTCCGACATGCCCTTCTTGTGGTTGTCGAGTTCTTCCAACGTCATCATCGGCAGATAGACGTCGTGTTCCTCGAAACGGAACAGGCAGCTTGGATCGTGCATCAGCACGTTCGTGTCGAGCACGAAAAGCTTCTGCATTTCGAGCGGATCTGCGGCTGCGCCGCGTTTCTTGCTGGTGCCGCGCGTGCTGGGTGCTGCGGCTGCGGGCGTGCTGGCGGCCGGGTCCTTCGCGCTTGGCGCGCGCGCGACGACCGGCTGGGATTTGGCAGCGGGCGTGGAAACAACCGCCGGCTCGGTTTGCGGACGGGCGGCGGGAACCGGTTGCAGTAATGCGGCGGTCTGCTTCGATTTGCGACCGCGCGCGCCTGCGTCGCGCGCCGGTGCAGCTTGCTCGGCGGATGGGGACGCAGCAGGGGAGGCCGACGATGCCGGCACGGGCCGCAACGTGGTCGCGGCATTGGCGGCGTGCGCCATCGGTGTGGCGACGTTTGCGCGGCCGTAATCGGCCGACTCTGCTGATTCCCCTCCGACTGCCTGTTTCTTCGCGGCGGAGCGCGCCGGCGTGGCGGCTTTGGCCTTGTATTCGTCAGGCGGCAGGAGATTGCCGAGCTTGCTGGGGGGGGTAGGCAAAGGCATGGTTTCCCTCGAATTAATCGGGTCACATTTCGTGCGCCGCCTGTCGCATTCTGCCGGTGCCAGTGAGTGCGCACGCAGTTTGCGCCCGGAGGCGCGCATTCGGTCTAGAGATGCCGGTTCGCCTGGTTTTCGATCGGCTCCTTAACGGAAGCGCGTGGCCGAGTGAACGCACGGCCGCGCGCAATTAAAAAAGCCGCCGCCCCGGCGTACGGGACAAGCGGCTCGCCTTCGGTTATCGCGTTGCGCCTCATGACTTCGACAGAGCCGACAAAACGGCCGTCAAGTCCGGCGCAGCAACGAAAAGTGTGGGGTGGACAGGCACTCATTGGAACCCAATATAACGCGCCTCAAAGCGCTTGTACAGCCTCCAGAATGTCATCGACATGCCCTGGCACTTTCACGCCACGCCACTCCTGGCGAAGCACGCCTTCGGCGTCGATCAGGAACGTGGAGCGTTCGATCCCACGCACTTCTTTGCCATACATTTTCTTCAATTTCATGACGCCGAAGAGCGCACACAAGGTTTCTTCAGGGTCCGAGATCAACGGAAACGGCAGTTCGAGCTTTGCCTTGAAATTGTCATGGGAGCGCAGGCTGTCGCGCGATACGCCGAGGATTTCCGCGCCGGCCTTCTTGAACTTCGGGTACAGGTCGCGGAATTGCAGACCTTCGGTCGTGCAGCCCGGCGTGTTGTCCTTCGGGTAGAAATACAGCACCACCTTCTTGCCCCGCAGCTTGGACAGCGTGATCTCGCCACCGGTAGCGGGGGCGGTAAAGTCGGGGATGGGTTGGTCGACTGCGATGGGCACGAGGTTCTCCGGTTGTTATGGCCGACGCCGCGGCATTTGCACTTGCAACTGCTGCGGCGTCGGCCTGGCATCGAGGCTTTCGGGGAGGGCGACTGGCGCGTGTGGTGGTCGCTCGCGCGGCGGCCTGGTCGTCAGTGCCGGCGAGAGACGGGCCAGTCAGGGCTGGACAATCAATTCGCCGGAGCGACCTGGAATTTCGCCCCACGTAACAGGGTACGATGGCAGCGTGCTGCGGTCTAGCGTGGCGTAGTAATCACCCATAGTCGCGAAGGTATGGCCTTGCGCCCGCCAGCCCTCCAGCAACTGTTCGAAAATCGGCGCGAGCTTTTGTCCTTCGAGCTCAGCGTGCAGCGTGAACACCTGATCGTGCGGATTGTTCTCGGTGTGCTTCAACATCCACGCGGCGACGGTGTGCTCGTCGACCCCATCCACGCCGAGCACTTCGTCGAGCGTGGGTAGCGTGGTGGGCATCTGCACGTGCGACAGTTGCCGGCCGTCCATCACCGGCAGATACGGCGAGTGGCCGCGCCCGTCGGACGCGTAGTGCATGCCCCACGCGTCGATCTGCTCGAACGCATGCCCGTTCATCTGCCAGCCCGCCGCACCGTGCGTGACAGGCGGCGCGCCGAAGATCGCGACGAAGCGGTTGAAGCTCTTCTGCATCTGCTTCTCAGTCCACTCCTGATCTTGCGAACGCACGTTGTCCTGCCAGTACACGTGGTCCCAGGTGTGGATGCCGCATTCGAAACCGGCCTCGTGAATCGCGCGCATTTCCGCGGCTGTCTTCACGCCGATATCCGGCCCCGGCAGCAGCACGCCGTACATCAATTGCTTGATGCCGTAATGTTCGACCACCGAGGTACGCGACACCTTCTTCAGAAAGCCCGGCCGCAACACGCGGCGCATCGCCCAACCGGTGTGGTCGGGCCCGAGGCTGAAGAGGAAAGTGGCGCGCGCCTTGAAGCGGTCGAAGATGCGCGCAAGATTCGGTACGCCTTCGCGGGTACCGCGCAGCGTGTCGACGTCGATCTTCAGGACGATACGAGCCAAGGATCAGGCCTTATTGTTGTTCGACGAGGGCGCGCGCTTCGGCGACGTGGCCGCGATACGCTTCGAAAATCTTGCGCAGCGCTTCGTCGAAGGTCGACTTCGGCGCCCAGCCGAGTTCCTGCATCGTGTTGTCGATCTTCGGCACGCGGTTCTGCACGTCCTGGTAACCCGCACCGTAGTACGCGCCCGAAGACGTTTCGACCAGCTGCACCTTCTTGGCCAGCTCGGCGTATTCCGGGAATTCGGCGGCCAGCGTCAGCATCTTGTGCGCGAGCTCGCGCACCGAGAAGTTGTTGGTTGGGTTGCCGATGTTGTAGATCTTGCCCGTGGCGACGCCGTCCTTGTTTTCGATGATCTTCATCAGCGCGCCGATGCCGTCGTCGATATCCGTGAACGCGCGCTTCTGTGCGCCACCGTCCACGAGGCTGATGTTCTCGCCGCGCACGATATGGCCGAGGAACTGCGTGACCACACGCGAGCTGCCTTCCTTCGGTGTGTAGATCGAATCGAGGCCCGGGCCGATCCAGTTGAACGGACGGAACAGCGTGAAGTTCAGGCCTTCCATGCCGTAACCCCAGATCACGCGGTCCATCAGCTGCTTCGAGCACGCGTAGATCCAGCGCGGCTTGTTGATCGGGCCGTACGACAGTTGCGACTCTTCCGGGTCGAACTGCTCGTCCGTGCACATGCCGTAGACCTCGGAGGTCGACGGGAACACGAGGTGCTTGCCGTACTTGACGGCCGAACGCACGATCGGCAGGTTCGCTTCGAAATCCAGCTCGAACACGCGCAGCGGCTGCTTCACGTACGTGGCGGGCGTGGCGATCGCGACCAGCGGCAGGATCACGTCGCACTTCTTGATGTGATACTCGACCCACTCCTTGTTGATCGTGATGTCGCCTTCGAAGAAGTGCATCCGCTCATGGTTGATCAGGTCACCCAGACGTTCGGTCTGCATGTCCATCCCGAAGACTTCCCAATCGGTCGTTTCGAGAATGCGTTTGGACAGGTGATGGCCGATGAAGCCGTTCACACCCAGAATCAGGACTTTTTTCATGAGTAACGGGGAGTTTCGAGGGGAGTTTGGATGAGCCGGGCGAATTCGGCGGGGGTCACGACGGTTTCGCTGCCGTCGCGCTGGTGCCGCAATTCGTGGATGGCGATCGAGCGACCGTCGCCGCATATCGCAAAAACGGCATTATCGCTTACGTGCAGGCCCGGGGGCAAATCCGAGCGAAGCGCGCCGGGCTGAGCCAGACGCGCACGGGCGATGATGAAACGGTGGCCTTCGAGATCCGTAAACGCGCCGGGATAGGGCGGCGCAACCGCGCGGATCAGGTTGTAGACCTGCTGCGCGGCTTGCGTCCAGTCGATCCGGCCGTCTTCGGGCTTGCGCCCGCCGTAGTAGCTGCCGTGCGTCAGATCGTTCGGCAGATGCGGCGCTTCGCCCGCGAGCAGCGCCGGGAGCACGCGCCACAGCGTTTGTTCCGCGGCCACCGTGACCTTGTCGAACACTTGCGCGGCGGTGTCGTCGGGCAGGATCGGCACCGGCGTTTGCGCGATGATCGCGCCCGCGTCGGGCTTGGCGGCCATCTCGTGCAGCGTCGCGCCGGTTTCGGTTTCGCCGTGGATCACCGCCCAGTTGGTCGGCACGCGGCCGCGGTACTTCGGCAGAAGCGAGCCGTGCATGTTGTAAGCGCCCCGTGCGGCGAGCGCCAGCAGGTCGACGGGCAACATGTGGCGGTAGTAGAACGAGAAGATGAAGTCCGGGCGCGCGGCGCTTACCGCGGCGCGCAGTTCCGGGCTCTTCGGATCGGCCGGCGTGACGACGGGAATGCCGTGTTCGGCCGCAACCGAGGCGACACTGCCGAACCAGATGTTTTCGGTCGGGCTGTCCTCATGTGTGACGACCAGCGCCACGTCGACGCCACGCGCGAGCAGCACCTGCAGGCAGCGCACGCCGACGTTGTGATACGCGAAAACGACGGCGCGCGGCTTCATGGATTTGGGTCCTGATCGATCAGCGGCGCGGCCTGCACGGCCTGCACGACCGCCTGACGCGGCGCTTCGGTCACGGTTGTGCCGTCGCGCTGCTCGAGAATCGTCTGCACCAGATAGCGCGGACGCGCACGCACCTGCTGATAAATCCGGCCGATGTATTCACCCAGCAGGCCCAACGCGAAGATGATCACGCCAAGCAGGAAGAAGATCACAGCAAACAGCGTGAACACACCTTGCACTTCCGCGCCGATGATGAAGCGGCGAATCAGCAGCAGCACGAACAGCGCCGCGGACCCGAGCGACAGGATCACGCCGATGAACGACAGCCATTGCAGCGGCACCACCGAGAAGCCGGTGACGAGGTCGAAATTCAAACGGATCAGCGAATACAGCGAGTACTTCGACTCGCCGGCAAAACGCTCTTCGTGCGCGACTTCGATCTCCACCGGATTCTGCGCGAAGGTGTAGGCGAGCGCCGGAATGAAGGTGTTGATTTCACCGCAGCGATTGATCGTGTCGATGATGTGCCGGCTGTACGCGCGCAGCATGCAGCCCTGGTCGGTCATCTTGATGCGGGTGATGCGCTCGCGCAGACGGTTCATCGCGCGCGAGGCTTTGCGGCGCCACAAGCTGTCCTGGCGTTGCAGACGGATCGTGCCGACGTAGTCGTAGCCTTCGCGCATCTTGTTGACCAGCTTGCTGATTTCTTCCGGCGGATTCTGCAGGTCGGCGTCGAGCGTGATCACGATCTCGCCGCGCGACTGCTCGAAGCCCGCCAGAATCGCCATGTGCTGGCCGTAGTTGCCGTTCAGCAGGATCACGCGGGTCGTGTCGGGCCGGGCGCGGAACTGATCGGCGAGCAGGGCAGCGGATTTGTCGCGGCTGCCGTCGTTGATGAAGATCACTTCATAGCCGGTGCCGAGCGCGTCGAGCGCCGGGTAGAGGCGCGCGAACAGCGCGGCCAGCCCGGCTTCCTCGTTGTACACCGGGATGATGATCGACACTTCCGGTGCGACGGCGCGATGTTCCGAATAAATCATTTCCGCTTATTTTCCGTATTGTTCGCAAATTTCATTGACCGCACGGCAGACCCGCTCCACGTCGCCCTCGTTCATCAGCGTGAACAGCGGCAGCGTGACCGTGCTGGCGCCATAGCGCTCCGCGTGCGGGAACATGCCTTCCTTGAAGCCCTTCGCGCGGTACAGCGAGAACAGGTGAATCGCCGGGTAGTGCACGCCCGAACCGATGCCGCGCTCCTTCAACTGACCCATGAAGCCGGCGCGGTCGATCGAGAGTTTTTCGAGCGGCAGCGTGATCAGGAACATGTGCCAGTTGCTGTTTTCAAAATCCGCCAGCGGCAGGCCGACGCCCAGTTTGGCCGCCGCGCCGCCTTCGAAGCCCGCGAAGTACGCGCGCGCCAGTTTCTTGCGCTGCGCAATGAAGCGTTCGAGATGCGGCAGCTGGCCAAGGCCGACGCGCGCGGCAACGTCCGTCAGGTTGTACTTGCCGCCCAGCAGGTCGCAGTCCATGCCGTCAAAGCCGGTGCGGGTGATGCCTTGCAGGCGGTACTTCTGCGCGAGGATGGCTTCTTCCTCATTGTTCAGCACCAGTGCGCCGCCTTCGACCGAGGTCAGATTCTTGTTCGCGTGAAAGCTGAACGAGACGATATCGCCGAGTTTGCCGATGCGCTCGCCTTTCCACGTCGAGCCGAACGCCTGCGCGGCGTCTTCGATCACGCGCAGCTTGTGGGCGCGGGCAATCTCGTACAGCCGGTCCATGTCGACCGGCAGGCCCGACAGGTACACCGGAATGATCGCCTTGGTGCGCGGCGTGATGGCCTTTTCCAGCAGATCGAGGTCGATGTTGCGGGTGACCGGATCGATGTCGACGAACACCGGCGTCGCGCCGACTTCGTAGACCACATTGCTGGTCGCGACCCACGAGGCAGGGGTGGTGATGACTTCGTCGCCTTCGCTCACACCGGCGATGCGCAGGCCGATTTCGAGCGTCGCGGTGCCGGAATTGAACGTGCGCACCGGACGGCCGCCACAGAACTCGGACAACGCCGCTTCGAACTTCTGGTTCTGCGGGCCGGTCGTGATCCAACCGGAGCGGAGCACGTCGGCGACGCCCTGAATCGTCTCTTCATCGATCTCGGGTTTGACAAACGGCAAAAACGGGACTGTTGACTGGCTCATGAATGCTTCGCTCGATTGAAAGGGGCGCAACCCGAAGGGCGCGAAGTAGATCACAAACTACGCGCAAACCCAAGGCCACGACTAAAAAAGGGCGCAACCGCCAAGCTTACCGCGGTCAAGCTTACGTTTTGCTTGGCCGGCGGCGGTGTCCGGCTTTCCGTATCTTTTTCCGCCGGGATTTTCTCGGCGCGCGCATCAGCGCCGGCAATAAACGGTAATAAATCGTGCCCGGCACAGCCCGCCGGGGCCATGCCGCCTAGCTGCGCGCCAGGACGACCACGCCGATCAGGATGACGCCGATCCCTACCAGCTTCTGCACCGACATCACTTCGCCGAATAGATACCACGCCGCGAACGCGTTGACGACGTATCCGAGCGACAACATCGGATAGGCGATCGACACGTCTACCCGCGAGAGTCCGATCACCCATACGCCCACGCTGATCACATAACAAGCCAGCCCGCCGATGATCGGTGGTTGGGTCGCGAGGCGAAAGGCGATGGGCAGGATGTTCGCACGGGTGAATTCGAAGTGTCCAACGGCATTCGTTCCGGCTTTGAGCAGCAACTGCGCACCGGCGTTCAACGTGACGCCTGCGAGGATACAAAAGAGCGAAATCGGGTTCATCGAACGGTCAGTTCCTGAGATGGGGTCATTGTTGTGGTTTTTCCACTGGCGCGGGGGTGTCGGGCGCCGGTGTGGTCTGCGTGGCTGCGCCGGATGCGGGCGTGGGCGCCGCCGCGGGCTTCGTCACCACCACCCGGCGGGAGTCGCGCGCGATCACCTGCATCGGCAGGCCTTCTTTGAGCAGCTTGTCGTAAGTTGACGGCGGGATCAGCGCGAGCGCATAGCGATCGGCCTTCCAGCGCTCGACCCACGCGTCGACCGTCGGCACCCATTTCTGCGGTTCGACGGATATGCCGAACGCCAGTTCGTCCGGATGTTCGACCATGATCATCGTGTGGTCGACGTAGAACGGCATCGTATGGTCGAGCACGCCGACCGAATAGAACGGCGTATCGGCCGGCAACTTCGCGATTTCGGCCTTGATGGCGGGCGCGAGCGGCGCGCCGGAGCTCAGGCGGCCGAACACGTCGTGCCCCGTGCCTGCGATCGTGCCGAGCAGCAGCCACGCCGCGCCAAAGCTCGCGACGGCGCCAAGCGTGCCGGCGCGGCTGCGGCGGTTCAGCCACAGCGCGAACAGCGTGAGCACGAAGGCAACGCCAAGTGCCGCCAGCACCCAGGTGCGGTATTCGACGTACAGTTCGGTCGGGTTGCGCGCGTTGCCGAAGCGCGCCATGAACAGCGCGGCAAACGCGGCCACGACGAGAAACAGCGCATAGCCGGCCAGATGGCGGCGCAACTGGTCACGGGTGACGAGCGGCAGGTACATGCCGATAACCAGGGCAATCGGCGGCGCGATCGGCAGCGTGTACGAAAGCAGCTTGGAGTGGGAAGCGCTGAAGAACAGAAAGATGAACGCGGTCCACACCAGCATCAGCGTGACCGGCGCGAAGCCGTTCGGCTGGCGCGGCAGGCGCCACGCATGGCGCACGCTCTGGAAGGTCGCCGACAACCACGGCAGGAAGCCGACCAGCAGCACCGGCACGAAATAGTAGAACGGCCCCGGGCGGTTCTGTTCAGGCGTCAGATAGCGCTTGAACTGTTGAACGATGAAGAAGAAGTTGAGGAATTCCGGGTTGCGCTGCTGCACCAGCACGAACCACGGCGTGACGATCGCGAAGAACACGATCAGGCCGCCGATCATATGCAGGCGCTTCCATACGGCCCAGTCGCGTGCGACGAGGGTGTACAGCACCAGGACCGCACCTGGCAGGATCACGCCGACGAGGCCCTTGGACAGTACCGCCAGCGCCATCGCCCCCCAGCACACCCACATCCATGCCCGCACGTTGGCCGTCGGCAGGTTGGGGCGCTGCGCCAGCAGCAGCGCGCAGAGCGTCAGCTCCATCCAGAACGACAGGCCCATGTCGAGCGTGTTGAAGTGGCCCATCAGGTTCCAGTACGGCGAGGTGGCCAGCACGATCGCCGCGCACACGCCGGTCGCCGCATTGAACACGCGCGCACCGGTGAAACCGATCAACAGCACGCCGGCAAAGCCGGTCAGCGCGGTGTAGAGGCGCGCCTGCCATTCGCCGATGCCGAACCACGCGAACGTGAGCGCGTTGAGCCACGTTTGCAGCGGCGGCTTCTCAAAATACTTGTAGCCGTTGTAGCGCGGCGTGATCCAGTCGCCGGTGACGAACATTTCGCGCGCCATTTCGGCGTAGCGGCCTTCGTCGCTCGGCAGCAGATGCCGCCAGCCGAGCGGCACGAACCAGATTACGGCGAGGGCCAGCACCAGCAGCAGGATCGTGGTGCGGTTGAGCGGTAGCCTCGTCGGCGTATCGTTCATGAATTTCAACCTTTTTGGCGACGCCGCGTGGGCAGCGAGGCAGTGTTATCTGAAAATGGCGATCGCCAGCATGGCGCCAATGGCGCGCAGTGTACGTTATCGGCCGTGGCGCGGCCAGGGCGCGCGGCCGGTCCGGCGATGCGCACGCGGCGGCTGCCATGCCTCGCGGCCGGTGTCGGCACGTCAGGCAAACGCCCGCTGCCCGCCGCCTCTAGCCTTCGATCAGCAACGCGGCCGCGACCTTGCGGCCCTCGGCCATCAGAATGTTGTAGGTGCGACAGGCGGCCTTGAAGTCCATCGTTTCGACGCCGATGCGTTTGGCGGTGAGCGCGGCCGTCAGGCGCGGATGGGGGAAGCGCAGGCGCTCACCGCTGCCGAATATGACCACTTCGGGCGCGGCGTCCACCAGCATGGCGAAGTGCTCGGCGCTCAGGTCTTCGAACGAGGAGACGGGCCAGGGGATGACCGGGGCTTCCGGCAGCAGGAGAATGCTGCCGGCGTGGCGCACCAGATTGATTTCGACATAGCCGGCGCCGTAACCGGTGACGGTGTTGAGGGCGCCGCTGGAATCCTGATGTAATTTCAAATTCGTTTTCCGAAGTCGTCGTGAGACATCATGCGTGTTGGCGGCCTGACCTGGCAGAACGGAAGCAGGGCGGTTTGACGCGAGTGGGACACGCGAGTGGCACAGCGAGTGACACAGAAGCGGCCGAAAAGGCTTGCCGTTGCGGTTGGTGCATTGCGGAAGTCGGCCAAAATCCGCTAAATTATAACTTTTTAGCCGCCTTGCGGCGCCCCTCGCTCAAGTGCCCCCTCATGTGCTGTCATAAGCCGCCCTGAGAGCACGGGCGCGGCCCATCGGCTACCTGCCCTGGTTTTGCCCGCATTTCGTCTGCTTTTCTCGTCTCTGGCGAGCGTGCCGCGTCATAATTCCCCGTATCGGCGGACTTGCCCGGGTCCCGGTTTTTCCGCCCCCGCTTGTTCGCCCAAGCCCATCAACAGGATGAAGTGCCCGCCGTGAAACCGATTCTCAAATCCAACAAGTTGTTGAATGTCTGCTACGACATTCGCGGGCCCGTCCTCGAACATGCGAAGCGCCTCGAAGAAGAGGGCCACCGCATCATCAAGCTGAACATCGGCAATCTCGCGCCGTTCGGCTTCGACGCGCCGGATGAAATCATCCAGGACATGATCCTGAATCTGCCGGGTTCGTCCGGCTACTCGGATTCCAAGGGTGTGTTCGCCGCGCGCAAGGCGATCATGCATTACACGCAGCAAAAGGGCGTGCATGGCGTCGAACTGGACGACATCTACATCGGCAATGGCGCCTCCGAGCTGATCGTGATGGCGCTGCAGGGTCTCTTGAACGACGGCGACGAAGTGTTGCTGCCCGCGCCGGACTACCCGCTGTGGACCGCCGGCGTCAGCCTGTCGGGCGGCACACCCGTGCATTACATCTGCGACGAATCGAACAGCTGGATGCCCGATCTGGACGACATTCGCGCAAAAATCACGCCGAATACGCGTGCGCTCGTCGTCATCAATCCGAACAACCCCACCGGTGCGCTCTACTCGGACGAACTGCTGCTCGGCCTGATCGAGATCGCCCGCCAGCATGGCCTCGTGATCTTCGCCGACGAGGTCTACGACAAGATCGTCTATGACGGCAAGAAGCACACGTCGATGGCCGCGCTCTCGGAAGACGTGCTCACCGTCACGTTCAACAGCCTCTCGAAGAGCTACCGTTCGTGCGGCTACCGCGCCGGCTGGATGTTCATCTCGGGCCTGACTGGCGAGAACCGCCGCAATGCCAAAGACTACTTCGAAGGACTCGGCATTCTGGCCTCGATGCGCCTGTGCCCGAACGTGCCCGGCCAGTACGCGATCCAGACCGCGCTCGGCGGCTATCAGAGCATCAACGACCTGATCGTGCCGAGCGGGCGCCTGTACAAACAGCGCGAACTCGCGTATGACATGCTGACGGCCATCCCCGGCGTGAGTTGCGTGAAGCCCGAGGCGGCGCTGTATATGTTCCCGCGCCTCGATCCGAAGATTTATCCGATCCAGGACGACCAGCAGTTCATCCTCGACCTCCTGCTGGAAGAGCGCGTGCTGCTGGTTCAAGGCACCGGTTTCAACTGGAAGACGCCGGATCACTTCCGCGTCGTGTTCCTGCCGAACGTGGACGACCTCGCGGATTCGATCAACCGGATCGCGCGCTTCCTCGACGGCTATCGCAAACGCCATACGGCTTGAGATGGACGGCGCGCCCGGCGCGCGCCGCTGCCAGCCCCAGTTTCCTTTTAATCCCTTACTCGAAAACACACGCTGCATGGAACCGATCAAAGTTGGACTGCTGGGCTTCGGCACGGTAGGCAGCGGCACCTTCACGGTACTGCGCCGCAATCAGGAAGAAATCAAACGCCGCGCGGGCCGCGGCATTGAGATTGCGCGCATTGCCGTGCGCAATCCCGCCAAGGCGACCGCCGTGCTTGGCAGCGAAGCCGGCACCGTGGCGCTGACCGATGACTTCAACGCGGTGGTGGACGATCCGTCGATCGATATCATCGCGGAAATGATCGGCGGCACGGGCGTGGCGCGCGACCTCGTCCTGCGCGCGATCAAGAACCGCAAGCATGTGGTCACCGCCAACAAGGCGCTGCTCGCCGTGCACGGTACGGAGATTTTCGAAGCGGCGCGCGCCAACGGCGTGATGGTGGCGTTCGAGGCGGCGGTGGCGGGTGGCATTCCGATCATCAAGGCGTTGCGCGAAGGGCTTACGGCCAATCGTATCCAGTACATCGCCGGCATCATCAACGGCACGACGAACTACATCCTCTCGGAGATGCGCGACCGCGGGCTCGATTTCGCGACTGCGCTGAAAGCCGCGCAGGAGCTGGGTTATGCCGAAGCCGATCCGACCTTCGACATCGAAGGCGTGGACGCCGCCCACAAGGCGACGATCATGAGCGCGATCGCGTTCGGCGTGCCGGTGCAGTTCGACAAGGCGTACGTCGAAGGCATCAGCAAACTGGCGGCAATCGACATCAAATACGCTGAAGAACTTGGCTACCGCATCAAGCTGCTTGGCATCTCGCGCCGTACGGACAAGGGCATCGAATTGCGCGTGCATCCCACGCTGATTCCGGAAAAACGCCTGCTGGCGAACGTGGAAGGGGCGATGAACGCGGTCGTCGTGCACGGCGACGCGGTGGGCTCCACGCTTTACTACGGCAAGGGCGCGGGCGCGGAGCCGACGGCTTCAGCCGTGGTGGCCGATCTGGTCGACGTGACGCGTCTGCATACGGCGGATCCGGAGCATCGCGTGCCGCATCTGGCGTTCCAGCCCGACAGCCTTTCGAGCACGCCGATCCTGCCGATCGACGAAGTGACGAGCGGCTACTACCTGCGCCTGCGCGTGGCCGACGTGACGGGCGTGCTGGCCGACATCACGCGCATCCTGGCGGACCGGGGCATTTCGATCGACGCGCTGCTGCAGAAGGAATCGGAGCAGGTCGACGCGAACGGCAAGGGCGAAACCGACATCATCCTGATTACGCACGAAACGGTTGAAAAGAACGTCAACGCGGCGATCAAGACGATCGAAGCGCTGAAGACCGTTGTCTCGCAAGTCACGAAGCTGCGCATGGAAGCGCTGAACTAGGCCGAATATGAACTACCTCTCTACGCGCGGCGCCGGAGCCGGTGAGCGCCATACGTTTTCCGACATTCTGCTGGGCGGTCTTGCGAAAGACGGCGGCCTGTACCTGCCGGCGGAATATCCGCGCGTCACGGCTGACGAGCTGGCGCGCTGGCGCACGCTGCCTTACGCGGATCTCGCGTTCGAAATCCTGTCGAAATTCAGCGACGACATCCCCGCCGAAGACCTGCGCGCCCTGACGCGCAAGACCTACACGGCCGAGACGTATTGCCACGTGCGCGACGACGAAAGCGCCGCGCAGATCACGCCGTTGAAGACGCTGGGCGTCGAGAACGGCGCGCCGCTGTCGCTGCTGGAACTGTCGAACGGTCCGACGCTCGCGTTCAAGGACATGGCGATGCAGCTGATCGGCAACCTGTTCGAGTACGCGCTGGCCAGACACGGCGAAACGCTGAACATTCTGGGCGCAACCTCGGGCGACACCGGCAGCGCAGCGGAATACGCGATGCGCGGCAAGAAGGGCATCAGCGTCTTCATGCTCTCGCCGCATAAGAAAATGAGCGCGTTCCAGACTGCACAGATGTACAGCCTGCAGGACCCGAACATTTTCAACATCGCGGTCGAAGGCGTATTCGACGACGCCCAGGACATCGTAAAGGCGGTCTCGAACGATCACGCGTTCAAGGCGAAGTACAAGATCGGCACGGTCAACTCGATTAACTGGGCGCGTGTGGTGGCGCAAGTCGTGTACTACTTCAAGGGCTACTTTGCCGCGACGAAGTCGAACGACGAGCGCGTCTCGTTCACGGTGCCGTCGGGCAATTTCGGCAACGTGTGCGCGGGTCACATCGCACGCATGATGGGTCTGCCGATCGAGAAGCTGGTGGTCGCGACGAACGAAAACGACGTGTTGGACGAGTTCTTCCGCACCGGCATTTACCGCGTGCGCAAGGCGGCTGAGACGTACCACACGAGCAGCCCGAGCATGGACATTTCGAAGGCATCGAACTTCGAGCGTTTCGTGTTCGACCTGCTGGGCCGCGACCCGGCGCGCGTGCTGCAGCTGTTCCGCGACGTCGAAGAGAAGGGCGGTTTCGACCTGGCGGCGAGCGGTGATTTTGCGCGCGTGAAGGAGTTCGGATTCGTATCTGGCCGCAGCAGCCACGAGGACCGCGTGGACGCGATCCGCGACGTCTTCGAGCGTTACGACACGATGATCGACACGCACACGGCAGACGGCCTGAAGGTGGCACGCGAGCATTTGCAGGCCGGCATCCCAATGATCGTGCTGGAGACGGCGCAACCGATCAAGTTCGGCGAAACGATCCGCGAAGCGCTGCTACGCGAACCGGAGCGCCCAGCCGCATTCTCGGGCCTGGAATCGCTACCGCAGCGATTCGAAGTACTGCCGGCGGACGCGCAGCGCGTGAAGGACTACATCGTCGCAAACACGAGCGAGTAACACCGCGAGCATCGAGCGCGACGGAGTCGCGCTCGATGCGATGGGCGACGGGCGAGATTGGTTTGAAGATATACTCGTCGGCGCGCGCAGCGCCGCCGGAAGTATGACGCCCTTGTCACTGGCGCGTGCAGGTGCACGAACCCAGATTCCAGATGCACCACTACCCGTGGCAGACCACGGCGCCCACTTAGCAGGGGCTTCTAGCCGCTTTCTTTGCTTATCTTTCTTTGCGGCGGCAAAGAAAGTAAGTGCCGCCCCGCACAGGGGCAACGCTAATAGACCACTAACAATGCAAGGAAAGGCACCAAAGCCAGAACAAGGAAAGCCCAAAGCCCCAGGAACACGGACAAACAACCGCCGAGCAGGCAAAAAAACCACCATAACACCCACCCGCCACCGGCCCCCATGCTCGACCGCTACAATATTCCTTTAACCAGCGGCTTCGAGACCAAAAGATGTCCACCCCAACGCCCCGCGCCCCGATGCTCTCCACTGCCGAAGCGTTGGCGACCTTGCTCAGCGCAGCGAGCCCGATCCCCGGTACGGAATCGATCCCCACGCTAGACGCCCTCAACCGCGTGCTATCGGCAGACGTCACGTCACCGCTCGACGTCCCCCCCATGAACACCAGTTCAATGGACGGCTACGCGATCCGCACAGAAGATCTGGCAACCGACGGCAAGCGCCGCCTGCCGGTCTCGCAACGTATTCCAGCCGGCCACGCGCCCGAGCCGTTAAAACCCGGCACGGCAGCCCGCATCTTCACTGGCGCTACGGTGCCGCCGGGCGCCGACGCCATCGTGATGCAGGAGCAAACCGAGGCCACCGGCAACGAAGTCACGATCCTGCACAGCCCGGCACCTGGCGAATGGATCACGGCCCAAGGCGCGGACATCCGCAGCGGCTCGACCATCCTTCCAGCCGGCACACGCCTGACGCCGCAGGCATTGGGACTTGCAGCCTCAGTCGGCTGCGCCGAACTCAACGTGCGCCGCCGCGTAAAAGTCGCCGTGTTCTTCACCGGCGACGAACTGACCATGCCTGGCGAGCCGCTGAAACCCGGCGCGATCTACAACTCGAACCGTTTCACGCTGCGCGGCCTGCTGGAAAAGCTGGGCTGTGAGGTGACCGACTACGGCATCGTCTCCGACAAACTCGACGCGACCCGCGCAACGTTGCGCGAAGCCGCGCAAGCGCACGATCTGATCCTCACTTGCGGCGGCGTGTCGGTTGGCGAGGAAGATCACGTCAAGCCGGCAGTCGAGGCCGAAGGGCGCCTGTCGATGTGGCAGATCGCGATGAAACCCGGCAAGCCTCTCGCTTTCGGCGCGGTGCGCCGTGCCGCGCAGCAGGCAGACGCGGCTGCCTCAGCCTCAGCCGAAACCTTCTTCATCGGTCTGCCGGGCAATCCGGTTTCCAGCTTCGCGACCTTTTTGCTGTTCGTCCGCCCGTTCGTTCTGCTTCTGGCCGGCATGCAGACGGTGGCGCCGCGCGCGCTGTCGCTGCGCGCGGATTTCACGCAGAAGAAGGCCGACCGCCGCAACGAATTCCTGCGCGCGCGCATCAATCCGGCCGGCGGCCTCGATCTGTTTCCGAATCAGAGCTCGGCCGTCCTGACGTCGACCGTGTGGGGCGACGGCCTGATCGACAATCCACCGAACCACGCGATCAGCGCCGGCGAGACTGTGCGTTTCATCCCCTTTTCCGAATTGCTGAACTGAGGCCGGCGAACGCCGGCGGTTTCCCGATGAAGATTCAACTCCGATATTTTGCAAGCGTACGCGAAGCGCTCGAAACAGCCGACGAAACGGTTGATCTGCCGGACGGCATCGCGACCGTCGGCGACGTGCGCGCCTGGTTGCGCGTGCGCGGTGGCATCTGGGCCGATACCCTTGCCGAAGGCCGCGCGCTGCGCATGGCCTGCAATCACGTGATGACAGATGCCGGCACGCGCGTCACCGAAGGTTGCGAAGTCGCGTTCTTTCCGCCCGTCACGGGTGGTTAGGCGCGTCGAATTACCGCTAAGAACTCGCCAAATCACGCTAAACATCGTCTAACCGCCAAGGAGTCGAAGATGCCCGTTCGCGTCCAGACGGAAGATTTCGACCTCACTGCCGAGGTCGCCGCGTTGCGCGCACGCAATCCAAAAATCGGCGCAGTGGCCTGTTTTGTCGGCACCGTGCGCGACCTGAACGACGGCAGCACGGTTGAAACGATGGAGCTCGAGCACTATCCGGGCATGACGGAGAAATCGCTGGAAGCGATCGTCGTGAGCGCGCGCGAGCGTTGGCCGGGGATCGAGGTGCTGATCGTGCATCGGGTCGGCAAGCTCTATCCGCTCGACCAGATCGTGCTGGTGGCGACCACCGCCGCGCATCGGGGTGACGCCTTCGCGTCGTGCGAGTTCGTGATGGACTACCTGAAGACCCAGGCGCCGTTCTGGAAGAAAGAGAAAACCGAAGAGGGCGAGCGCTGGGTGGATGCCCGCGTCGCCGACGACGCGGCGCTGGCCCGGTGGGGTATCGAGTCGGGTAACCAGGAAGAGGATTAGGAGGGCGCCGGGTTTCAAGCCACGAAGCTGACTGGGCGGCGCGCCCAGGGCGCTTCGGCGCATCTTCGGTGCAAGTTCGGGTGCCTGCAAAGGCCCCTTCAACGCATCATGGCCGTCGTGCTGTCGTGAGCCACCGCTTGGGCATCTCCGTCAGTCAGGCTTCGCCTTGCCGATGATCCTCGTCGGGAACGGCTCCGCAGGTCGCCGCGCCGAGGCGCCCGGTGCATGCGCTTCGTGCGGGTCATCGCCGCGCGGACGTTTCGGCGCGACGCGCTCCAGCAACGCCTGCTGCTCCGCCGGAATCTTGTAATCCCAGCCGAAGCGGCTCAACTGCAAACTCTGCGCGATACGCAGCGCCGGCTCCATGAAGCGGACCGCGGCAGCCGGCTGATAGCGCGACTCCACCGTATCCAGAAACAGATACAGCCAGCGGCTGAAATGCTGCGGCTCGACGCCTTCGAGCGGCTGATGGGCCTGCTGTACGTTACCGCGGTATTGCTTCGCGCCCAGCACAAGACTGCCCCAGAACGTGCACATCTTGGGCAAGTGGTCGTCCCAACGGCCCGCCAGCGTCGCCTCGAACACGGGGCCCAGAAGCGGATCGGCGCGCACGCGGTCGTAAAAACCGTAGACGAGCTCGCGAATATTCGCCTCAGTGGGTTCGGCGTTGCGCTCGACAACCGGTGCGGCGGGAAAAGACGGATTCATGCAAATTCCAGAGAATGTCGTTATTCATTATGAATCGCCACATGGCGCCACAGACCGTCAGGAATGACCTCAAACTGTGTCCAAACAAAAGGAAGTAGGCCACGAATGCCCCGCTTTTCGTATGAATGGCCCGTGCGGGAAACGTTACCATTACTGCCGAAAGACAAACACCGACTGTCAGCGCAAAATAAGAAAACATGCGTATCGCCAGCATCTTATGGCGAAGCGACAGCCCCCGGCAACCCTTGCATCGACGCGGTTATCCCCCGGATCGCGGCTTGCGCTCATCGTGGCACCTGCACTTATGAGACTGACCGACTATACGGATTACTCACTGCGCGTCCTGCTGTACCTCACCGTCCGCGGTGAAGGCTTATCAACCATTCAGGACATCTCGGACGCGTACGGGATATCCAAGAACCATTTGATGAAGGTGGTGCAGCAACTCGGTGAACTCGGCTGGGTCGAGACCGTGCGAGGGCGAAACGGCGGCCTGCGGCTCGCCGAACAAACCAGCGCCTTGACCGTTGGCGAGATTGTGCGGGCCACGGAAAGTGACTTTGCGCTGGTCGGCTGCTTCCCGGACCAGCAAGGTGAGCGCCGCGCCTGTGTCATTACACCGCACTGCCGTCTGCGCGGCGCGCTCGAGGCGGCGCGCAACGCGTTCCTCGCCGAACTCGACCGTCACACCATCGGCGAGGTTGCAATGCCGCACGGCCCGCTGGCTGCGCTGCTTGGGTTAAGCACCGTCATCCCGATCGTGCCGGTCGCTTCTGCTGGCGGCGCCACGCCGGCCTCCTGAAACCTGCGGGCAAATTCTCGCGCGTCAAATGTTAAATAGTTGTTGCTGATTGCAAAAAAGCGCTTGAAACCTGCGTAAAACGCCTCAATTTGGTGGTAATTGAAATTGGAGGTCTCTTGATGAGAATCGACAAACTTACCACTAAATTCCAGGAAGCACTGGCCGACGCGCAGAGTCTGGCCGTCGGTCACGATAATCAATACATCGAACCAGTTCATGTCCTGTCGGCGCTCGTCGCCCAGCAGGATGGGTCGGCGCGTTCGCTGCTCTCGCGTGCCGGCGTGCACGTCCAGGCGCTGCAAACCGCGCTGAACGACGCGATCACGCGCCTGCCGCAAGTGCAGGGCACCGACGGCAACGTACAGATCGGCCGCGAGCTGACCGGCTTGCTGAACCAGGCGGACAAGGAAGCACAAAAACTCAACGACACGTTCATCGCGAGCGAGATGTTCCTGCTCGCGGTCGCCGACGATAAAGGCGAGGCCGGCCGTCTCGCGCGTCAGCACGGTCTGTCGCGCAAGTCGCTGGAAAGCGCGATCGCGGCGGTGCGCGGCGGCTCGCAAGTGCATAGCCAGGACGCCGAAAGCCAGCGTGAAGCGCTGAAAAAGTACACCGTCGACCTGACCGAGCGTGCGCGGGCCGGCAAGCTCGACCCCGTCATCGGCCGCGACGACGAAATTCGCCGCTCGATCCAGATCCTGCAGCGTCGCACCAAGAACAATCCGGTGCTGATCGGTGAGCCGGGCGTGGGCAAGACCGCGATCGTCGAAGGCCTCGCGCAGCGTATCGTCAACGGCGAAGTGCCGGAAACGCTGAAAGGAAAGCGCGTGCTGTCCTTGGACATGGCGGCATTGCTGGCCGGCGCGAAATACCGCGGCGAGTTCGAAGAACGCCTGAAGGCCGTGCTGAGCGACATTGCGAAAGACGAAGGCCAGACCATCGTCTTCATCGACGAAATTCACACGATGGTCGGTGCGGGCAAGGCCGAAGGCGCAATGGATGCCGGCAACATGCTCAAGCCGGCGCTTTCGCGCGGCGAACTGCATTGCGTTGGCGCCACCACGCTCGATGAATATCGCAAGTACATCGAAAAAGATGCCGCGCTCGAGCGCCGTTTCCAGAAGGTGCTGGTCGACGAACCGTCGGTCGAAGCCACCATCGCGATCCTGCGCGGTTTGCAGGAAAAGTACGAGCTGCATCATGGCGTCGACATCACCGATCCGGCGATCGTCGCGGCAGCCGAACTGTCGCATCGCTACATCACGGATCGTTTTTTGCCGGACAAGGCCATCGACCTGATCGACGAAGCCGCTTCGAAGATCAAGATGGAAATCGACTCGAAGCCGGAAGAGATGGATCGGCTCGACCGTCGTTTGATCCAGTTGAAGATCGAGCGCGAAGCCGTCAAGAAGGAAAAGGACGAAGCGTCGCAAAAGCGTCTGCAACTGATCGAAGAAGAAATCGAGCGGCTGGATCGCGAATATTCGGACCTCGAAGAAATCTGGACCGCGGAAAAAGCGGCGGTGCAGGGCAGCGCGCAGTTGAAGGAAGACATTGAAAAAACGCGCGCGGAAATCGTTCGCCTGCAGCGTGAAGGCAAGCTGGAAAAAGTCGCCGAGTTGCAGTACGGCAAGCTGCCGGGTCTTGAAGCGCAGTTGAAGGAAGTGACCCAGGCCGAAGCGAAAGAGCAGAACAATCCGACGCGTCCGCGCCTGTTGCGCACGCAGGTCGGCGCGGAAGAAATCGCTGAAGTCGTCTCGCGTTCCACCGGCATTCCGGTGTCGCGCATGATGCAGGGCGAGCGCGAAAAGCTGCTGCAGATCGAAGAGAAACTGCATGACCGCGTGGTCGGTCAGGACGAAGCGATCACCGCGGTGGCCGATGCGATTCGCCGTTCACGCGCGGGTCTCGCGGATCCGAACCGGCCGTATGGCTCGTTCCTGTTCCTTGGCCCGACCGGCGTGGGCAAGACCGAGTTGTGCAAGGCGCTGGCGTCGTTCCTGTTCGATTCGGAAGATCATCTGATCCGTATCGACATGAGCGAATTCATGGAGAAGCATAGCGTCGCGCGTTTGATTGGCGCGCCGCCGGGCTACGTCGGCTATGAGGAAGGGGGTTACCTGACCGAAGCCGTGCGCCGCAAGCCGTACAGCGTGATTCTGCTGGACGAAATCGAGAAGGCGCATCCGGACGTGTTCAACGTCCTGCTGCAAGTGCTCGACGACGGCCGCATGACCGACGGACAAGGTCGTACCGTGGACTTCAAGAACACGGTGATCGTGATGACGTCGAACCTCGGTTCGCAGGTGATCCAGGCGATGGTCGGCGAGCCGCAGGAAGCGGTGAAGGACGCGGTCTGGGAAGAAGTGAAGCTGCACTTCCGGCCCGAGTTCCTGAACCGGATCGACGACGTCGTGGTGTTCCATGCGCTCGACCGTTCGAACATCCAGTCGATCGCGCGGATTCAGCTGCAACGTCTGCATGAACGGCTTGCCAAGCTCGACATGCAACTGGTGGTGTCGGACGCGGCGCTCGAGCACGTCGGCAAGGTCGGCTACGATCCGTTGTTCGGGGCACGGCCGTTGAAGCGCGCAATCCAGCAGGAGATTGAGAACCCGGTCGCCAAGCTGATACTCGCCGGCAAGTTCGGTCCGAAGGATGTGATTCCGGTCGAAGTGGAAGACGGCAAGCTGGTGTTCGACCGCGTCGTGCACTAAGCGAGACGCGTTAGGCCAAGGATGGAACGGCAGTGGCTGGGCCGTTCCAGCCAACGTCAAAAAGCGGCAACGAAGGTGACTTCGTTGCCGCTTTTTTTTCGCCTGCTTTCGTCTGCTACAGGGCGATGACGGGTGACGCAGCTTACGCGTTGCCCTTGCCAAACAGCGCCGACAGGCCGCCGAGCGCGCCTAGCACCGTCGTCGAATTGAGCTTGCCTTCAGCGGGGACTTCGCCGTCGGGCGTCGCCGCGTTGACGACGTGCGGCAGAATCTGCGAGAGCAGACCGGTGACCTGATCCGGTTGCACGCCGGCCTTCGCCGCGAGGTTGGTGACGACGTCCGACCCAAGCACGCTGTGCAGGGCGTCGGGCGAGATCGCCTGGTTCTCGCCGTTGCTAACCCACGACGACACGACGTCGCCGAGGCCCTTTTCCTTGAAGCTGCTGATCAGGCCATTCAGGCCGCCCGGCTGGTTGTTGACGAATTCCAGCGCGGCTGAAATGAGGGCTTGCTGGCCACCGCCTTCAGGCGATTTGCCAACCAGGGAACCGATAGTGTCGAGTAGGCTCATGACGGTCTCTCTTGAATGCCGACCCGTGTTTGACGAGCCAGCGGGTGAAAACGCCGCGCGGTCGCGCGGCGCCGGTGGAAGGAAGGTAGACGGGAGCGGGGCCGCGCTTATGTATGCATCACGCGCGTATCGCACGTGACCAGCGTGGCCGCCATGCGGCCGGTACTCAACCCGATTTACGCCCCGCCAGAGGCTGCCGCAGCCGATGCAGCCTTGCTCTTCTTTGCCTTCTTCTTCGAAGCCTTGGTGCCGGATGCGTCGGCCGGCGCGCTGGCAGCGGCCGCTGTAGCCGGCGCGGAAGCAGCCGCTGCGTCGGACGCCGCGGCCTTGCTCTTCTTCGACTTCGACGCTTTGGTGCCGGATGCCTCCGTAGGCGCAGCCGTTGCCGCTGGAGTTGTTGTCGCGGCCGCGGTAGTCGCGGCAGGAGCGGCCGCCGGCGCCGCCTTGGTGCTGGCGGTGCTACTGGACTTCGCGGCAGCCTTGGCGCCCGTAGGCGGCGTGGACGAGCCGTTGATCGTCAGGCCGGCCGCTTCGAGATTGGTCACCGATTTGGTGCCGATGCCTTTGACGCGGGTGGCGAGATCATCGGCATCCTTGAACGGGCCGTTCTTGGTGCGTTCGTCGATGATCGCTTTCGCGTGCACCGGGCCGATACCCTTGACCGATTCGAGCGCCGCCTGATCGGCGGAATTCACTTCGACGGCCGCCGCAAATCCGGCCGACAGCGACAAAGCCAAAGCAACGCAAAGCATCAAAAGCTTCTTCAGCATGGCAAGCACTCCATTGAGGGCAAAAAAAGTTAGCCGCAAAGGGAAAACTCGGGACGACGCACCTTGTCAGCAGGCGCTGCGCTTAAGCATAGAACAAATTGCGCGCCCTTATTTGCGAACGCCGACGATTTATACCGATCGATTCATGACAAGTAAATCAGGCTGGACAATATTTGAAGCTTTTGCCTGGCGATTAAGCAGTTATGAGTTTATCGGTCCACCGTAAATAACGACAAGGCAGATAAATGACAGCGCCTTCTACTTGACTTAGAGTGCACTCGAAGTCCTAACCTGAGTTCCGTCATGTCGAAAATGTCAAAAGCACTCACCATCGGCGAGGTCGCCGCAACGATCGGCGTCTCTACTCACACGCTGCGTTATTACGAGCAGGCCGGCCTGATTCGGGCGGTCGGGCGCACGCAGGCGGGGCATCGCCTGTATTCGCCGGCCGATCTCGACTGGCTGCAGTTCGTGATGCGTCTGAAGGCGACCGGCATGCCGATCGCCGGGATGCAGGCGTTCGCGGCACTGCGGGCAGAAGGTCAGCCTACGGTGGGTGAGCGCCGCGACTTGCTGGTGGCGCATCGGGATGCGGTTTTGGCGCGGATCGCCGAGTTGCAGAGCAATCTCGGCGCGATCATCGACAAAATCGCCTATTACGAGACCGCTGAGCGGCAGCCCGCCGCGAGCACGCCGACACGACAGATCGACGAAACCCAATCACTTTCGCATTCGGACGAGGACTCACCATGGAACACGCACAAAACGATCGCTACACCCGGGGCTGGGACAAACTGAAGGAAATCGATGGCTCGACCGGCGAGCAGGTGATCGCCGCGCTTGCGCCGATCGCGCCGGATTTCGGACGCCTGCTGATCGAATTCGGCTTCGGCGATATTTACAGCCGGCCACAACTCGATTTGCGGGCGCGAGAAATCGCGACGATTGCCTCGCTGGCGACGCTCGGCTGCGCGCAACCGCAGTTGAAGGTTCATATCGAGGCGGCGTTGAACGTCGGCTGCACGCGCGAGGAGATCGTCGAGGTGTTCATGCAGATGGCACTCTATGCGGGCTTCCCGGCTGCGCTGAACGCGCTGTTCGCGGCAAGGGAGATTTTCGAACGGCGGGATCAGGCGCTGAAGGAAACACAAGCGGCTTGAGACAGGAGAGAAGGGCGGCTGCCAGGTGCGGCCGCTTTTTAGGGACTAAGACGCAACTAACGGTCAGCTATTGCGTGTCACTTCGACGTGGCGTGGGCGGTATGCCCTGAAAACCTGGCTAACATGGATGGGGCCGTTTCCTTCGGTATTGCGCGGC
The DNA here is from genome assembly GCF_905221015.1 of Paraburkholderia nemoris. Taxonomy (NCBI): domain Bacteria; kingdom Pseudomonadati; phylum Pseudomonadota; class Betaproteobacteria; order Burkholderiales; family Burkholderiaceae; genus Paraburkholderia; species Paraburkholderia nemoris. The sequence goes on along the minus strand of NZ_CAJNBO010000003.1, from coordinate 346,274 downwards.
GGCTCCGAGAATCCGCTCGAACAATCCCGACAACCTGGCGGGCCCAGCAACTCCAGCAAGCTGATTGAGCCCAACAAGCCCCCAGGCCCCCAAGCCTCTCAAGCCTCTCAAGCCTCTCAAGCCGCCGAATCCACCCTGACCACCGCGTCGGCGCGCAAATACCGCTTGCTCACATCACGCCAATACAACAGCAATCCGATCCCGGCAATCGCCAGGCTCACCGTATTGGCGACCCAGAAACCGCGCGCGCCGGTCAGCCATTCCGGTGTGAAACCCGTGACATTGAAGCCAAGCAGATACCCGCCGCCCAGCCCCACGCCCCACAGCGCAACCGCATAGATAACGGTCGGCACGACCGCCACTTTGTACGCGCGCAGCACGAACGCGGTGGTGATCTGCAACGCATCGAACAGGTGATAGCACACGACGATCAGCACCAGCGGCATCGCCGCCGCCGCGACCTGCGCGTTCGGCGTATAGCCTTCGATCACATACGGCCGCAGCACCAGCACAATCGCGCCGTAACAGAAGGCGATTGCCACGGCCATCATGATGCCGTGCCGCGACAGCGTGCGCGCTGCTTGCGGGCGATGCGCGCCGAGCGCCTGGGCGACCAGCGTCGACGAGGCAATCCCGATTGCCAGCGGCGTCATATAGAGCACCGCACCGATGTTGCCGGCGATCTGGTGGCCGGCGAGCGTCGTCGTGCCGAAGCGCGCAATAAAGAGCGCCATGAACGTGTAGGAGGTGACTTCGATCAGGTACGACAGACCCATCGGAATGCCGAGGCGCAGCTGCGCCGCCTGCCGGCGCCAGACGGGCCAGCAGAAGTGCGCAAAGATCGCGAACGGCTTGAACACGTCGACGCGCGTCAACAGCAGCATCCCCACTACGGCCAGCCCCCAGTTGATCGTGGTGCTGGCAAGCGCGCAACCGGGTCCGCCGAGCGCCGGCACACCGAGTCCGCCAAAGATGAACCATGTGTTGAGCGGAACCTTGAGCAGCAGTGCGCCGATCTGCAGGATCATCACGAGCCGCGGTTTGCCGACGGCATTGGTGATCGAGCTATAGACGCGAAAGGCAAGGCCGGCCGGCAAGCCAAACGCCAGAATCTGCAGGTAGGCGACCGTGCGCTCATGCAGCGCTTCAGGCACGCGCGCGAGCTGCAGCACGCGCCCCGGAAAATAGAGAATCAGAAAGCCGATCACGGTCAACGCGAGCGCGAGCCACAAGGCCTGGCGCGCTTCCTCGCCGATCTCCGTGTAGCGGCGCGCGCCGTAGAGTTGCGCGGTGATCGGTTGCAGAGCCGTCAGGATGCCGGTCAGACCGATGTAGACGGAAATGTAGATCGACGAACCGAGGCCGAGCGCGGCGAGATCGACGGCCGAATAGCGCCCGACCATCGCCGTGTCGATCACGCCGAACGCGATGATCGCCAGTTGGCCGATCAGCACGGGCCATGCGAGCCCGGCGATTTTCCGTACGTCGGCGAACATGCTCAGTCCGGCTTCTTGTGCCAGCTGCGGCGTTTGACGACCGGCGGCTTCGGACGGTCGATCCGCACGTACAGGCGGAAGCGTTCGTCGCGGTCGGCCACGCGGCGGCCTTCCCACACCAGCTTCCACATGAAGTCCGACATCGCGCTCGGATCGCCGAAGTCCTGGGTGTCCTGACGCAGGATCACATCGCAATCCTGATTGAAGGAGAAATGCATGTCGCCGAAATAGGCGAAGGTCGCGATCTGCGCGTTACCGAGGCGCACCGGTGAGATGCAGGTGTAGTCCTCCGGCAAATGGCTCGCGATCTGTTCGGCGACGTCCTTATAGGTCCGGCTGTAGTTGACCACTGGCAGCCACAGCGTCATCAACAGCACCCACATCAGCGTCGTGCCGGCACTCGAGAGCACCACGCTGCGCCACAGGACTTTCGGATGACGAGCCAGACGCCATTGCACGAGGACGAACCAGCAGATCGTCACGGCGACCGCGCACACGAACGACAGAATCTTGAACTGCGGCGCGAAACCCGGGGCGAGACGCGCGAGGTTGCGCGCGAGCGGATGCGGGAAGCCGGTTAGCCCGGCCGCATACACCAGCCAGACGAAGCTGCCGAGAATCGTGAAGCTCAGCAGCGCGAACCAGTCGATTGCATTGATCGCGCCGCGCTTGAGCGTGGGCAGTGCGAAGGTGGCCAGCACCGCGAGCGGCGGCAACAGCAGCATGTAAAGCCGGTTTGACTGATGGCTCTGCAACACGACCAGCACGAGCAGCGGCCCGATCACCGACAGCGGCATCGCCACGTGCGGCGCGCGCCGCAGGCCCGACCAGCTGAACCATGCCCAAAGCGCCAGCGGCCAGGCCGGCCACGTGAAGAGCGGCAGGTTTTTGAGCGCGTAGGCGGCTACCGAGCCGGGCGGCCCGGCGAACGACGACAGGCTGACGTGCACCCATTGGTTCAGGTACCAGACGGCGTCGTCGGGAAAGGCGGCGAGCGCGGCGATCGGCCACGCTACCGACAGCACGAGCGCCACCGGCAAACCGGCCAGCAGCAGCCAGCGCGTACGCGCCTCGCGCACGACCAGCGCCATCGCCAGGGTCCCGAGCAAGAGCGCGCCGACCAGCACCGGGCTGCTTGCCAAGGTGACGAGGCCGAGCGCCAGGCCCCAGATCAGCGCGCCCTGAATGGGCTTGTCGATCATCCGCACGAGCCCGTACACGAGCATGGCGATGCCGAAGAACTGCGCGAGCTGCGGCGTGGTTTCGTGGCCACGTTCAGCAAGGCCGAAGCAGGCTAGCAGGATCAGCAGGGCGCCGTCGGCGAGGGTGCGGCCGTAGTCGCGCGGCTCCGGTTCGCCGCCGAATGCATATTTGAACGGCTGCACTTCGGCGCGCCGACCGAGCAGGTAGGCCGCATACCAGACGAACGCGCAGCCAGCGCAAAACAGCAGGCCCGTGAAGACGCGTGACGCGTTGCTCGCGTCGACCCACGGTGCGAGCGCGCGGATCGCACTGGCGCCGAGCCAGTAGCCGAGCGGGCCGTCTTCGGTCATGTATTTGCCGACCAGATTCGGCAGCAGCCAGTCGTGCGCGCTGCCGTTGGCCATCGTCCACATGACGCCAAAGCCGGCTGCGTCCTCGTTCTTCCACGGATCCCGGCCGAACAGGCCGAAAAATGCGTAGACGATACAGATGGTCAGCAGCAGCCAGCGCGGCAGTGCACTGGTCGCGGAGGCAGTGAGGCGAACGGCAGGTCTCATGCGGTGTGTGGATATCGGATAAGCGGTGCAGCCGGGACCGGATGGATTGTCCGGCGGGAATGGCCAATTTGGAGCATCCGGCATTGTAGTCGTGCCGTGCGATGCGCGTCACGGCTGGTAATGGCTCGCAACGTCATTGGGGTGCCTGTAACACGGCGCCGCGGTGGGCGACGAGGTGCGACGAGACGTCCGGGGTAAGAGGACAAAGAAGCGAGACAAGCAGGCGCGACGAACAAGCGGAGACAAAAAAGGGCAGCTCGCGCTGCCCTTTTTTGCTGCTGCTTCGTTGCGGGCCAAGGCCAGCGACGAGGCGGGTATTACTTCGCTGCTGCCTTGCCGGTAGCGCGCGAGCCGAACTTCTTGTTGAACTTCTCGACGCGGCCTGCCGTGTCCATGATCTTTTGTTGGCCGGTGTAGAACGGATGCGATTCCGACGATATTTCGATCTTGGCGAGCGGGTAAGTCTTGCCGTTGAATTCGGCGGTTTCACGCGTCTGGATGGTCGAGCGCGTCACAAACTTGAAGTCGATCGACATGTCGATGAACAGGACTTCGCGGTAATCCGGGTGAATGCCTTCTTTCATGGTCTTTCCTTTAATCTGGCGGTAGCCAACCCGCGAGCAGCCGCTACGAATGCGGACAGCATCTAGGCGCGAGCCACTTGCCTATGGTCGAAAAACGGCGATTATGCCAGAAAATCAGTCGCTTGACGACCTTTCTGCTAGCTTTTTGGCAGCCGCCTGCCTCGTTTTCGCCACGTTTCTGGTGCCGCCGCACGGGTTCGTACTGAGTGGGTAAATGGCGCGGCAGCCCTTATCCGGCGGGCGCTTGCGCGGCGGCGGCTTCAGGTCGGAGCGAATTCCAGCCCGATCCGCGCCGGATCCTGCCGGTAATACCGAGCCAGCAAGCGGTATAGCTCGGGATACTCCGCCTCGAGGGCCTGCGGCTGGACGAACAGCGCCTCGCTGCAAACGGCAAAAAATTCCGATGGATGGTCCGCCGCATACGGATCGATCAGCGAATCGCGTTCGAAGCGTGCCCAGCGGCGCTCCGGCACGGCGTCGACTTTGGCGCAGAAGTGGTCGTAGGCATGATCGAAAACGTCAGCCCACGCCTGTGAATCCAGCGGTGCATGCCAGCGCCGCATGAGCGGCGGATGGCCGTCCGCCTCGCCGGTCAGCATGTCGATCTTGTGCGCGAATTCGTGAATCACGACGTTGTAGGCGTCCGAGCCGTCCGTCATCTGCGCGTCTTCCCATGAGAGGATGACGGGGCCGCCTTCCCACGCTTCGCCGCTCGCGTCCTGCTCGACCTCGTGCACCACGCCGTCTTCGTCTTCGACCGTTTTGCGGATCACGAACTCGCCCGGATAGACGATCACGCCGACCCACCCGCGATACAGATCGAGGCTCAGGTTCAGCACCGGCAAACACGCTTGCGCGGCGATCGCCACGGTCATGGCGTCGGTCAACTCGAGCTCGTGCGCGGTCGAAAATTCTTTTTGCGCGATGAACAGGCTGGTCAGCTCGCGCAGACGCACGCGGTCCGGCGCCTCGAGGTGGGCGAGGAACGGCAGGCCGTCGAGCGTGGCCTGCCAAAGCGCGTCGTCGATCGCGTAGTCGCGCAGCGCGCGGTCGCGGCGGCGCGTGCCGAACCATTGGGTGAGTTTCGAGAGCATGGCCTGATGAAACCCTTAGTCGATCTGTTTTTGCCACGCGGCGAACAGGCCGCCGCATATCGCGATGCCAACCAGAAAGTAGAAGCCGTCCAGCGACGCCAGAAAACTGGCCTGTTGCGCAACCGCCCGGCTGATTTCCACTATCGCAAGCGAATGCGCCTCGGACGCCGAGCGGCCGGCGGCGCTGAAGCCGCTGGTCAGCGCCGCGAGCGAATTCTGGAACAACGGATTGTACGGATTCACGAACTCCGCGAGGCGAGCTTGATGCAGCGCCTGCCGATGTTGTTCGACGATGATTACCGAGGCCGTCGCGAACGAGATCGTCAGTTGCCGCACGATGTTTTTCAGCCGGTAGCCGTGCGTGAATTCTTCAATGGCGAAGATTCTAAACGTCAGATTGGCGACCGGCAGCACGATGAACAGTAACAGCAAGCCGCGCAGCAGCATCGGCACGACCAACGCGGCTTCGCCGACGCCTGGCGACATGCGCGTCATCCAGGCCGCGGCAAATGCGGCCACCGCGAAGCCCGGCACGATGATCCACTTCTTGCGCGGCAGGAGCTTCGCGTAGCGCAGGTAGACGAACAGGGCGCTCGCCGAAATCAGCGACGTCACGCCGACCAGTCGCCCGGCATTCTCGACCGGATAGCCGAGGCCGCTCTCGAGAAAGCGCGACGTCAGATAGCTGAACACCGTCGAGATGTAGTAGTAGAACATGTACAGCACGAGCCCGACCTGAAACACCTTTTCGCGCAGCGCGTGCAGACGCATCAGCGGCGCCGGATGGTGCCATTGCTGGTACGCGAACCAGCCGAGCGCGACGATGCCCGCGACCGTCAGCAGAATCAGTCCCGGTGAGGCGCTGAACAGTTGGAACCGCACTTGTTGCATGACGATTTGCAGCGCGCCTTGCGCGAACGCGAAGATCAGGTAAGGCCAGAAATGCGCCGCGCCGCGTTCTTCCGGCAAACGGTTGCCGGTGTCGGGCAGAGCGAGCAGGGCAAGGACGGCAAATAGGACGCCCACCGGGGCGGTGCAGGCGAACAGCGCACGCCAGTCGAAATGCGCGACCAGTTGACCGCCGATCAGCGGAGCGAGCGCACTGCTCAACACGATCAGCACCAGAAAAGCGCGCGTTGCGGCGGGTCGCTGCCGTGGCGTAAAGCTCATCTGGATCAGGATGCGGCAGGTGCCCATCATCGGGCCAATGAAGTAGCCCTGAAAGCCGCGGGCGAATGCGAGTTCGATCGACGACTCGCACAGCGTGGCGGCGATCGCGCCCATTGAATAGAGCAGCATGCAGCCGGCGACGTAGCGCCGGTAACCGAAACGCTCGACCCACCATTGCTGCTGCAGGATGCCGAGCACGGCCGCCACCGCGTAGGCGCTCGACGCCCATACCAGTTCATCCGGCGACGCATTGATGCCGCCCGCGATGTAGCTGGTGAAAAACGAAAAGATCGCGTTGTCGAAATAGTCGAGGCCGGTGACGACGGCCAGCACCCACGGGAAAAAATCGCCGCGCAGTTTCGCGGCACTAAACAGCGGTACGCGAGAGGACGTGGCGCTCATGCGGATTTGTCTGGCTCTGCGGCGCCGGGTGCTGCTTCATCTTGGGTCTTCCGGCGTTTCGCGGACGGACCCGCCGCCGCTGCGGCGCGTGCGTTGCGTCGTTGCTCGAGCAGAACGTCGGCGTTTTCTCCCGCGAGGCGGCGCTCTAGATAGTCGAGATCGGGCGCCAACTCGGTCCGCAGCTTCTGTGCTTCCTTGAGTTCGCGGCGCATCGCTTCGATGCGCGTGTCGAGGGCGCTGACCTGTTGCGCGAGGGCGTCACGAATCTGCTGCAGCGATTCCTGCGAGTAACGGTGGCCGCCCTCGACTGCTTCGAGTGGGCGTTTGAGCATCTCGGTGACGCCATGCAGCGAGAATCCGAGTGAGCGCAAACGCAAAATGCGGCCGAAGCGTTTGAGATCTTCTTCGTCGTACAGCCGGTAACGGCCTTCGCTCCGGCTAGGCGAAACGAGGCCTCGCTCCTCGTAGTATTTCAGCGTGCGCGGCGTGACGCCGAGGCGCTCGGCGGCGTCTCGCACGGTCAGCAGAGTGGGCGAGTCCTTTGACATAGGAGTTGGCGGGTTGGATAGATTAACCGCATTATAGTGCAACGTGTACGTTCACGTTTAGGTTGGCAGGGCCGCTTGCATTTGAATGAGCGCGGTGCTTGTATGTCATTGCAGGTGCTACAGACGAAAAAAAACCGCTCGTTTGCGGCGAGCGGCTTTCTTGTGCGGTGCGGTTGCTTGCTTCTGGTGCAGCCTTGGGGCTTAAGCCTTAGCTGCCGCCGCCACGGCGCATCATGTCGAAGAACTCGGAGTTGCTCTTCGTCTGGCGAATCTTGTCGAGCAGGAATTCCATCGACTCGACTTCGTCCATGTCGTGAATGAACTTGCGCAGCACCCAGATCTTTTGCAGCACTTCGGGCTTGATCAGCAGTTCTTCACGGCGCGTGCCGGACTTGTTGAGGTTGATCGACGGATAGACGCGCTTTTCAGCAAGGCGACGCTCCAGGTGCACTTCCATATTGCCGGTGCCCTTGAACTCTTCGTAGATCACGTCGTCCATGCGGCTGCCGGTTTCGATCAGCGCCGTACCGATGATGGTGAGCGAACCGCCTTCCTCGATATTGCGCGCCGCGCCGAAGAAGCGCTTCGGACGTTGCAGCGCGTTGGCGTCGACACCACCCGTCAGCACCTTGCCCGAGGCCGGCACGACGGTGTTGTACGCACGCGCGAGACGCGTGATCGAGTCGAGCAGAATCACCACGTCGTTCTTCATTTCGACGAGGCGCTTGGCTTTTTCGATCACCATTTCGGCGACTTGCACGTGACGCGCAGCCGGTTCGTCGAACGTGGAGGCGATCACTTCGCCGGCCACCGAACGCTGCATTTCGGTCACTTCTTCCGGGCGTTCGTCGATCAACAGCACGAACAGCACGACATCCGGGTGGTTCTGCTTGATGGCGTGCGCGATGTGCTGCAGCATCACCGTCTTACCGGACTTCGGCGATGCAACCAGCAGGCCGCGCTGGCCCTTACCGATCGGCGCGATCATGTCGATGATTCGGCCCGTGACGTTTTCTTCGCCACGCATTTCACGTTCGAGCAGCAGCACCTTGTTCGGGTGCAGCGGCGTCAGGTTTTCGAACATGATCTTGTGCTTCGAGGCTTCCGGCGGCTGGCCATTGACCTTGTCCACCTTGACCAGCGCGAAATAGCGTTCGCCGTCTTTCGGCGTGCGCACTTCGCCTTCGATCGTATCGCCCGTGTGCAGGTTGAAGCGGCGGATTTGCGACGGGCTGATGTAAATATCGTCCGTGCTGGCGAGATATGAGGTTTCCGGCGAACGCAGGAAGCCGAAGCCGTCCGGCAGCACTTCGAGCGTGCCGTCGCCGAAGATCGTGTCGCCCGTTTTGGCTCGTTTTTTTAGAATGGCAAACATCAATTCCTGCTTGCGCAGGCGGTTTGCACTTTCGATCTCGAGGCCATTGGCCATCTCGATCAATTCGGACACGTGCAGAGTCTTAAGCTCGGATAAATGCATACGGAGAACCCGCAGGAGAAGGTGCGACGAAATGAAATCTGGGAGGAGAGTGAGCGGAACCGCTCAAGGACTTACACGTCTTTTCGACGTTTTGCGGATTCTAGCATAGCACACGCCAAATTCCGTCAGTACGACGGTTTGGCATCTTTCTTATTAGGCGTGTTGTCGCTGGACAACACGCCTATAGCAGCGCACCTGAAGGTCCCGAGGGCATCACGCGCGCCAAGGCGACCGTTTTACAGGTTGCCGTCGAGGAACGCGGTGAGTTGCGACTTCGACAAAGCGCCGACCTTCTGCGCGGCGACAGCGCCGTTCTTGAAGAGGATCAGCGTAGGGATGCCGCGCACGCCGAACTTGACCGGCGTCGATTGATGTTCGTCGACATTGATCTTGGCGATTTGCAGGCGATCGGCGTAATCCTTCGCGACTTCGTCGAGGATCGGCGCGATCATCTTGCACGGACCGCACCATTCAGCCCAGAAATCGAGCAGCACGGGTTTATCGGATTTCACGACGTCCTGTTCGAACGATGCGTCGCTAATATGCTTGATTGATTCGCTCATTGTATGAATACCTCTATCGGTTCGAGGCCCGCCTGAATTGCTCGCCACGATACGTCAAAATCTAGGGAAACTTCCGTTCGCTTTGCCGCAATCGGAGCCTTACCTGCACACGCCTGAAATGGTCCAAAGACCCATTCCGGAATGCGCGGAAAGCTCGCGTCTGCGGGTCATCCGTACCGGAGTTTAGCTTAATTCGCTATGCGTTGCCGGTGGTGATAGTACTCATCAAGGGCAGTGGGGCCAACGGCTGCCGGTGAAGCACCGCTACGTTCTGATAACCGCGACGCAGCTTATCTGGTGGCGGGCAGCGCAAACTCAAGTGACCCGGACGCGTCATTCGAGGGGATTGTCTATATGGTACGAAGCGCCTGATTCGGCGCGTCGATGTCGGTTTGGTCGTATTAACAGTCGCGCGACGGGCCAAGCGGTGATAGAATGTTTCGTGACGGGCCTCCTCGCATGGAGGGATGGTCAACCTGGTCAGGTCGGGAACGAAGCAGCCACAGCCGTTTTCCACCAGTGCCGAGGGTCAGGCTCGTCACCTTCCTTTTTTCTGTTTTTCCTCTGCCGTACGCCCCATCTTCTGTTTACCCCAAGCGCTCTCTCACAGACGCCGCGGTGGCATTTCTCGCGCGCTTCATCTATTTTTTCTATCGGTCCGTTAGCCTGTTTCAATGAAGCGGCAACACGCGTTCGCGCGCCGTCTCGATTCGGTTTTGCGCGCCATCGTTACTGATACAATTTCCGGATGACCTATCAAGTTCTCGCACGCAAATGGCGGCCGAAGGATTTCGCTTCGCTCGTCGGACAGGAGCACGTGGTGCGCGCGCTCACGCACGCGCTCGACGGTGGCCGTCTGCATCATGCCTATCTGTTTACCGGCACTCGCGGCGTCGGCAAAACCACGCTGTCGCGCATCTTCGCCAAGGCGCTGAATTGCGAAACCGGCGTGACCTCCACGCCGTGCGGCGTGTGCCGCGCGTGCCGCGAGATCGATGAGGGCCGTTTTGTCGATTATGTCGAGATGGACGCGGCGAGTAACCGCGGTGTCGACGAAATGGCGGCGCTGCTGGAGCGTGCGGTTTACGCGCCGGTCGACGCGCGCTTCAAGGTCTACATGATCGACGAAGTGCACATGCTGACCAACCACGCTTTCAACGCGATGTTGAAGACGCTGGAAGAGCCGCCTTCGCACGTCAAATTCATTCTTGCTACCACCGATCCGCAGAAGATTCCGGTCACGGTGCTGTCGCGCTGTCTGCAGTTCAATCTGAAGCAGATGCCGGCCGGGCACATCGTGTCGCATCTCGAGCACATTCTTGGCGAAGAGAAGGTGCCGTTCGACGCCCAGGCATTGCGCCTGCTCGCGCGCGCGGCCGACGGCTCGATGCGCGACGCGCTCTCGCTGACCGACCAGGCGATTGCCTATTCGGCCAATCAGGTGAATGAAGAAGCGGTGCGCGGCATGCTCGGCGCGCTCGATCAAAGCTATCTGATTCGCCTGCTCGACGCGCTTGCCGATGGCGACGGCGCCGCCGTGCTGTCGGTCGCGGACGAGATGGCGTTGCGCAGCCTGTCGTTTTCGACGGCGTTGCAGGATCTGGCGAGCCTGTTGCACCGAATCGCGTGGGCGCAGTTTGCGCCGTCGTCGGTGTTGGACGAGTGGCCGGAAGCGGGTGATCTGCGTCGTTTTGCGGAAGCGCTGAGCGCCGAGCAGGTGCAGTTGTTCTATCAGATTGCGACCATCGGCCGAAGCGAACTGGGTCTCGCGCCTGACGAATACGCCGGTTTCACGATGACGCTGTTGCGCATGCTGGCGTTCGAGCCCGCGCCCACTGGTGGTGGGGGCGGCGCGGCTGCGGCGCGAGCGGCAGGGCCGGCGGGGGCGGGTGGCGCTAAACGCACCGGCTCGCCGGCAGTCGCTGCGCAACAGGCGGTGGCGTCGTCGCGTGCGGTTGACGCGGCCGCCGCCGTGCCGGTGCGTTCGGCAAATCCCGTGGCGGAAGCGAAGCCTGCGATGCCGGATACGCAGCACGTGGCGTCGGCGGAGCCTGGTGAAAGTGTTGACGCGCTGAAACCAGCTATTGGTGAGGCGCCGATTGTTTCCAAGTCTGTATCCTCGCCAGCTTCTGGCGAAGCGAGCACGGCGCCTGACGTCACCGCCGCATCGGCTTTAGCGCCGTGGCAGGAAGAAGCGCCCGCCGAACCGGTTCTGAGCGATTCGGCACCTGCACCTGCGGACACGAGCGTGCCCCAAGCGGCACCGATGCCCGAAGCGATGTCCTCGGCACCGGCGGCCGAAGCGACGGAAATTATCACAGCAACAAAAGTAGCGGCTGTGCCGGTGACCGAAGCGGCCGAATCGACCGCAGCAACGAAAGCAGCAACGAAAGCAGCAAATGCACCGGCCTTGGCACCGTGGGACGACGCGCCCACCGAGCCAGCCTGGAACGAAGCACCCGCTGCCGCCGTGCCTCAGGAATCGGCGCCCGCGTCTCCGCTCACTGCCCCGGCCGCTGCCGCGTCCGCGCGGGCAGAAGAGGCCGCACCCGCGAGAACATCGCAAGAATCGCAGCCCGCAGCCGATATCCCGCCGCGCCGCGCAGGCGGCGCGAGCGACGCGCTCAATGTATTGCGCAGCGCCGGCCTGAAAGTGTCGTCGGACCGTGGCCGCGCTACATCAGCAGCCTCCACCGCCAAACCCGCAGCAGCCCCAGCCACGCCTAAGCCCGCCGCCCCCCGCGTGGTCGTCAATGTGCCGACACCGGGCGCCCCGCGCCGCGCGCCGCAACAGGACGCCGCTCCGGCGGCACGTGCGCCGTCGCCGCAAGCCCAGGAGCAGAACGGCTCGTCGAGCGCACCGTGGGACGACATGCCGCCGGATGAATACATGCCGCTCACGGCCGCGGACGAAGGCTATTACGGCCTGCCGGACGACAACTACATGCCGGTGTTCGACAGCGGACCCGACGACGTTCGCGTGAACGCCACGCCTGCGTCGGCCCCCGCACCTGTAGTCGACAAGCGGCCGTTGCCGCCCGCCGTGCCGCTCGATCCGCTGGGTTTCCAGGGCGACTGGCCCGCGCTCGCCGTCGACCTGCCGCTCAAGGGTATTTCGTATCAGCTCGCCTTCAACAGCGAACTGATGGCGCTCGAAGGCAGCACGCTGAAACTGAACGTGCCTGTGCCGCAATACGCGGAAGCCTCGCAGGTCGCTAAACTGAAAGTCGCGCTCGCGGAAAAGCTCGGCCAGAACGTCGACGTCCTGGTCGAAGTCGGCCCGGCGCGCCGCACCGCGGCCGCGCACGACGCAGCCATGCGCGCCCAGCGTCAGCAGGAAGCCGAGCGCGAAATCGGCGCCGATCCGTTCGTGCAGTCGCTGATCCGCGAGTTCGGCGCGAGCATCGTGCCCGGCTCGATCCGCCCGATTACGCAGGACGCCGGCCCGAACGGCGCGCCGTCCGCTCACTGATTCGCCGCGCCGTGCGGCGCACCCGATTTTTCGGATTTCACGCTTTCAAGAAGGAGCATGTCCATGATGAAAGGCCAACTCGCCGGGCTGATGAAGCAGGCCCAGCAGATGCAGGAAAACATGAAGAAGATGCAGGAGCAGCTTGCATTGATCGAAGTCGAAGGACAGTCGGGCGCCGGTCTCGTCAAGGTGACGATGACCTGCAAGAACGACGTGCGCCGCGTATCGATCGATCCGAGCCTGCTCGCCGACGACAAGGACATGCTGGAAGACCTGGTCGCCGCTGCGTTCAACGACGCCGTGCGCAAGGCCGAAGCCACCGCTCAGGAAAAGATGGGCGGCATGACCTCGGGTCTGCCGCTGCCGCCGGGCTTCAAGCTGCCGTTCTGAGCGTCGGCGCTGCAAGAAGGGGCTCATGCCGCGGCTTTGAGCGCGGCATGAGTTGAATACGCGAGCCGGGCTCGTTCCAATACCTGCTCGGTTCGCAGTTCCCGGTGCGTGCAAGTTTCGCATCGGTGCAGTTCAGGTCGGTCACCGAGCTGATAGCAATAACCAGAAACAACCGCATCGCCACCCGCATACCGGGCCATACCGGGCAACACCCACTTCGACACCGCCGATCCGCATGAAACAACCTTCCGCCTTGTCGGCGCTCGTCGAAGCGCTGCGCGTGCTCCCCGGTGTCGGGCCTAAATCCGCGCAACGCATGGCGTATCACCTGATGCAGCACGATCGCGACGGCGCCGAGAAGCTCGGCCGTTCGTTGCTGTTCGCGACTGAACATCTGCAGCACTGCGAGAAGTGCAACACCTTTACCGAAGCGCAGATCTGCGAGGTCTGCCTTGATGAGGAACGCGATCCCGCGTTGTTGTGCGTCGTCGAGACGCCCGCCGACCAGATCATGCTCGAACAGACGATGACCTATCGCGGCCTCTATTTCGTGCTGATGGGGCGGCTCAGCCCGCTCGACGGCATCGGCCCGAAGGAGATCCATTTCGACCGCCTGGTCAAGCGCGCGTCGGATGGCATCGTCAAGGAAGTCGTGCTCGCAACTAATTTCACGAACGAAGGCGAGGCCACCGCGCATTACCTGGGGCAGACGCTCAAGGCGCGCGGTCTTGCCGTGACGCGCCTCGCGCGCGGCGTGCCGGTGGGCGGCGAACTCGAGTATGTCGACGCCGGCACGATTGCCCGCGCGATGCTCGACCGCCGCTCGATGTAGCACGACGTGACCGGCAGCGGCATGCCGCGGCGCCTGCAATACCTGAACGCGCCGGGCTGGACCGCTCCGCGGTGCGTCCAGCCGTGCCGCGCCAAGGCAAGCACAGAACACAGAGGAGACACATGAGCGTCAATCCCGATCCCAACGCCACCGCCACGCCGAAAGGCCCGCTCGCCGGCGTCAAGGTACTCGAGCTCGGCACGCTGATCGCCGGCCCGTTCGCCGCGCGCTTTCTCGGCGAGTTCGGCGCCGACGTCATCAAGATCGAAGATCCCAAAGGCGGCGATCCGCTGCGCAAATGGCGCAAGCTTTATCCGGAAGTCGGCGGCACGTCGCTTTGGTGGGCCGTTCAGGCGCGCAACAAGAAATCCGTCACGATCAATCTGAAAGCCGAAGAGGGCAAGGAGATCGTGCGGCGTCTGGCGAAAGAAGCCGATATCGTCGTCGAAAATTTCCGGCCGGGTTTGCTGGAGAAGCTCGGGCTCGGTTATGACGTTCTGTCGGCGGAAAACCCCGGGCTCGTGATGGTGCGTCTGTCCGGCTACGGCCAGACCGGACCTTATCGCGACCGGCCAGGATTCGGCGCGATCGCCGAATCGATGGGCGGCTTGCGCCATATCACCGGCTATCCGGATTTGCCGCCGCCGCGCATCGGCATTTCGATCGGCGATTCGATTGCCGCGCTGCACGGCGTGATCGGCGCGTTGATGGCGCTGCATCACAAGCAGGTGAATGGCGGCAAGGGGCAGGTCGTCGACGTCGCGTTGTACGAAGCGGTTTTCAACATGATGGAGAGCGTGGTGCCGGAGTACGGCGTGTACGGCATGGTGCGCGAGCGCACCGGCGCGTCGCTGCCGGGGATCGTGCCGTCGAACACCTATCCGTGCCGCGACGGCAGCATCGTCATCGGTGGCAATAGCGATCCGATCTTCAAGCGCCTGATGATCGCTATCGAACGCGAAGATCTGGCGAACGATCCGGCTCTCGCGCACAACGACGGCCGCGTGCCGCGTACCCAGGAAATCGACGGCGCGATCGCCGCGTGGCTCGCGACGCGCACCATCGACGAAGCGCTCGCCGTGCTGAACGCCGCCGACGTGCCGGTCGGCCGGATTTACAGCGTCGCGGACATGTTCACCGATCCGCAATACATGGCGCGCCAGATGATCCAGCGCTTCAAATGGCAGGACGGTCAGGAGATCACGCTGCCGTCGGTGACGCCGAAACTCTCGGAAACCCCCGGCGAGACGCGCTGGTTAGGCCCGGAACTGGGTGAACATACCGATGAAGTCCTTCAATCACTGGGTTATGATTCTGACCACATTGCAAGGTTGCATGCGCAACAGATTGTGTAAGTGAGCGCGCGGCAAAAAGACAACAAAAGTTCGGAGACTAGGGACCATGCAACGCAGAACCTTCCTCGCCGGTGGCGCGGCGCTCGCGGGCGCCACGTTCGCCGCCACGCCGTTCGCTTTCGCACAGGGCAAGCCCGAAACCACCAAGGTGGCGATCGCAGTCGGCGGCAAAAACCTGTTTTATTACTTGCCGCTCACGATTGCCGAGCGCCGCAATTACTTCAAGGACGAAGGGCTCGACGTCGAAATCTCGGATTTCGCCGGCGGCTCGCAAGCGCTGAAGGCGGCGGTGGGTGGCAGTGCGGATGTGGTCTCCGGCGCGTTCGAACACACCTTGCTGTTGCAGGCGCAAAAGCAGTCGTTCCGCGAATTCGTGCTGCAAGGGCGTGCCCCGCAGATCGTGCTCGCGGTGTCGAAGAAGGCGATGCCGAACTACAAGTCGATCGCCGATCTGAAAGGCAAAAAAATCGGCGTGACCGCGCCGGGTTCGTCGACCTCGATCATGGCGAGTTTCGTGCTGGCGAAAGCCGGGTTGACCGCGAAAGACGTTTCGTTCATCGGCGTGGGTGCAGGGGCTGGCGCGATTGCCGCGCTGCAGTCGGGCCAGATTGACGCCATCGCCAATCTCGACCCGGTGATGACCAAGCTCGAACGCACCGGCGAGATTCGCGTTGTGTCGGACACGCGCACGTTGGCCGATACGCGCAGCGTGTTCGGCGGCGACATGCCGGCGGGGTGTCTGTACGCGTCGCAGAGCTTCATCACGAAGAATCCGAACACCACGCAGGCGCTGACCAATGCAATGGTGCGCGCACTCAAGTGGCTGCAAACGGCGACCGGCAGCGAGCTGATCAATACCGTGCCGGAAGGCTATCTGCTCGGCGACCGCGCGGTGTATCTGGACGCGTGGCAGCACGTGAAGGAAGCCATGTCGCCGGACGGTCTGATGCCCGCCGATGGCCCGGCCACGTCCCTGAAAACCCTGCAGGCGTTCGACCCGAACGTGCAGGGCAAGCCGATCGATCTGTCGAAGACGTGGACCAACGACTTCGTCAAGAAAGCGCTGACGACGGTCAAGGCCTGAGTGCTGTCAGTCACTATGGGGCGAAAGACAGCACGTGCCGCATTCGCCTCGACCACCGTCGTCATGACGACGTGACAAACCGAAATCGATCTTCGAAGCGAGTCGAACGATGACCGTTGCCGCCCTGGCGCTCGACAACATCACCTGCACCTTCGCTGCGCGGGACAACCGCGCGCAGCGCTATACAGCGGTCAAGGACACGACCTTGCGCATCGCGCCGGGCGAATTCGTCTCGGTGGTCGGTCCGACCGGTTGTGGCAAATCCACTTTGCTGAACGTCGGCGCGGGTTTGCTGGAGCCGTCGTCGGGAACGGTCAGTGTGTTCGGCGAACCGCTCAAGGGCATCAACCGGCGAGCCGGCTATATGTTCCAGGCCGACGCGCTGATGCCGTGGCGCTCGGCTATCGACAACGTGATGGCCGGGCTCTCGTTTCGCGGCGTGCCGCCGGCCGAAGCGCGCAGCAAAGCCGACGAGTGGTTAAAGCGCGTGGGACTCGGCGGTTTCGGCGATCGCTATCCGCATCAACTGTCGGGCGGCATGCGCAAGCGCGTCGCGATGGCGCAGACGCTGATCCTCGATCCGGACATCATCCTGATGGACGAGCCGTTTTCCGCGCTCGATATCCAGACACGTCAGCTGATGGAAAATGAGTTGCTCGACCTGTGGGCCGCCAAACGCAAAGCGGTGCTGTTCATCACGCACGATCTCGACGAAGCGATCTCGATGTCCGACCGCGTGGTGGTGCTGTCGGCGGGGCCGGGCACGCATCCGATCGGCGAATTCACAATCGACCTGCCGCGTCCGCGCGACGTCGCCGAAATTCGTGCGCATCCGCGTTTCGTCGAGTTGCATGCACAGATCTGGAGCGTGCTGCGCGATGAGGTGCTCAAGGGTTATCAGCAGCAACTCACGGCTGTTTAAGCAGGGCGCGTAGTTGCGTTGCGTACTTGCGTTACGAAGTGACGGCACGTACGAATATCCGTAGTTAAGTCCTGTTTGTTGCGTCCAGTATTGGCGTCGATCAATCGTCTAAGGCAAACCGAGTCATGTGGAAGACGTTGCGCCCGAACCGGGCGAACCTGGTGATCTGGCAGTGGCTGCTGCTCGTGCTGTGCTTCGTGCTCTGGTACGTGCTGACCAGTCCGACCTTGCTGCCGGCGTTCTATTTCGACGATCCGAACAAGGCCGCGTTCTTCTTCGGCGAGCCGCAGAAGGTGCTGCAGCGCATCTGGGAGTGGTTCACGGGCGGCGAAATCTATCTGCACCTGTGGATCACGCTGGTCGAAACGGTGCTCGCGTTCGTGCTCGGCACTGCGCTCGGGCTCGGCGTCGGTCTGTGGCTTGCACTGTCGCCGCTCGCGAGCGCGCTGTTCGATCCGTACATCAAGGCCGCTAACTCGATGCCGCGCGTGATTCTCGCGCCGATCTTCAGCGTGTGGTTTGGCCTCGGCATCTGGTCGAAGGTGGCGCTGGGCGTCACGCTGGTGTTCTTTATCGTGTTCTTCAACGTCTACCAGGGCGTGAAGGAAGTGAGCCCGGTCGTGCTTGCCAACGCGCGCATGCTCGGCGCGAATCGCAAACAGTTGCTGCGTTTTGTGTACCTGCCTAGTGCGATGAGTTGGGTGTTTTCGAGCCTGCACACGTCGGTGGGCCTCGCGTTCGTCGGTTCGGTGGTGGGGGAATATCTTGGCTCAGCGCGCGGCGTCGGCTACCTGATTCTGCAAGCCGAAGGCACTTTCGATATCAATACGGTGTTCGCCGGGATTCTGGTGTTGACCGCGTTCGCGCTGATTCTCGACGCCATCGTCGGGATTGGCGAGCGGCGGCTGATGAAGTGGCAGCCGAAGTCGGGTGATACGGAAAAGCTGTAGCCCCACATTCCTGAAGGCTCAACAAAAACGGCGTGCGGTTTAGAACCGCACGCCGTTTTCCGTTTTCTTGCCGCTCGAGGGAGCGGCTGCGTCACCGCATGGTGCCTAAGGCGTAATCACTATCTTCCCGATTACTCGGCGCTCCGCCATATCGCGCAACGCGCGGCCAGTGTCTTCGAGCGAATAACGTTCCGACACATAGGGCTTGAGCTTGCCCGCGCCGATCCAGCCGGTCATCTGCTCGAACGCGGCGTGATTATGTTGCGGCTCGCGTTTCGCAAAGTCGCCCCAGAACACGCCGACCAGACTCGCGCCTTTGAGCAGCGTCAAGTTGAGCGGCAACTTCGGGATCTCGCCGTTCGCAAAGCCAACCACCAGATAACGCCCGCGCCAGCCGATGCTGCGAAACGCCGGTTCCGCATACACACCGCCGACCGGATCGTAGATCACGTCCGGACCCTTGCCGTCGGTCAACGCCTTGATACGTTCGCGCAGGTCTTCGGTGCTGTAGTTGATGGTGGCGTCGGCGCCGTGCTTCACGCAGGTGGCGAGCTTCTCGTCGGTCGACGCCGCCGCGATCACGCGTGCGCCGAGCGCCTTGCCGATTTCGACCGCGGCGAGTCCGACGCCACCCGCCGCACCCAACACCAGCATCGTCTCGCCGGCCTTCAATTGCCCGCGATCGACCACCGCGTGATGCGACGTGCCATAGGCCAGTGTGAACGCGGCGGCCAACTCGAAGTCGACGCCGTCTGCCAGCGGCACGCACGCCGTGACCGGCGCCAGCGCCTGCTCGGCAAAGCCGCCCGAGCCGGTGAACGCGACCACGCGTGAGCCCGGCTTGAACTGCGTTACACCGGCGCCGACTGCGCGCACGACGCCCGCGACTTCCGAGCCGGGCGTAAAGGGCAGGGGCGGTTTGAACTGGTATTTGTTCTCGATGATCAGCACATCGGGAAAGTTGACGGCCGCGGCCTTGACGTCGATCACGACGTGGCCGGGCGGCGGCTCGAGGTCAGGCAGATTTTCGACGACCAGGCTCTCCGGCGGCCCATACTGATTACAGCGAATCGCGCGCATCGTGTCTCCATATCGATCAGGGGTTCGCAACTATTCTGAGTGTAAAACAATCCGCACGACCGTGCGTTTTTATTGTTCGAAGCCGGTTCGTGCGCGATCGATACCCATCGGCGCGGGGCCCGGCGCGTGCGCTTTGCATGGGATGCGCGCATGGCCTGCCGTGTCGTTCGCGTGCCTTCTTTCCTCGGTTACAATCGCCGGATGCGAATCCTACTCAGCAATGACGACGGTTATCTGGCGCCCGGCCTTGCCGCGCTTTACGAAGCGCTCAAGCCGATCGCGGACGTCACCGTGATGGCCCCCGAGCAGAACTGCAGCGGCGCGTCCAATTCCTTGACGCTGTCGCGTCCGCTTTCGGTGCTGCGCTCGGCGAACGGTTTCTACTATGTGAACGGCACGCCAACCGACTCGGTGCACATCGCGCTGACCGGCATGCTGGACCACACGCCGGACCTGGTTGTCTCGGGCATCAACAACGGCCAGAACATGGGCGAGGACACGCTCTATTCAGGCACCGTCGCAGCCGCCACCGAAGGCATCATGTTCGGCGTGCCGGCCATCGCTTTCTCGCTGGTCGACAAAGACTGGGTGCATCTCGAAGACGCTGCGCGCGTGGCCGCCGAGATCGTCGCGCACTACCTCAAGCAGCCGTTGCCGGGGCATCCGCTCCTGAACGTCAATATTCCGAACCTGCCGTATGAGCAACTCGACGGCTGGCATATCACGCGTCTTGGCAAGCGGCATCCGTCGCAGCCGGTGATCCGCCAGACCAACCCGCGCGGCGAACCGATCTACTGGATCGGCCCGTCGGGCAGCGCGCGTGACGCGAGCGAAGGCACCGATTTCCACGCTGTCGCCAACGGCCAGGTGTCGATCACGCCGTTGCAGCTCGACCTGACCCACACGCAAATGCTGCCCGCAGCGCGCGACTGGGCGCGCGCCGGTAGCGGCGCTTCATGACGAGCGAGCGCGCAAAGCGCTTTCCGCTGGGTCTCGAGGACCTGGTGCGCGAGCCGCGCCGGCCCGAAGGGCGTCCGGGCGAAGTGCGCGCAGCGGCACTTGCCGCGAGCGCGGCGCTGAACGCACGCCAGCAACCGGCGAAGAACTCGCCGCTTGGCTCTGCGGGGAAGACTCCGGCGAAGTCGCCGGCGAGAGCGCAGACCCAACCGCAAGCGACATCGCAAGCAAAGGCGAAGGCGCCGATCAAGGCGCCGGTGAACCCGACGCTGAAACCGGCTGTCAGCACCCAGGCCAAGCCGCAAGCCAAACCACACGCAACAACCGTCGCGCAAGGGTCGCCTGCGCGCGCCGCGCCAAAACCGGCGCCGGTGAACAAACCCGCCGCCAAACTCAACGAGCGCGCCTCCGTGCCGAACGTCGCATTGAACGGCGCTTTGGCACTGACTTCGGAACGGGTTCGCGAACGGATGGTCGAACGCCTGCGTGCGAATGGCGTAACCGATCAGCGCGTGTTGAATGCGATGTCGGTGGTGCCGCGCCACATGTTCGTCGATCCGGGCCTCGCGGCCCAGGCCTACGAAGATGCCGCGCTGCCGATCGGCCATCACCAGACGATCTCCAAGCCCTCCGTGGTCGCGCGGATGATCGAGCTGGCGGCCGCCGGCCGCGCGTTGAACACCGTGCTCGAAATCGGTACCGGTTGCGGCTATCAGGCGGCGGTGCTGAGCCAGGTCGCGCGCGATGTTTACTCGATCGAACGCATCAAGCCGCTGTCCGAACGCGCGAAGACAAACTTGCGTCCGCTGCGCATTCCGAACATCCGGCTGCACTACGGCGACGGTCGCCTGGGGTTGCCGTCGGCGGCGCCGTTCGACGCGATCGTGATCGCCGCAGCAGGACTCGATGTACCGCAAGCATTACTTGAACAACTCGCGATCGGCGGCCGTCTGGTCGCGCCGGTCGGCTCGCAGGAAGGCCAGAACCAGGTGCTGACTCTGGTCGAACGCCTCGGACCCGCGCAGTGGCGCGAGTCGCGGCTTGATCGCGTTTTCTTTGTACCCTTAAAATCCGGAGTGATTTGACACCGATGAGTATGTTGCGCGCGATGCAAAGAACCAGACTGACTATCCCTATGACCGTAACCCAGCGTAGCGTGTGCGTGCTCGCCTTGTCCCTGTTGATGTCGGCCTGTGCGACCCGCCTCGATCAGGCGCCGGTCGTCGACCGTTCCGGCAGCGGTGCGCTCGGCACGCAAGCCGCGCAACAGCCGGCCGTGCCGCTCGGACCGCCGCCGCCGGGCTACTACCGCGTGAAGCCGGGCGATACGCTGTATCGGATCGCGTTGGAGAACGGCCAGAACTACCGCGACATTTCGACGTGGAACAATCTCACTAACCCGAATCAGATCGAAGTCGATCAGTTGCTGCGCGTCGTGCCGCCAGGCGCGAACACCGCCGCGCTGACGCCGGGCGTGTCGACGGCGCCGATTGGCGGCGGTGGCGCGGTGCAGAGCGCACCGCTTGGCAGCACGCCGCCGACGGCAGGCGTCGCGGCGCCGCCGATTTATGGTTCGGGTGCGAACAACGCCTCGCTGACGCCGCCGGCCAACCCGGGCGCAGCGAGCGACTCGAGCGCCGGCGCGTCAGGCAACGTGGCGTTCTCATGGCCGGTGCGTGGACCGATGCTCGGCACATTCAACGATTCGACCAACAAGGGTATTAATATCGGCGGCGCGGCTGGCGACCCGGTTAAGGCTTCTGCGGATGGGCGCGTGGTTTATGCCGGAAATGGGCTGCGTGGTTACGGCAATCTCATTATCATCAAGCATGATGCAACTTATCTCACGGCGTATGCACACAACCGCGCTTTGATGGTAAAAGAGGGAGATGCGGTAACCAAAGGGCAGAAGATCGCCGAGATGGGCAATAGCGATTCCGACCGCGTGATGTTGCATTTCGAAGTTCGCCGCCAGGGTAAACCTGTCGACCCACTGAAGTATTTGCCGCCGCAATAAGCGATACGACCATGCCGAAATCGAAGCGCCGCCTGCCGCAAGCCGAGTCTGAGACGATTAGCCGCGTCACGCCCGCTTCGGTGGAGGAAAGCGGCGCTTCGGAAGTTGAAGAAGAGATCGCAGAGGAGCGCGACCTCGACGAACGTCAGGGCGGCGCGGAAGAACCCAGCGAGGCCCGCGAAGTCCCTGCCGACGCAGACGACTTCCGCGCGCTGCTGCAAGCCGAGCTGACGGCCGACACGATTCAGCACTACCTGAATCGTATCAGCGTCAAGCCGCTCCTGACGGTCGAGGAAGAGCAGAAGTATTCGCGTCTGGCGAAGGCGGGCGAGTTCGAAGCGCGGCAAGTGATGATCGAGCGCAATCTGCGGCTCGTCGTCAGCATCGCAAAGGGTTACCTGAACCGCGGCGTGCCGCTGCTCGATCTGATCGAAGAGGGCAATCTCGGCCTGATGCACGCCATCGAGAAATTCGATCCCACGCGCGGCTTCCGTTTCTCGACCTATGCCACATGGTGGATTCGCCAAAGCATCGAACGCGCGATCATGAACCAGGCGCGCACGGTGCGTTTGCCGGTGCACGTGATCCGTGAGCTCAATCAGGTGCTGCGCGCGAAGCGCCATTTGGAAAAGAATTCGATGAATTCCGGCGAGGCCGCCGAGCGCCGCGACGCCAGCATCGACGACATTGCCTATCTGACCGGCAAGACCACAGACGAAGTTACCGACATTCTCGCGCTGAACGAGCACACCGCGTCGCTTGACGCGCCGCTCGATCTCGACCCGGCGAGCAGCTTGCTCGACCTGCTGTCCGACGACCAAAGCCAGTCGCCGGATGCCGAAGTGCAGCACCGGGAGCTGGAAACGCTTACACGAGCGTGGCTCGCGCGGCTGTCGGACAAGCATCGTCATGTGATCGAGCGTCGCTTCGGGCTGAATCACATCGAGCCCGCCACGCTCGAAGAGCTGGCTGATGAAATGGGCCTCACGCGCGAGCGTGTGCGCCAGATCCAACAGGAAGCGCTGGTGCGGCTGAAGCGCTTCTTTGCCTCCAACGGTGTTCGGAAGGACGCCGTTCTATAACCTGATGACACCGATTCTTGTTTTCGACATCGAGACGATTCCCGATGTCGCCGGCATTCGCCGCCTCGAAGATCTGCCCGCCACGCTAAGCGACGCCGAAGTCGCCGAGCACGCTTTTGCCGCGCGCCGCGAAAAGACCGGCAGCGATTTCCTGCCGCACCACCTGCAGCGGATCGCCGCCATTTCCTGCGTGTTCCGCGACAACAACGGTTTCCGTGTGCGCTCGCTCGGCACGCTGGAAGACGGCGAAGCCGCGCTCGTACAGTCGTTTTATCGCGTGATCGAAAAATACACGCCGCAGCTCGTGTCGTGGAACGGCGGTGGGTTCGACCTGCCAGTCCTGAACTATCGCGCGCTGGTCAACGGCATTCCCGCCTCCCGTTTTTGGGACCTCGGCGAGGACGACCGCGAGTTCAAGTGGAACAACTACATCAGCCGCTATCACTCGCGTCACACCGATCTGATGGACGTGCTGGCGATGTATCAGGCGCGCGCCAATGCGCCGCTCGACGCGCTCGCGAAGATGTGCGGCTTCCCCGGCAAGATGGGCATGGACGGCAGCCAGGTATGGAACGCTTACCAGGAAGGCCGCATCGAGGAAATTCGCAACTA
Source organism: Paraburkholderia nemoris (assembly GCF_905221015.1). Taxonomy (NCBI): domain Bacteria; kingdom Pseudomonadati; phylum Pseudomonadota; class Betaproteobacteria; order Burkholderiales; family Burkholderiaceae; genus Paraburkholderia; species Paraburkholderia nemoris. The sequence continues at coordinate 322,427 of NZ_CAJNBO010000003.1, read as the reverse complement.
TTGCGAGACGGACGTCGTCAATACGTACCTGCTGTATTGCCGCTTCCAGCTGATCCGCGGCGCGTTTTCGGCCGAAGAGTATGCTGACGAGATCAACCTGGTCAAGAATGCGCTGGCGCTGGAGGCGGCGCCGCAATGGGCCGAGTATCTGGCCGCATTCGATCAGTAAGCGGTTTGCTCATCAGTCTCGTTGTAGCGAAACCGTTCGCCGCACACTAACGCGGTTGAGCGTCTGACGGCAGCCGCCTTAGTGTGAAGTCGGGCGCAAGCGCCAGGGTTCGCCGTATGCTAATCGTGATCGAAGCGATCGGTGTGCGCGGCGCTTCGTCTACAATCTCGCCTTTCCCCAAGTTTGTCAGGAAGTCGCAGGTGTCCCGAACTGCCCCCCAACGCCGCTCGCCGAAGCGCCAGAAGGCGCCCGCTCCGGCGAAAGCGCACGTCATTACCGGCAATGAGCCGATCATCGAAATCGTTTCGCTCGACATGGAAGCGCGCGGCGTGGGCCGCATCGAGAGCGAAGACGGCACGCCCGGCAAGGTGATTTTTGTCGAAGGCGCGTTACCCGGCGAGCGTGTCAGCTACTCGACGCATCGCAGCAAGCCGAAATTCGAGCAGGCTGAGGTCGTCCAGGTGTTCCGCGAAAGCGTGCTGCGCACCAAGCCGAAATGCACCTACTTCGATATCTGCGGCGGCTGTTCGATGCAGCATCTCGACATCCGCGCCCAGATCGCCGTCAAGCAGCGCGTGCTCGAAGACAACTTCCAGCATCTGGCGAAGCTGCGCCCGGAGACCGTGTTCCGGCCGATTCACGGGCCGGCCTGGGGATACCGCTACCGCGCGCGCTTGGCTGTGCGCTACCTGCCGGAAAAGGGCGGCATGCGCATCGGCTTCTACGAGAAGAAGAGCAGCTACATCTCGGACATGAAGACCTGCGAGATACTGCCGCCGCACATCTCGGCGATGCTGATGCCGCTGCGGTTCATGGTCCGCAAGCTGTCGATTTACGATCGTATGCCGCAGATCGAGCTCGCGGTCGGCTCGTCGGTCACCGCGCTGGTGCTGCGCAATCTCGCACCGATCACCGCCGCCGACGAGCAGGTACTGCGCGATTTTGCCGACGAACACAAGATCCAGTGGTGGTTGCAGCCGGGCGGTCCTGACACGGTTGCGCCGTTCTATCCGCTCGACGCGCAGCTCGACTACACGCTGCCCGAATACAACATCCGGATGCCGTTCAAGCCGACCGACTTCACCCAGGTGAATCACGCGATCAATCGCGTGCTGGTGAGTCGTGCGCTGCGTCTGCTGGCCCCGTCCAGCACGGACCGGGTGCTCGACCTGTTCTGCGGAATCGGCAACTTCACGCTGCCGCTCGCGCGGATTTCGAAAGAAGTGATGGGGATCGAAGGCAGCGAAGTGCTGACTTCGCGCGCGCTTGCCAATGCCGAGCTGAACGGTGTGGCGGGCCATACGTCGTTCGCTTGCCGCAACCTGTTCGAAGTCACCGCCGACGACATTCGCGCGCTCGGCCATTTCGACAAAATCCTGATCGACCCGCCGCGCGAAGGTGCGCTGGCTGTCGCCAAGGCGCTCGCGGAGATTGCGCAGAGCGGCAATGGGCCGTTGCCCAAGCGTATTGTCTACGTGTCGTGCGCGCCCGCCACGCTCGCTCGCGATGCGGGCCTGCTGGTGCATGAGGCCGGCTATCGGCTGGTGGGCGCGGGTGTGGTGAACATGTTCCCGCACACCTCGCACGTGGAGTCGATTGCGTTGTTCGAGCGGGACTGAGGGCGCGGGTTGCCGGCTGGTGCTGCACAGGCTGACGGCGACTGCGGAAACAAAAACGCCACGACCGAAGTCGTGGCGTTTTTGTTTAAGGCAGCTAGTCGAGGCTTAGAACTGCCACCACGACTTTTCCTTACCGGGCCTTGCGTGACCCGTGATATACGGGCTGTCAGGGAAGGTGCCGGCCAGAATGCGCTTCGTGTCGTCAGCCAGTTGCGGCTGGTTCAGCTTCTCATACGACAGCATCATGATGTGCAGTGCGTCTTCGATAGCCGGTGCGTTCTTGTATTCCTTCAACGCCAGTTGCGCGCGGTTGATCGCGGCGACATACGCGCCACGGCGGTAGTAATAATCCGCCGCGTGGACTTCGTGCGACGCCAGCGCGTTCACGATATAGCGCATGCGTTGCGCGGCGTCCGGCGCATACTTGCTGTTCGGGTACTTGTCGACCACGACCTTGAACGCGTCATACGACTCGCGCAGCGACTTCGGATCGCGCTCGCTCATGTCCTGGCCGGAGAAGCGGCCGAACAGACCGAGGTCGTCGTTGAAGTGGATCATGCCCTTCAGGTAGTACGCGTACGCGATGTCCGGGTGATCCGGGTGCAGCTGGATGAAGCGGTCGATCGCCTGGTCGGCGGCGGCGTTTTCGTTATCCTTCCAGTTGCAATACGCGACGTTGATCTGCGCTTGCTGGGCAAAGTGGCCGAACGGATCGCGGCCTTCGAGCATCTCGAAATACTTGGCGCACTTGCCGAAATCACCACCGGTCAGAGCGTCGTTCGCCTCCGTATATAATTTGTTGTTGTTCCACGTAGCCGTCTCGTCGGTCTTTTCCGGCAGGCCGTGGCAAGCCGCAACAACGGCGACGGCTGCGGCGCACGCAATGTATCCGGCCACTTTCCGGGCCATCTTCTTGATGACCGCCAAATTGATCGCCGCTTTAGTGATGGTGTTCAAGGCTCGCATTTTCCAGTCTAGCTTTACGTCCAGGTGACCCAGACTCAATGACCCGCTCAAATACTCCAGGCGCCGCAACCGGTGCCGGGAATAGCAACAAAGATTATAGCGTAAGCGCTGACCCCTCCGACGCGTTGGGCGTCGATTCACTCGACGACGATCTCGGCAGCGACGCGCTTGCGGCCGCCGGCCCGGACAGGGTGCCAACCGTGGCGAGCCCCGTGGCGGACGAGTCGCCGCGCAGCGTCGTCGTGCCCGACGAACTGGCCGGCGAACGCCTCGACAAGGTGCTCGCCCGAATCTTTCCGGAGTTTTCACGTAACCGGCTGCAAAGCTGGATCGAATCGGAGCGGGTGCGCATCGACGGCAAACCGGCCAAAATCCGTCAGCCGGTGCCGCTTGGGGCCACCATCGAGCTCGTGCCCGATCTGCTGCCTGAGCAACTCGCGTTCACGCCCGAGCCGGTGCCGCTCGAGATCGTCTACGAGGACGACACGCTGGTGGTCATCAACAAGCCGGCCGGCATGGTCGTGCATCCGGCGGCCGGCAACTGGAGCGGCACCGTTCTCAACGGCCTGCTGTACCGCTATGGCGACGCCGCGGCAGGCCTGCCGCGCGCCGGTATCGTGCATCGGCTCGACAAGGAGACGTCCGGTCTGATGGTGGTGGCGCGCACGCTCGAGGCGCAGACGGATCTGGTGCGCCAGCTGCAGGCACGCACGGTGAAGCGCCGCTATCTCGCGCTGGTGTGGGGCAACATGCCTGAAGAGGGCACGATCGACGCGCCGATCGGCCGCGATCCGCGCGAACGCACGCGCATGGCGGTGGTGACGAGCGCATCGGGCAAAGCGGCGCGCACGCATTTCCGGCGCGTGGACACGGCGATCTGGCAGCGTCAGCCGGTCACCGCGATTCATTGCGATCTGGAAACCGGCCGCACCCATCAGATTCGCGTGCATTGCGCGCATATCGGCCATCCGTTGCTCGGCGATCCAGTTTATGGGCGTGCACGCGGCAAGCGCTCGGTGACGCCGCTGCCGGACGGTTTCGCGCGTCAGGCGCTGCATGCATGGCGTCTCGGTCTGATCCACCCGAAAACCGGCCGGACCATGCAATGGCGCGCCGATGCACCGGAAGACATGCAGGTGCTGTCGGCGGCGCTTGGCCTTGGGCGTGACGATGCGGGCGAGTTTGACGAGACGTACTACGAGGAAGACGACTACGACGCTTCGCTGGACGACGACGTCGATGAAGACGGCGATCACGACGAAGACCAGGATCACGACGACGAACACGACGAGGACGATCACGCATGAGCTTGCCCGAGCTGAGCTTTGCCGATGTTGTGCAACCCGCATGGAACGTGTCGCCACGTGTGCGCGCGCTCGTCACCACGCGCAACGGCGGCGTGAGCGAGCCGCCGTTCGGCCGCTGGCAGGATGGAGCAGACCAACCCGGCGGGCTGAATCTGGGGATGAAAAGCGGTGACGATCCCGCCGCGGTCGCAAGCAATCGCGCACGCTTGCTGAGTCTGGCAGGCGTAGGCGAGGCCGCGTGGCTCGAACAGATTCACGGCGCCGGCATCGTGCGCGCGGAAGATGCACTCGCGCAGACTCAGGCAAGCGGTACGCCGACACGCGCGGACGCCAGCGTCACCGATCGGCCCGGCACGGTGTGTGTCGTGATGGTCGCCGATTGCATGCCGGTGCTGTTGTGCGACGAAGCGGGACGCGCGGTCGGCGCGGCCCATGCTGGCTGGCGCGGTCTGGCAGCGGGTATCGTCGAACAGACCGCGCAGCGCGTCGCCAGTCTCGCCGGTGTGGAGTCCGCATCGTTGCATGCCTACCTGGGTCCGGCGATCGGACCGGGTGCATTCGAGGTAGGTGCAGATGTGCGTGACGCCTTCATGAACGGCGTGGACGGCGCACAACGCGAAGCCACCGCGAATGCATTCATTACGCATCCGCAAAACCCCGGCAAATATCTCGCCGATCTCGCGGCGCTGGCGCGCTTGCGCTTGCAACGGATTGGTGTGACTCGCATTGTCGGCGGCGATCTGTGTACGGTCACGCAACGTGAACGTTTCTATTCCTATCGCCGTGATCGCGAGACAGGGCGCATGGCCGCGCTGATCTGGCTGGACGATCAGGCCACGCGTTAGTCATTCACTCAATCATCCACGCACGGCCGCATGATGGCGCTTTGTTTTGTCAGCGCAATCATGCGGCCGTGGCGCTTCTCGCTGTTGCCTCGGCCGGCGCGACGTTTTCCTGCGAGCATCCGTATGAGGGTTTATTCGGAGGTGCGTTGCGTGCTTTTGCTGCGCTGCCGGAATTTGTCGCGCGTGCGTTAATCTGCCGCTAAAAGTGCGCGCGAGTGAACGGATAAATGCGCATAAATATGCATAAGGCCATGCAATATGGGAGCTTTCTTTGCTTATGCCGGCACTTATCAACCCATGTTCCAAAAGCGCGATCTGCTATACAGGGAAAACGATAATTAAAAAACTATCGCACTGCGGCAAAATCGGGAACAAGCATTGACATGCCTTGCGATGGGGAGCAAGAATGTTCCTCACAGCTCCTCGTACATGGGACAGGGCGTGACGAGGTCGCGAGCAATCGCCCACGTGCGCATGAACCTGCCTCTCAACCCGTCCGCAAGGACTCACCGGTCAAAAGCAGGTATGGCAGCATCACATTCCTCAGCTTCTCCCAGCACGGACTCCTCGACGGAGCACACGCAGCAGGCCGGTACGAGCGGCGCATCACCAGCCGCAGGCATGCAGCAGTTATTGGACGCCTGGATGAACGCATGGCGTTCGCTGGGCACGCCGCCCGGCGGCAGTGGCATGCCTTTCCAGATGCCGCAGGTGCCCCAGATGCCGTCAATGGGCTTGCCGCAGATACCGTCGTTCCCCGGCATGCCTGACTTCAGCAAACTGGCTGCGGGATCGCTGCCGTCAATGCCGTCATTCGCCGGACTCAACATTCCGAGCGCCGCGATTCCATCGGAGCGTCTGCAAAAGCTGCAAGCCGATTATTCGCGCGAGGCGATGGAACTGATCCAGCAGGCAACGACCTCCACGACGAAAGCCCCCGAACTCAAGGACCGCCGCTTCAGTTCCGACGCGTGGAGCGCGACGCCGGCCTATGCATTTACCGCTGCGTGGTATCTGTTGAACGCGCGCTATCTGCAGGAAATGGTCGACGCGCTCGAAACGGAACCGAAGATGCGCGAGCGCGTCCGGTTCGCGGTTCAGCAATGGACCGCAGCCGCATCGCCGAGCAACTTCTTCGCGTTGAATCCGGAAGCGCAAAAGACCTTGCTCGATAGCAAAGGTGAGAGCTTGCGCCAGGGCGTGATGAATCTGCTGGGCGATATGCAGCGCGGCAAGATTTCGCAGACGGACGAATCGCGTTTCGTGGTCGGCGAAAATCTCGCGAACACCGAAGGCTCGGTGGTGTTCGAGAACGACCTCATTCAGTTGATCCAGTACAAGCCGCGCACGGCCACCGTGCGTGAGCGACCGCTGCTGATCGTGCCGCCTTGCATCAACAAGTTCTACATTCTCGATCTGCAGCCGGAGAATTCGCTGGTCGCGCACGGACTCGATTCGGGTCATCAGGTGTTTCTGATTTCGTGGCGCAACGCGGACGCATCGATCGCAGGCAAGACGTGGGACGACTACGTCAGCGAAGGCGTCCTCAAGGCGATCGAAACGGTCAGCAAGATCAGCGGCCGCGAGCAGATCAACACGCTGGGTTTCTGCGTGGGCGGCACCATGCTCGCTACGGCGCTGGCGGTGGCGGCCGCGCGCGGCGAGCATCCGGCTGCGTCGATGACCTTGCTCACCGCGATGCTCGATTTTTCGGACACGGGCGTGCTCGACGTATTCGTCGACGAGGCGCATGTGCAGATGCGCGAGCAGACCATCGGCGGCAAGAACGGCGGCAAGCCAGGCTTGATGCGCGGCATCGAATTCGCCAACACGTTCTCGTTCCTGCGGCCGAACGATCTGGTGTGGAACTACGTCGTCGACAATTACCTCAAAGGGCGCACGCCGGTGCCGTTCGATCTGCTGTACTGGAACAGCGATTCGACGAGTCTGCCGGGCCCGATGTATGTCTGGTATCTGCGCAACACGTATCTCGAGAATCGTCTGCGCGAGCCGGGCGCGGTGACCACCTGCGGCGAGCCGGTCGACCTCTCGAAGATCGATGTGCCCACCTTCATCTACGGTTCACGTGAAGACCATATCGTGCCGTGGCAAACCGCCTATGCGTCGGTGCCGCTGCTCGCCGGACCGCTGAAGTTCGTGCTCGGCGCGTCGGGTCATATCGCTGGCGTGATCAATCCGCCGGCGAAGAAAAAGCGCAATTACTGGGCGCTGGAAGGCGATGTCAAGACGTTGCCGGAAAGCCCGGACGAATGGCTCGACCAGGCGACCGAAGTGCCCGGCAGCTGGTGGCCCGAATGGACCACGTGGCTCGATCAGTATGGCGGCAAGAAAGTGAAGCCGCGCGCCACGGCCGGCTCCGCCGAATTCCCGGTGATCGAACCGGCGCCGGGGCGTTATGTGCGGCAACGGGAGTAGGCTTCAGCGCGCCTGAGGGCGCGGTGGTGTGGCGGTATGAGTGCGCGTCCTGTTATATGCAAGGGCGCATTGGCAACAAGATTTTTAACTTGACGGGCAGCGGCGTATTTAGCCGATGTCCCGGAGGATATGGAAATGACTGATGTTGTGATCGTATCGGCCGCCCGTACGGCAGTTGGCAAATTCGGTGGGTCGCTGGCGAAGATCGCTGCGCCCGAACTCGGCGCTACTGTGATTCGCGCCGTGCTCGAACGGTCTGGTCTGAAGCCTGAGCAGGTCAGCGAAGTCATTCTGGGGCAGGTGCTGACGGCAGGCTCGGGGCAGAACCCGGCGCGTCAGTCGCTGATCAAGGCGGGGCTGCCCACCGCGGTGCCCGGCATGACGATCAACGTGGTGTGCGGCTCGGGCCTGAAGTCCGTGATGCTGGCGGCCAACGCGATCATCGCGGGCGACGCAGACATCGTGATCGCCGGCGGTCAGGAAAACATGAGCGCCGCGCCGCACGTGCTGCCGGGCTCGCGCGACGGTTTCCGCATGGGCGACGCCAAGCTGATCGACTCGATGATCGTCGACGGCCTGTGGGACGTCTACAACCAGTACCACATGGGCGTGACAGCAGAAAACGTCGCCAAGGAATACGGCATCACGCGCGAGCAGCAGGATGCGTTCGCGGCGCTGTCGCAGAACAAGGCGGAAGCCGCGCAGAAGGCGGGCCGTTTCAACGACGAAATCGTGCCGGTCGAAATTCCGCAACGCAAGGGTGAGCCGCTGCGTTTCGCAACGGACGAGTTCGTGCGTCACGGCGTGACGGCTGAATCGCTGGCGGGTCTGAAGCCGGCATTCTCGAAGGAAGGCTCGGTGACAGCGGCCAATGCGTCGGGTCTGAACGACGGCGCGGCGGCGGTGCTGGTGATGTCGGCGAAGAAGGCCGAGGCTCTCGGCCTCACGCCGCTCGCGCGCATCAAGGCTTACGCCACCTCGGGTCTGGATCCGAAGGTAATGGGCATGGGCCCGGTGCCGGCCTCGCGCCGTTGTCTCGAACGCGCGGGCTGGACGCCGGCCGATCTGGACCTGATGGAAATCAACGAAGCGTTTGCCGCACAGGCGTGCGCCGTGAATCAGCAAATGGGCTGGGACACGTCGAAGATCAACGTGAACGGCGGCGCGATCGCGATCGGCCATCCGATCGGTGCGTCCGGCGCCCGGATTCTCGTCACGCTGATCCATGAAATGCAGAAGCGCGATGCGAAGAAGGGTCTGGCGTCGCTGTGTATCGGCGGCGGCATGGGTGTGGCGCTGGCGCTCGAACGCGCTTGATGGACCTTCAGGTCTTGAGGTCTCAAGCAGATTCAGACAGGTTTTAGCAGGCGGTAAGCAGGGTTGCCGCGCGCCACATTGCAGCAGGTAGCGCGCGGTGAGCAATGGCCTCGTCGGCCGGTCGCCCGGCGGCAGCGGAGATGAAGCACAGGCGAGGGAAGAGGTAGCCGGTCGGCACCTCGAAAACGAAAAACGGAGTGTAGTTTATGACACAGCGAATTGCGTACGTAACGGGCGGGATGGGTGGCATCGGCACAAGCATTTGCCAGCGTCTGCACAAAGAGGGCTTCAAGGTGGTCGCCGGCTGCGGCCCGAACTCGCCGCGCCGCGTGAAGTGGCTCGAAGAGCAGAAGGCACTCGGCTACGATTTCATTGCGTCCGAAGGCAATGTCGGCGATTGGGAATCGACCAAGGCGGCGTTCGACAAGGTCAAGGCCGAAGTCGGCGAGATCGACGTGCTGGTGAACAATGCCGGTATCACGCGCGACGTCGTGTTCCGCAAGATGACGCACGAAGACTGGACGGCGGTGATCGACACCAACCTGACCAGCCTCTTCAACGTCACGAAGCAGGTGATCGACGGGATGGTCGAGCGCGGCTTCGGGCGGGTCATCAACATTTCGTCGGTGAACGGCCAGAAGGGGCAGTTCGGCCAGACCAACTACTCGACCGCGAAGGCCGGCATTCACGGCTTTACGATGTCGCTGGCGCAGGAAGTGGCCACCAAGGGCGTGACGGTCAACACCGTGTCGCCTGGCTACATCGGCACCGATATGGTCAAGTCGATCCGCCCGGACGTACTGGAAAAGATCGTTGCGACGATCCCGGTGCGCCGTCTCGGTCAGCCGCAGGAAATCGGCTCGATCGTGGCATGGCTCGCCTCGGACGAATCGGGTTTCTCCACGGGCGCGGATTTTTCGCTGAACGGTGGTTTGCATATGGGCTGAGTCACCGGCGCGCCGCTCACAAGGCAGCGCGCTTCGACTCAGATGGTTCCGGCGGCGTCCCGGTTGCACAATTGCCCGATTGTGCGCCGGCATGACGCCGTTTCCGCGCTCAACTCGCGCTCAAAGGCGTTACATGACCACTACTACAAAGAAAACAGCCGAACGATTGATCAAGAAGTATCCGAATCGCCGGCTCTACGATACCGAGACAAGCACGTACATCACGCTGACGGACGTTAAGCAGCTCGTGCTGGATCAGGAGGATTTCAAGGTCATCGATGCGAAGAGCAACGAGGACCTGACGCGCGCCATCCTGTTGCAGATCATTCTCGAAGAGGAGAGCGGCGGCCTGCCGATGTTCTCGTCCTCGATGCTGTCGCAGATCATCCGTTTCTACGGCCATGCCATGCAGGGCATGATGGGCACGTATCTGGAGAAGAACATCCAGGCCTTCATCGACATTCAGGCGAAGCTCGCCGACCAGTCGAAGAATCTGTACGAAGGCAAGGCGATGAACCCCGAGGTCTGGTCGCAATTCATGAATATGCAGGCGCCCATGATGCAGGGCATGATGACCAGTTACATCGAACAGTCGAAGAACATGTTCGTGCAGATGCAGGAGCAGATGCAGAACCAGGCGAAATCGATGTTCGCCACCTTCCCGTTCACGCCGGGTGGTCCGGTGAATGCGGCAGGCGGACCGGCCACGCCGGCTACGCCGCAAACCAATCCGGAGCCGGAGAAGAAGTAACGGCGCGACGCTGCGCGGTGGGCGCGTCTTTACGCGTCGGCCCCATGGCCAAACGGCGCAGGAGTGGTGTGCCCGTCGCGTGATGGAGCGGCGGGTGGACCACGGCGTCCTGCGCGCCGGGTGCAAGCGGAGGGGCACGGTACAATCACGGGTTGCTTGCGCTGGCTTGGTTGCGGGGCGTGGTCCTCGTGATCGTTTTGGTCCCGTTACCCCTCAGGCCGAGTCGCAGCGTTCCATTTGTCGCCGTCGCTACCGCTGTATCCCAGCCCCATCTATGTCGCAGACCCGTTTCCCTACTGCCCCCACACTTTCGATTCCGAAGACCGGATTTGTCAGCTTTGGCTGACCGTAAGATTCGCAGAAACAGCTTGGGCGTCGTTCCCACATGAGCCAGCTGTTTCTTGCGCCCATGGAAGGGCTCGCGGACTACGTATTGCGCGACGTGCTGACCAGCACGGGCGGATTCGACGGGTGCGTGTCCGAATTCGTCCGGGTGACGGGCTCGGTGCTTCCCGAACGTGTCTACGAGAGGGATACACCCGAAGTCCTCCACGGAGGACGCACACCCGGCGGCACGCCGATGGTGATCCAATTGCTTGGCAGCGATCCTGAATGGATGGCGCTGAATGCGGCCCAGGCAGCCAGTTTGTCGCCGCATGGACTCGATCTGAACTTCGGCTGTCCCGCCAAAGTCGTCAACCGGCACGGCGGCGGTGCGATGCTGCTCGCGCACCCTGAACAACTGAACCGGATTGTTTCTGCCGTTCGCGCCGCGGTGCCTGCCGGCATCGCCGTGACAGCAAAAATGCGGCTCGGCGTGTCCGATACGTCGCTTGCGATCGACTGCGCCACGGCATTGGCGGAGGGCGGCGCGGCCTCGCTCGTCGTGCATGCCAGAACGCGCGACCATGGCTACCGGCCGCCGGCCCACTGGGAGTGGATCGCGCGTATCGACGACGCGGTGGATGTGCCGGTCACAGCCAACGGAGAAGTCTGGACGGTGGCTGACTGGGAACGGTGCCGGGCGGTCAGCGGCTGTGCGGACGTAATGATCGGGCGGGGCGCCGTGTCCGACCCTTTCCTGGCTTTGCGTATACGCGGACTGATGGAGCAGACGGCTTCCGGCGAGGAATGGCCGGCCGTGCTGGGTTTGCTCGCCGACTATCTGAGAAAGTTGCAAGCCCGCGTCGCGGCCCGCCATGAGCACGGGCGCGTCAAGATGTGGCTCAGCTATCTGAAGCGGACCTGGCCGCAGGCTGCCGAGCTGCATACGGCCATCCGGCGCCTGCATGATTCGCGCGACATTCTTGACGTGATCGAGCGCGCCCAGGCACTCAATGGCTTGATCCCGATGCCGGCGCATCAATACGCGGCCCATGACCTGGCCGATCCGGCAACGCCCCGCTACCTGGCCGACTGCACGGTCGCCGGCGCGGTACAATAAAGGGTTGCGTGCGCGGGACGTTGTCCGGGCTGTGGTCTGACTGACCATCGGCCCTTGGCCTTGCCGCACCGTCCCCATTTGTCGCCATCGTCACCGCTATACGCCGGACCCATCCTATGTCGCAGACCATTTCCCCCGCCGTGCCGACCCCTTCGACTCCGAAGGTCGGATTCGTCAGCCTCGGCTGTCCTAAAGCGCTTGTCGATTCCGAGCAGATCATCACGCAGCTGCGTGCCGAGGGCTACGAGATCTCCGGCACGTACGACGGCGCGGACCTCGTCGTCGTCAACACGTGCGGCTTCATCGACGAAGCGGTGCAGGAAAGCCTCGACGCGATCGGCGAAGCGCTCAGCGAAAACGGCAAGGTGATCGTCACGGGTTGCCTCGGCGCCAAGCAGAGCGCGAGCGGCTCGAATCTGATCGAAGAAGTGCATCCGAAGGTCCTGGCCGTGACCGGCCCGCACGCGCTGGGCGAAGTGATGCAGGCGGTGCACAATCATCTGCCGAAGCCGCACGATCCGTTCATTGATCTGGTGCCGGCTGCCGGCGTGAAGCTCACGCCGCGTCACTACGCTTACCTCAAGATTTCCGAAGGCTGCAACCACCGCTGCACGTTCTGCATCATCCCGTCGATGCGCGGCGACCTCGTGTCGCGCCCGGTCGCCGACGTGATGCTCGAGGCGGAGAACCTGTTCAAGTCCGGCGTGAAGGAATTGCTCGTGATTTCGCAGGACACGAGCGCATACGGCGTCGACGTGAAATACCGCACTGGCTTCTGGAACGGCAAGCCGATCAAGACGCGCATGACCGATCTGGTCGGCGCGCTCGGCGAACTCGCGGCGCAATACGGCGCATGGGTACGTCTGCACTACGTCTATCCGTATCCGAGCGTCGACGAAGTCATCCCGATGATGGCAGAAGGTCCGTTCAAGGGCCACGTGCTGCCGTATCTGGATGTGCCGTTCCAGCACGCGCATCCGGAAGTACTCAAGCGCATGAAGCGCCCGGCCAACGCCGAGAAAGTGATGGAGCGCGTGAAGGCGTGGCGTGAAATGTGCCCCGATCTGACGATCCGCAGTACGTTCATCGCCGGTTTCCCGGGCGAGACTGAAGAGCAATTCCAGACGCTGCTCGATTTCATCCGCGAGGCGGAACTGGATCGGGTCGGCTGCTTTGCCTATTCGCCGGTCGAAGGCGCAAGCGCCAACGAACTCGACGGTGCGTTGCCCGACGAAGTGCGTGAAGAACGCCGCGCGCGTTTCATGGAAGTGGCCGAAGAAGTGTCGGCCAAACGGATTGCGAAGAAGGTCGGCAAAACGCTGAAAGTTCTGGTGGACGAGATCAATGCCGACGGCGGCATCGGCCGCACCGCGGCAGATGCGCCCGAGATCGACGGTGTCGTGTATATCGCACCGGCCACCAAGGCCTCCAAGCGTTATAAGGTCGGCGATTTTGTCTCGGTGAAAATCACCGGCGCCGACGGTCACGATCTGTGGGGCGAGGTCTAAGCCATGACGGTGAGCACGGCCGGCACGCCGGAAGGCCGGACCCCGGCAACCCAGCGCCTGGAGAGCCGGCATCCGGAGATCCTCGCGCTCGGCGAGGCGATGATCGAATTCAATCAGTCGGCTAAAGATCAGCCGAACTATCTGCAAGGCTTCGGCGGCGATACGTCGAACTTCTGCATTGCGGCAGCACGGCAGGGCGCGAAGACGGGTTTCGTGTCGGCGGTGGGCAGCGACCATTTCGGGCGTCTGCTGATCGATCTGTGGGAACGCGAGCAGGTTGAGACGTCGCTCGTGCGCATCGATTCGCACGCGCCCACCGGCGTCTATTTTGTCTCGCACGGTCCCGCAGGTCACGCGTTCGACTATCTGCGCGCGGGTTCGGCCGCGAGCCGCTACGCGCCGCACGATTTGCCGCTCGATGCGATCGCCGCGGCCAAAGTCATCCATTTGTCTGGCATTAGTCTCGCGATCAGCTTAAGCGCCTGCGACGCCGCATTGGCGGCGATCGAACATGCGCGCGCGAACGGCGCACGCGTGAGTTTCGACACCAATCTGCGTCTGAAGCTCTGGCCGCTCGCAAGAGCGCGCGCGGTGATGCTCGAAGCCATTCGTCACACCGACATTTGCCTGCCGAGCTGGGACGACGTCACCGAGCTTACCGGCTTGACCGGCCGCGACGAGATCGTCGACTTTCTGCTGTCGCACGGTCCGCGCGTCGTAGCGCTCAAGCTCGGCAAGGAAGGTTCGTATATCGCCACGCCAGATGAGCGGCGCGTCGTGCCGGGTCACGTCGTCAACGCGGTCGATGCAACCGGCGCGGGGGACTGCTTCGGCGGCGCGTTTATCGCGCGAATCGTCGCGGGTGACGATCCTTTTCAGGCGGCGCGTTATGCGAACGTCGCCGCGGCGCTGTCCACGCAAGGTTACGGCGCGGTCGCGCCGATCCCTTCGCGCGCGACGGTCGAACACATCCTGGCCGGCTGACAGTAACGCGCTGCGAGGCGCGCCCCGCAGTCCGCCAGGACAAGATTATCTTGAGACACTAAACAGGAGCGAGCGATGCAACGAGACGTAGTGGTGGTAAGCGGCGTGCGTACGGCGATCGGCGGTTTTGGCGGCAGTCTGAAGGATTTTCCGCCGACCGATCTGGGCGCACGCGTCGTGCGTGAAGCGCTGGCGCGCGCGAGCGTGTCGGGCGACGAAGTCGGTCACGTGGTGTTCGGCAACGTCGTGCATACCGAACCGAAAGACATGTATCTGGCCCGCGTTGCCGCGATCAATGGCGGCGTCGCGCAACATGCGCCCGCGTTGACGGTCAACCGCCTGTGCGGTTCGGGTTTGCAGGCCATCGTCTCGGCCGCGCAAAGCGTGCTGCTCGGCGACGCCGACATCGCGATCGGCGGCGGCGCGGAAAACATGAGCCGCGCGCCGTACTCCATGCCGGCTGCGCGCTTCGGTCAGCGCATGGGCGATGCGCGCCTCGTCGACATGATGGTCGGCGCGCTGAACGACCCATTCCAGTCCATCCATATGGGCGTGACCGCTGAGAACGTCGCCCGCAAGTACGACATCTCGCGCGAAACGCAGGATGCACTCGCGCTCGAATCGCATCGCCGAGCGGCCAACGCGATTACGAACGGCTACTTCAAGGACCAGATCCTGCCGATCACGATCCCGTCGAAAAAGGGCGACGTCGTGTTCGATACGGATGAACACACGCGTATGGACGCGACGGCCGAAGACTTCTCCAAGTTGAAGCCGGTGTTCGCCAAGGAAAACGGCACGGTGACGGCCGGCAACGCCTCGGGCATCAATGACGCCGCCGCGGCGGTCGTGCTGATGGAGCGCAGCGTCGCCGAAAAGCGCGGGATCAAGCCGTTGGCACGGCTGGTTTCGTACGCGCATGCGGGCGTCGATCCGGCCTACATGGGCATCGGCCCGGTGCCCGCAACCCGCAAGGCGCTCGAGCGCGCCGGTCTGACGGTCGCTGATCTCGATGTGATCGAAGCGAACGAAGCGTTTGCCGCTCAGGCGTGCGCGGTCAGCAAGGAACTCGGTCTTGATCCGGCCAAGGTCAATCCGAACGGCTCGGGTATTTCGCTCGGCCATCCGATCGGCGCGACTGGCGCTCTGATCACCGTCAAGGCGTTGTATGAGTTGCAGCGGATTGGCGGCCGCTATGCGCTGGTGACGATGTGTATCGGCGGCGGGCAGGGCATCGCGGCGATCTTCGAACGGATCTGAAGCTGAGGCTGAGGCTGAGGCTGAGGCGGGATAACGTGACGCCATGCGAGGCGTCACGTTATCCCCGTCGAACTGAGCCCGGTCGCAAGCGGGTAGCGAACCAGTATCGAGCAGTATCAGGCAACAAGGAAAGAACGAATGCAGGGATCGAAAGCGATGAAGGGTGCGATGCATCGGCGCGGTTGGGCAGTCCTCCAGGGGCACGTCCTGCGGGGCGTAGTGAGCGCGGCCGCATTGCTGTGTGTCGGCGCCGGGGCTGTGCTGCCCGCGCAGGCATGGGCGGAAAGCGACGCGGTGAAGGCGTTGGCGGCGCCCCCGCCGATTCAGTTGCCGCTCAAGCCGAACCCCGAATTCGCGAAGTTTCCGCGCTACGCCGGCATGCTGGGCTCGCGTCAGATCGTGTTGCGTCTCGGCGCGAAAACCGACGATCCGGCCGGCGTGCACGGCGAGTATCAGTACACCGACACCGGCGAGGTGATCCTGATCGCGGGTGACCGCGACGGCGACACGCTCGAAGTCGAGGAATCGAACGACGGCACGCATATCACCGGCAACTGGGTGGGCAAGTTTGCCGCCGACGGTTCGGTGGCGGGCGACCGGATGAACGTCGACGATTCCGACCCGCAGCCGTTCGATCTGAAACCGCTGGCAGCGGGGCAGGCTGTACCGGCTGCATCAGCGAGTGCAGGTGCGGCCGCCAACAAGGCTGCGGCCGCGCCGCAGCCGTCCGCCGGCGGCGCAACGGTGCCCGCCTCGGCGGCAGGGGGTGGTCACGCCGTTGGCGGGGTGAGCAACCTGCAAACCGGCGAATAAAGTCTACCTACACCATGACCCAATCCAAACTCAAACGCGGCCTGCAAACTAGCATCGTGCGTCACGAAGACCAGCTTACGCCGGGCTTCGAATCCTTCTCGATGCCGGTGACGCGCGCCTCGACCGTCGTGTTCCCCGATCTCGCGACGATGCGCGCGCTCGACTGGAAAAACGACGCGCAATGGCGCTATGGCCTGCACGCCACACCGACTTCGCTCGCGCTGGCGCAGCGGCTTGCCACCATCGAAGGCGGTAATCACGCGTTATTGCAGCCGTCGGGTTTGTCGTCGATTTCGAACGTGTACTTCGGCCTCGTGAAGGCCGGCGACGACGTGCTGATTCCCGATAACGTCTACTCGCCGAATCGCGATCACGGCGACTGGCTGGCGCACGATTTCGGCATCACCGCGCGCTACTACGATCCGATGATCGGCGCGGGTATCGCGGATCTGATCCAGCCGAATACGCGTCTGATCTGGCTCGAAGCCCCCGGTTCGGTCACGATGGAAGTGCCTGACGTGCCGGCCATCACCGCGGTGGCCCGTGCGCGCAACGTCGTTACGGCAATCGACAATACGTGGTCCGCAGGGCTCGGTTTCCGGCCGTTTGACCATGGCGTCGATATCTCGGTGCAGGCGTTGACCAAGTACCAGTCCGGCGGTGGCGATGTGCTGATGGGCGCGACGATCACGGTCGATCGCGAACTGCATCTGAAGCTGAAGGCCGCGCGCATGCGCACGGGTATCGGTGTGTCGGTGGATGACTGTTCGCTGATTCTGCGCAGTCTGCCGAGCATGCGGCTGCGTTTCGAACAGCATGACC
Source organism: Paraburkholderia nemoris (assembly GCF_905221015.1). Classification (NCBI taxonomy): domain Bacteria; kingdom Pseudomonadati; phylum Pseudomonadota; class Betaproteobacteria; order Burkholderiales; family Burkholderiaceae; genus Paraburkholderia; species Paraburkholderia nemoris. Next base: position 305,239 of record NZ_CAJNBO010000003.1, on the reverse strand, counting down.
GTGCAGCACTCGGCCTCGCCAACTGGCTAAAAACGCGTCCGGAAATCGCCGCGGTCCTGCACCCGGCGTTGCCCGACTGTCCCGGGCATGAGTTTTACAAGCGCGACTTTACGGGGGCGGGCGGACTGTTCTCAGTGGTGTTCGACGCACGCTACAGCGCGGCGCAAATCGACACGTTCTGCGAGTCGCTCGAGCTGTTTTCGCTCGGCTGGAGCTGGGGCGGTGCGCACAGTCTCGCGATGCCGTACGACGTCGCCTCGATGCGCACGGAAGGCCAATGGCCGTATCGCGGTACGCTGGTACGGTTCTATATCGGCCTGGAAGAAGAGGCCGATTTGCGCGCGGATATCGAACAGTGTCTGGCAGCGCTGGGCTAAGCGTCTGAGCGCTGGTTGCTGATTACCGACGATTGCTGAAGGTCGAGAAAGCCCATTGTGACGCGTTCATGATGGGCTTTTTGTTTTGTCAAGATAGCCAGTAAACCTAACCATTCGGCCGAATGGCCGACGCCGGATCTCGACGCTACGATGGTGCGCACTTTACTAACGGTAGCCGCACTATGGTGAGTTCCGATGAATCTATTTTTCTGGATGTTACTGAATCTTGGCGTGCCGATTGTCGGCCCGATCTTTACGCTAGCGCTCGTCGCACCCACGCACGGCTGGCGCGTCGCGAAGGCGTTGATCGCCGCATCAGTGAAAGACGGCCAACTGTTCTGGTGTGCGATCGGGCTGTGCGCGGCCGCGGTTTATGAGGCGGTGACTGCGCTGGAGCGGGGAAGTGGCGTAGAGCCTATGCTGGAGGGCGCCATTGCTGGATTCTGCATCCTGGCATTCGCCTGTTCGAATATCGTGATGTCGTCTTTGGTCAGTACACGCCATGATCAGGCGGCTACATGCATTCGTGACGGGCAGAAACGGTTTGCTACGGGGGCATTGTCGCGTGTGGCAATTGCGTTTTCGATTCTTGCAACATCTCTTGCAGCTACTCTGTTTGTAATCCTACACGTGCGTATGATTTAGATTTTTTAGATAACGCAGCTCTTATACTGATCTCCTTTTAGGAGGCGCTCATGCATAAACTATTCACATTTCTGGAATCTGAAGAAAACTACGCCCGTTTTCTGAAGTGGAATGGCGTCGTGATCGGAGTCACTGGAATCTCCATGTTGGGCATGTTCCTGATTGCTTACCTCACCAAACAATTCTCGTACCGGCGCTGGCCGCCAATGCATCGGCCAGCGCAAGCCAGGTTTCAGAACAGGCGCAGCAAGCCGTCCAGGCCAACGTGGTTGAACGCCACACTGGCTGCTTCGCGCACCACCGGCTTCGCACGGAACGCTACGGAAAGTCCGGCAGCCGCCATCATTTTCAGATCGTTCGACCCGTCGCCCATCGCAATCGCGCGGGTCGGCTCGATGCCCAGTTGGGCGCATGTCTCGCGCAACGTGCGTGCCTTCACGTCGGCGTTGACGATCTCGCCGATTACGTTGCCGGTCAACTTTCCATCCACGATTTCGAGCGTGTTCGCGTGCGTGAAATCGAGGCCGAGCCGGGCCTTCAGTTTTTCGGTAAAGAAGGTGAATCCGCCTGACACCAGCAGCGTTTTCAATCCCGCCGCTTTTGCGCCGGCCAGCATTCGCTCGGCGCCCGGCGAGAGTTGCAGCCGCTCTTCATAAACGCGTTCGAGCGCACCGGCATCGAGCCCCTTGAGCAGTGCCACGCGGCGCGTCAGGCTCTCGTTGAAGTCCTTGATTTCGCCGCGCATCGACGCTTCGGTGATCGCGGCGACTTCTGCTTTCAACCCGCAGAAGTCGGCGATTTCGTCGATGCATTCGATCGTGATCAGCGTCGAATCCATGTCCATCGCGACGAGGCCGAAGTCACGCAACTGGCGGCCGGGTTCGACAAACGCGTAGTCCAGTTCATGCGTGCTGCAATAGACCTCAAGGTCGCCGCGCTGCGCAACGTTCGCGTCGGCGATACGAATCGCGTTTGCGTCGATGACAGCGGCGTGTGAGCCGCGCGCAAGCGCGACGAGCGTTTTGTGGTGGTCGGCGGAAAGAGGCTCGGTGCTTTGGATAACGAGGTTCATGGACGACGCATTGACGCGGAAAAGGGCGCGCGCGAGGCGCGCGGAAAATTCCGTCATTGTAACGGTTCGGCGGCATGCGGCCCGCAGGGGCCGCCGACAACGGGCAACAGGGATCCCCGAGTGGCATCAAGCGGACGGGCAGCAATTGGCCAATAGACAAACAAACGACCCGCCAGGAAGCCCATCGCCTGGCGCATCGCTATACATTCGGGCAATCCACCGTGCAACGATCAGGCGCCCGCGTCATACTGGCGCTTCGAACGACGCCCCGCAGACTATCGAACCCGCCGAGCCCATCGCGTCCAAAAGCCGCGCAGCGCACCCGCACGTGGCACGCATCGGCGAGGTATCGGCACCCATGACGAGGCGCGCCACTACGGAGACAAGCAATGCCCTCTGCGACAGTCAGCGACGCGCCCACCCTCGCACGCGATTTCGATCTGCGCCAGCTGAGTCCCGCGTTCTACGCCGACCCATACCCGGTCTACCACGCGCTGCGCACCTATGAACCGGTCAAACGCATGCCGGACGGCTCGCTGTTTTTGACGCGTTTTCGCGACGTGCAGGCGGTCTACCGCGACCCGAAAACTTTCAGTTCCGACAAGACCGTCGAATTCAAACCGAAGTACGGCGACTCGCCGCTCTACGCCCACCACACCACCAGTCTCGTCTTCAACGATCCGCCGCGTCACACGCGGGTGCGCAAACTGATCGCCGGCGCGCTGACGGCGCGCGCGATCGCGGCCATGGAGCCGGGGCTGATCCGCCTCGTCGATGGTTTGCTCCATGCAGCCGCCGCGCGTGGCCGGATCGATCTGATCGGCGAGTTCGCGTCGGCGATTCCGGTGGAGATCATCGGCAATCTGCTGGATGTGCCGCACGCTGAACGCGAGCCGTTGCGCGACTGGTCGCTGGCGATACTCGGCGCGCTGGAGCCGTCGCTGAACGAGGTGCAACTCGAACGGGGCAACCGGGCGGTCACGGAGTTTGTCGAGTATTTGCGCGATCTGGTGGCACGGCGCCGGCGCGAGCCCGGCGATCCGCAACACGACGTGCTGACGCGCCTGATTCAGGGCGAACAAGGCGAACAGGGCGGCGAGAAGTTGTCGGAAGCGGAACTGCTGCAAAACTGCATCTTCATTCTGAACGCCGGTCATGAGACCACCACGAATCTGATCGGCAACGGTCTCGTTACGCTCACCGCCTGGCCGGAACAGCGCGCGGCGTTGCTGCGCGAACCATCGCGCGTCGAGTCGGCGGTCGAAGAGTGTTTGCGGTTCGAGAGCTCGAATCAGTTAGGCAACCGGATGGCCACCGTCGACACGGAGATCGGCGGCGTCGCGGTGGCGAGCGGTACGCCGGTCACGCTGTGCATCGGCGCGGCCAATCGCGACCCCGAGCAGTTCGCGGAACCGGACCGCTTCGACATCCGCCGCGATCCGAACCGGCATCTGGCGTTCGGCTTCGGCATTCACCAATGCGCGGGGTTGTCGCTCGCGCGACTCGAGGCGCGGATCGCCATCGGACGCTTCGTGCAGCGCTTTCCCACGTATCGGCTCGACGGCGAGCCAACGCGTGGCGGACGGGTGCGGTTTCGCGGCTTCGCCGCGGTGCCGATCGAACTCGAACCGGCGAGCGGCGGTTGAAGATCGGCGCTTGCCGAACACCATTGGACGAGCCCGCAAGCGCCGTATCTTTTGCCGACATGTCGCAAGACTTACAGCCGATGCCCTTGGCAAGCGGCCCGGCCCCACGGCGGCAATAATGGCCAAAACCGTGGCAGCCACCGCCGCACGGAGCCGGGAATAGCGCGCAAAACCGTGGCACGCTTGCTGCTTCACCGAAGGTCTCAGGCCTTGGGGAGCGCACAATGGCACACATGATCTGGAAGGGCGCAATCAGCTTTGGCCTCGTCCACGTTCCGGTGCAGTTGTATCCGGCGACGCAATCGGAGAAAGTTGGCTTCAATCTGCTGGACAAGCGCTCGATCGATCCGATCGGCTACAAGCAGATCAACAAGCGCACCGGCAAGGAGGTGGCGCGCGAGAACATCGTGCGCGGCTTCGAGTACGAAAAGGACAAGTACGTCGTCCTCTCGGACGACGAGATTCGCGCGGCCAATCCCGAGTCGACGCAGACGGTCGATATCCTCGCCTTCATTGACGCACCCGACATCTCGTTTCTCTATCTCGACACCCCGTATTTCCTGACGCCTGACCGCAAGGGCGAAAAGGTGTACGCGCTGCTGCGCGAAGCGATGAAAGCGTCGGGCAAGATCGGCGTGGCGAGTGTCGTGCTGCACAACAAGCAGCATCTCGCGGCGCTGATTCCAGTTGGGCCGATGCTGGCGTTGAACACTCTGCGCTGGGCCGCCGAGGTGCGCGATTTCGACGAATTCAAACTCCCGCCGGAGGGGATGAAAGCGGCCGGCGTGACCACGCGTGAACTCGACATGGCGAAAAAGCTGATCAACGACATGAGCGACAAGTGGGATCCATCGCAGTATCACGACACGTTCCACGACGACATCATGGCGCTGGTCGACCGAAAGATTCGCGCGGGCAAGACCGAGGAAATAACCGAGGTCGAGGCGCCGCGCGAATCGCGTCAATCTGCCGACATCCTCGATCTGTCCGATCTGCTCAAGCGCAGCCTCGGCCGCGGCAAAGGCAAGCCGGCGACGGGCGCGCGCAAGCATGCCGCGGACGATGACGAGGAGGGCGACGATGCCGACTCCGGAACAGCCGCGCCAGCCCGCAAGAAGCCGCGTGCGGCGCGCTCTGCGGCAACGAGCCGCAGCGGTGGCAAGACCAGTGGCGCCAGCGCCAAGTCAGCCCCGGCTGCTCGCAAACGGCGTGCGGCCGCCTGATCGCTCGCTTGATCGATAGCACCGCACCAGCTCGATCCACGACGAGTTCATCTCCATGAACGACAGGCTCGATCTCTACAGTCGCAAGCGCCGCTTCGACGAAACACCGGAGCCATTGGGCACAGCTGCGCGGAAGAAAGCTGGCCGCAAGAGCGCCGCGCGCGTATCGAACGAGGCGCTGTCGTATGTGATTCAGGAGCACGACGCGCGGCGCTTGCATTACGACTTCCGCCTCGAACTGAACGGCACGTTACTGTCGTGGGCGGTGCCCAAGGGGCCGAGCCTCGACCCGTCGGTGAAACGGCTCGCGGTGCATGTCGAAGATCATCCTGTCGAATATGGCTCTTTCGAAGGTGAGATCCCGCCTGGCAACTACGGCGCGGGGACTGTGATCGTGTGGGATCGCGGGACGTGGGAGCCGGTCGGCGGCGCGGCGGAGGCGGAGGGATCGTACAAGGCGGGCAAGCTTAAATTCCGGCTTTTTGGTGAAAAGCTGCACGGTGGCTGGACGCTGGTGCGCAGTCATATGCGCGGCAGTGGCGACAAGGAGCAGTGGCTGCTGATCAAGGAGCGCGACGCGGAAGCACGCGATCAGAACAACTACGACGTCCTGAAGGAGTGCCCTGGCAGCGTACTCGAGGGCAGCGGGTCGGCGGGCAAGCGCGCAAAGGCCACGAGAACCGCGACAAAAACGGCTGCGAGCGAGTCGACACGCCAGAGCGCAAGCAAGACCGGAGCGAGGACTGCAATCAAGGCCGCCAGGACTGCAATCAAGACCGCCAGTGCCAAAGAAACAGCATCGAACTCGAACATCACTGGCAGGAACCGCGCGAAAGCCAGCTCTTCAAGCCGTCCCGACCCGAAAAAAACCGACATCGTGTCGACCCGCAGCACGCAGTCACTGCGCGAGCTTGCCGCATCGCCCTCGATTGAAGGCGCGGTCAAGGCCGCGTTGCCCGCCACCTTCAAGCCGCAACTGGCGACGCTCGTCGACGCCGCGCCACCCGGCGATGAATGGGCATACGAAATCAAGTTCGACGGCTATCGCGTGTTGACCCGCATCGATCGAAACGCAAAGACCCGTACGCTCAAGGTGTTCACGCGCGCAGGCAACGACTGGACCGCGAAGTTCGGCAAGCAGGTGAAGGCGTTCGAACGACTCGACATCGAAAGCGCCTGGCTCGACGGCGAAGCGGTGGTGCTAGACGACAACGGCGTACCGAGTTTTCAGGCGCTGCAAAACGCGTTCGATACGGACCGCCCGCAGGACATCGTCATCTATCTGTTCGACGTGCCGTTCCTGAACGGCTACGACTTGCGGGACGTGCCACTTGAACAACGCCGCGCGATTCTGCGTGCGTTGTTGGAAGGGGTGGATGGGCATGATGACAGCGTACTGCGCTTCTCGAACGACTTCGCGTTCAGCGCCGACGATCTGCTGAAGAGCGCGTGCGACATGGCGCTCGAAGGCATCATCGGCAAACGGCGCGATAGCGGTTACACCTCGGGGCGTTCGTCCGCATGGATCAAATTGAAATGCCGACGCCGCCAGGAATTCGTGATCGGCGGCTATTCGGAGCCGGCGGGTAGCCGTGCGGCCTTCGGTGCGTTGTTGCTTGGCGTCTACGACGACAAAGGCAAACTGCAATACGCCGGCCGTGTCGGCACGGGTTTCGACGCGGCGTTGCTGCGCTCGCTCAAGAAGGAACTCGACGCGCACGCCACCAGCCGCATGCCTTTCGCCAGCACGCCGCGCGAGCGCAGTCGCACGCCGGTGCATTGGGTCGAACCGGTGCTTGTCTGCGAATGCAATTTCGCTGAATGGACGAGCGAGGGCATTGTGCGGCAGGCGTCGTTCGTGAGTCTGCGCGATGACAAACCGGCGCGGCAGATCGTCAGGGAAGCATCCCGTAAAGGAGCCGATGTGCAGGAGCAAACCGATACCGCATCCGACACCGTGGCGAAGAAGCGCACGACGAAAACGCCAGCAACCAAAACCGCCACAACGAAATCTAAACCCGCTACAACACCAGCCGAAGTCGCCGGCGTTCGCGTATCCCATCCCGACCGCGTCATCGACAAAAGCACCGGCACCCGCAAAATTGATCTCGTGCGCTACTACGAATCGGTCGCCGACTGGATGCTGCCGCATCTTCAGGACAGGCCGGTGTCATTGGTGCGCGCGCCCGAGGACATCGGCGGCGAGCTGTTTTTCCAGAAGCATAGCCAGAAGCTGTCGATCCCCAACGTCACACAGCATCCCGGACTCGATCCTGGTCATCCACCGCTGATTACCGTCGATACGCTCAAGGCGCTGGTCGGCGCCGCACAGATGGGCACGATCGAATTTCACACGTGGAATGCCGTAGTGTCGAACATCGAAAAACCCGATCGCATGGTGTTCGATCTCGACCCGGACGCATCGCTCGGTTGGGAGCGGATGATCGAGGCCGCGCAACTGACGCGCTCGCTGCTCGAAGAACTCGGTCTGACCTCGTTCTGCAAGACGAGTGGCGGCAAGGGGTTCCATGTGGTGGTGCCGCTCGCTAAACATGCCGGCTGGGACGAGGTGAAGACCTTTTCGCAAGCCGTCGCGCAGCATATGGCGACGACGTTGCCGAAGTACTTCAGCGCGAAGATGGGCGCCCAGAATCGAAAGCAGAAGATCTTTGTCGATTACCTGCGCAACAACCGCGGCTCGAGTACGGTGGCCGCATTCTCGGCACGCGCCCGACCGGGGCTGGGCGTTTCAGTGCCGCTCTCGTGGGACGAAGTCGCCACCACCACGAGCGGCGATCAATGGACCATCGAAAACGTACATGAGCGTCTTGCAGACCTCAAGCGCGACCCGTGGGCGGACTACGCAAAGACACGTCAACGCATCACCGCAGCTATGAGAAAGCGTCTGGATGAAGCGGAGTGACCGCGACCCAGCCGGCCTGATTCAACTTGAAAAAGGAGCAAACCATGAAGACCTCAGCGCAATCGTCCGACGGCGAGAAGCAGGCCGACCCGCATGCAAAGAAGTCTCCGCGTTCACGCGAGGAGGCGTCGGCGCCGCTGCCGCATGAAACCGATCAGGACCCGGAATCGCAACACGAAGACGCTCCGCGTCGTGTCGGCAAACAGGCGCATCGCGACATCGAGCGCGGACTGAAGGACACGGACCGCCGCGGCGGTGACGAGTATCAGCAAAAGACGCAGAACGATGCTCACGTGGACGTCAACTCCGATGGCAAAGCAAGTGGTGGCAGGCCCGGCAAGCGCTGATGTTAGGTGCGCGCCGATCCGCGTAAAAGGTTGCGTTGTGCTGGTCCGGCGTGTCCGCAAATGAGCCGTCGCGGCCGCACTTTGAACCGGATCCTATGCGCTCGCACCGAGGCCATCGGTGATCACTCAGCGCCTTGGTGCGGCCCAGCGTTTGGCCCACCGGCTCACCCCGGCTCCACATCCCAGTAAGGCGGATCGCCAAAATGCGCGACAAGGAACTCAATAAACGCGACCGTCTTCGGCGGCACGAACGCACGGCTTGGATAGACCGCCCAGATCGCCACTTGCTCCGCGAGCGGATAGGTGTCGAGCACGCTGACCAGTTCGCCGCTGCGCAAATACGGCGCCACGTCCCAGGTCGACTTGAGCGCGATGCCGAAACCGGCCAGCAGGGCGTCGCGAATGACTTCGCCGTTATCGACGACGAGGCGTCCGCTCACGCGCACCGTAAGCGGTCCGGCCGGCGTCACGAATGCCCAGTCGCGCTGGTCTGACAGGATGATGCATTCGTGCTGGGCGAGGTCCGAAGGATGGTGCGGCGCCCCACGCGCGGCGAGGTAAGCGGGCGCGGCGCATAGCACGCGGCGGTTGACGGCGAGGCGCCGCGCCACCAGCGACGAATCCTTGAGCACGCCGACACGGATCGCCACGTCGATACCCGCGTCGACCAGATCGACCATCTGATCCGTCAGACGCAGATCGACGCTCACGCCGGGATAGCGGCGCAGAAATTCGCTGATTACTGGCGATACGTGCTGCCGCCCGAACGACGACGGCATCGACACCCGCAAGCGCCCCTGCGGTTCGGCCTGCGCGCGGCCCACCGAGGCGCGCGCGGCATCGGCTGCGTCGAGCAGCGCCTGAGCGCGTGTCATGAACACTTCGCCGTCCTGCGTGAGACTGATGCGACGGGTGGTCCGATGCAGCAGCCGCGCGCCGAGGAGCCTTTCCAACTGCGCGATACGCGAACTCGCCACCGCCGCCGACAGGCCGAATTCGCGGCCGGCCGCCGACACGTTGGCGAGCAGGGCGGCCCGCACGAACAGGGCGACGTCTAGCAGATCGAGTCGTTCCCGTTCGCCGGATGAGGACTTGACGGCGGGTTCCACGGGGTCGGCAGGATGGTCCATTCTTCTGAAATTCAAAAAGATGTTTCAGTCATTATGATGCTTTTATGAGAATAAGAACCGCCTTAGGATGACGGCAATGCGATCGACTAGTCCCGCACAGCGCGAGGCGCCGCCGGCACCGATCGCCGGTTTCTCAACCTCATCAGAAAGAACAGGAGCTGTGATGAAAGCCGTAGGTCTCTATCGTTACTTGCCGATCGATCAAGCCGAGTCGCTGGTCGACGTCGAAATTCCCAAACCCGAAGCCACGGGCCGCGACCTGCTGGTGAAGGTGGAAGCCATCTCGGTCAATCCGGTCGACGCCAAGGTGCGCGCCCCGAAAGACACCGTCGAGAAAGCACCGCGGGTGCTCGGCTGGGACGCCGCCGGCACGGTGGTGGCGGTTGGCCCCGACGTCACGCTGTTCAAGGTCGGCGACCCGGTTTTCTATGCGGGCAGCATCACCCGGCCGGGTGCGAATAGCGAGTTCCATCTGGTCGACGAACGCATTGCCGGGCGCAAGCCGGCGTCGCTTGATTTCACACACGCGGCTGCTTTGCCGTTGACCGCGATCACCGCCTGGGAAGCACTCTTCGACCGCCTCGGTGTGTCGCCGCAAGGCGCGGATGAAGGCCGCACGGTACTGATCATCGGCGGCGCGGGCGGCGTCGGTTCGATCGGCATTCAGCTGGCCAAGCAACTCGCGAAACTCAAAGTGATCGCGACCGCCTCCCGCCCTGAATCGGCGAAGTGGGCGACGGAGTTGGGCGCGGATCATATCGTCGATCACTTCGACCATATGCCCGCGCAGTTGAAAAAGCTTGGCATCGACCAGGTCGATTACGTGTTGATCTTCAACGATACCGACAAGAATTTCCCGGCAGCCGCTGAATTGGTCAAGCCGCAGGGCGGCATCTGCACGATCGTCGAAAACAGCCAGCCGGTGCCTGTCGAACTGCTGAAGGCGAAAAGCGCCGCGTTCCACTGGGAGTTCATGTTCACGCGTTCGATGTTCAGCACGCCGGACATGATCGAGCAGCACAAGCTGCTCACCGAGGTGGCGCGTCTCGTCGATGCGGGCACGTTGCGCACGACGGTCGGCCAGAATCTCGGCACGATCAACGCCGACAATCTGCGCCGTGCGCATCGGCTGCTCGAAGAGGGGCGCGCGATCGGCAAGCTGGTGCTGACGGGCTTCTAGACTGCGCGGAGTTTGGCATTCCTGTCACGTCGCACGCGCAGAAAACGCCTCAACGCAAGCGGGGTAACACCCGATTCGTATGAAGCGCGCACGGCGCCGCTTGGCGGTAGACTGGTGGGGCATCATGCTAAAACAGTTGCGCGTCTCGCGGCTCGTCTGGCAGGGCCTCAGCCAGGTGTTTACCAGGTGCTACCAGGTATTCACCAGGCGTGAACTTGGCTCCAGTCAGACGGTGCATTGGCAGTAGCGCTTGAGCGGGCGCGCAGCGGTACAACAACGAGGTGACAGTATGAGCTCCAGCTTCAAACTCTCCGCCGTTTCAGTTGTTGCTTCTCTCGCATGCGCGCTCGCGCCCGGCATGCTCGTGACGCCAGTTCACGCAGCCACGCCGATCACGGTGACATCGCAGTCCGCCCTCGACGGTCCGATCCGCTATACGGTCCGCGTCACGTCGAAACAGTTCGGCAATTCACAGGAAACGCGTACGATCCGCTCCGGCGAATCAGACGACTTCACGTGGAAGACGGTGCCGCCAGGTGGCCCTGTGCCCGCGACGGATAGCTGCCCGAATTACTCGTCGCTGCCAACCGATACCAACGGCGCGATGATTCGCCAGACGCAGATCCGTTTTGCGCCGGTCGTCGCCGGAGACGGCACGGCGTCAGTGCAATTGAGCTTCCAGGCGCAGACGCCGCATGGCGTCAAGACGGTGACGAGCGGTGGCAAAACGCTCAAGTGTCCGAACAGCGTGGCCGTCAGCCAGATTCTGCGTTTTACGATGCCGACCAACGGCAGCACGAAAACGCTGACGCTTAGTGACGGCACCGAAGTGGCGGTCACCGCGAAACGCTGAAGGCCACGCGTGAAGTCTGCGCGCGGCCGATGAGACTAACCGCGAACGGGCGACGCCAGCCGCGTCGCCCCGTGCATGCTGTTTGCCCCATCAACGCTGCGCCGCGGGCCGCTCCACCAGCCGCGCCGACAGAAAACGGTGTTCCGCCGAGAAGAGCCGCCGATATGTGAGCAACACCGCACCCACCGTCCCCAAGGCGGAGGCGGCCGCGATCAGGAACATGATCACGATCTGATAACGCACTGCCTGCAACGGCGACTGACCGGCCAGCACCTGCCCGGTCATCATGCCGGGCAAACTCACCACACCGACCACGGCCATCTGATTCAAGGTGGGCATCATGCCCGCGCGCACCGCCTGGCGCGCCGGCGCCTGCGCCGCTTCCCAACGGGTTGCGCCGAGCGCGAGCGCCATATCCACACGGTCGCGTCGCGCGGTCAGTTCCTCGGTCATCCGTTCGATGCCGAGCGACACGCCGGTGAGCGTATTGCCGAGGATCATGCCGAGAATCGGAATCGCGTACTGCGGCTCGTACCATGGGTGAATGCGGATCACGACGAAGAGTCCGACCGCGGCCACCAGCCACGAACTGACCCAGATCGCAAGCACACTGTCCGCACGCTGCCCGGCATAGGTGCGGCTGCCGCGCTGCGCCCCCGCGAAGCCGGCGATCAGCGTCATCACGATCATCAAGGGCAGCACCACGAACCAGTGGTCATAGCGAAACACCCAGCCGAGCACATAGCCGATCGCCAGCAATTGCACGACGGTGCGTACCGCCGCCCACGCGAGCTTGCGTTCCAGATCGAGCTTGAGCGCCACCGACACCACGCCATTCACCACGATCAGCAACGCGGCGATCGCGACGTCCCAGAGACTCAGGTTTTGCAAGGTCATTGGCCGAGCCCCTGATGCGCGGGCGTCACTGAGGATTCGTCGAGCACGCCGGCGCGCATCGTGAGGTGCCGCTCGCTCATGCGCGCCGCTTGCGCCGGATCGTGCGACACCCACATCGACGCATGCCGGCCGGGTTCGGCCGCGAACCACGCATGCACCAAAGCCTCGATCGCATGCGACGACTCCGGGTCGAGCGAAGCGGTGGGTTCATCCAGCAGCAGCACTTCGGGTGCGAGTTGCAGAACGCGAATCAGCGCGGTGATCTGCGCTTCTCCGCCGGACAACTCGCTCGCACGTTTGTCGAGAAAATCGTCACCGCGGCCGGCCTGAGCGGCGAGGCTTGCCGCGCGTGCGCGATCGAAGCGCACGTCGCGGTAGGTCCGCAATTCGAACGGGTAGCGCAGGTTGTCTTCGACGCTGCCGTCGAGCAGCGCGGGCCGCTGCCGGATATACGCGACGTTGCGCCGGTAACGCGGAATGGCGGCGCGCTCGACCGCCGCGCCGTGCCACATGATGCGTCCGGCATCGAGCGGATCGAGCAGGGCGAGGGCGCGCAGAAACACGCTCTTGCCCGAACCCGACGGCCCGGTGACCGCGACGCGGTCGCCCGCGCAGAGGGCGAAGGTGGTCGGCTGCAGCAGCGTTTGCCCGCGCAATGCATCGCGCCGGGCGATACCGTCGGCGAGGACGAAAGGAACATCTGGCATGAGTTCGGTCGTGGTGGATTTTTGCGTGGATGCGGGGGCCGCCATGACATTTCCTTACGTTTTTATGGCTGGGAAATCTGTGCCGGAGTGGTGCGGCATGATAAAACGACCCCTATTAAACAATACTACCAGGCACGATACGTGCTGGCCCCATGCACAACGAAGAACAAAGGCGGAGCTTTTCAATGGCAGTGTCGAGCACGATTGGAAGACGGATAGGAAAAATCATCGCATGGCTGCTGGCGATCATCGTCATTCTGATTGTCGCCCTGGCAATCTTCATCCTGACCTTTGACTGGAACCGGGCGCGCCCCTACATCGACGACAAGGTGACGCAGGCGATCGGCCGGCCGTTCGCGATCAACGGCGATCTGAAAGTAGGCTGGCAGCATCCGGTCGGCGAAACCGGCTGGCGTGGCTGGGTGCCCTGGCCGCGTTTTTCGGCGGCCAATATCACGGTCGGCAATCCCGACTGGGCTAAACAGCCGCACTTCGCGACGCTGGACGAAATCGACTTCCAGGTCAAGGTGCTGCCGCTGCTCGCGCACGACATCGTGATCCCCGCGATCAACCTCGTGAATCCTTCCGTCGACCTCGAACGACTGCTCGACGGGCGCGACAACTGGACCTTCAAACTGGCGTCTTCGAGCGGACCTTCCGAATGGAAGCTCGATCTGCACGACATCGCCTTTGCCAAAGGCAATATCGCACTGTCGGATCAGCAGAAGAAGGTCGAGATGCAGATGGCCATAGATACGCTCGGCCAGCCAATTCCGATCGGCGAGGTGATGAAGCAGCAGGAGACGGCGTCGCGCAGCGCATCGGCGGAGGCGGTCGGTAAAGCGGGGGCGAGCAAGCTGACGGCACAGGCTAACGCGCAGGCGGCATCGGAAGCGGCGGCAGCGTCCGCGGCGGCGGCTTCTGGCGCTTCGTCGACGGATATCACCGCGTCCGGCGCGACGGCAGCGAATGGCGTGTCGGGTGCGCTGGTTGCCGGCGGGGCGAACGGCGCGAGCGAGGGTGCAAGCGGCGCCGCGGTAGCCTCGGCGTCGAACGCCAGCGAGGCAGCCACGGCGAACGGCGCAAAGCCGGCGATCCCGCCGTACGCGATCGCCTGGACCGTCAAGGGCACCTACAACAAGACGCCGGTATCCGGCAGCGGCAAGGTAGGCGGCGTGCTGGCGTTACAGGACGCAAACCGCCCGTTCCCAGTGCAGGCAGACGTGAAGGCCGGCGATCTGCGCGTCGGCCTCGTGGGCACGATCACCGATCCGGCGCATCTTGCCGCGGTCGATCTGCGTCTCTGGCTGCAAGGCAACAGTCTGGCGCGGCTATATTCGCTGACGGGCGTCACCTTGCCCGACACGCCGCCGTATGCAACCGAGGGGCGTCTGGTCGGCCAGTTCAAGCCCGGTGCCAACGTCTTCAAGTATGAAAATTTTACAGGCCGGGTGGGCGGCAGCGATCTGAATGGCTCGCTGACCTACACGGCACGTGAACCGCGTCCGCTGTTGCAGGGCGAACTCGTATCGCATCTGCTGCAATTCGCCGATCTGGCGCCGGTCATCGGCGCGGACTCTAATGCCAGCAAGGCCAAGCGCGGCGATGCGACCGCGCAGCCCGCCAACAAGGTCCTGCCGGTCGAAGAATTCCGCACCGACCGTTGGAATGCGATCGACGCCGACGTGAAGTTCACCGGCCGCCGTATCGTCAAGGACACCAATCTGCCGATTACCGACCTGTACACGCACGTCGTGATGACCGACGGCGTGCTGTCGCTCGAGCCGCTGAAGTTCGGCGTGGCGGGCGGCTCGCTGTCATCGGATATTCATCTGGACGGCAGCACGACGCCGCTGAAGGGCCGCTTCGCGACCTCAGCACGGCATCTGAAGCTCAAGCAACTGTTTCCGAACTTCAAGACGATGCAGAACGCGCTCGGCGAAATCAACGGCGACGCCGCGCTGACCGCGACCGGCAACTCGCCGGCGGCATTGGCGGCAACGTCGAACGGCGAGGTGAAGGCCTTGATCACCGACGGCACGGTAAGCCGCCTGCTGATGGAAGCCGCGGGCCTGAACGTGGCGAACGTGGTCTATGAAAAGCTGTTCGGCAATCGCGACGTGAAGATCAACTGCGCGGCGGCGGATTTTGTCGCGACGAACGGTGTGCTGGATTCGCGTGTGTTCGCGCTCGACACGGACGACGCGGTCATCAATATCGACGGCAACGTGAATCTGCGCGACGAATCGATGGATCTCGGCGTGCATCCGCATACCAAGGGCTTCCGGGTGTTTTCGCTGCGCTCGCCGCTGTATGTGAAGGGGACGTTCAAGGACCCGCACGTCGGCGTGAACGCGACAGCGCTGGCGTTGCGAGGCGGCGCCGTTATCGGACTCGGGTTGATCAATCCGTTTGCGGCGCTGATTCCGCTGCTCGCGCCTAGCAATAACAAACCGCTGCCGTGCGGGGAGTTGCTGGCACAGGTTCGTCAGGCGCCGACCGCGCCGGCGCCGGGTATGAAGCAACAGCCCAAGCCGGCCATTTCCCTCGACGGTGTGCCGGTGAACAAGTCTTCCGCGGGCGCTTCCTCACCGGCTGCGGCCGACAAAAAGCCTGCGGTCATGTCGCCGCCCACGGGAGCTGAATACAAGGGGAGTTAATGTTTTCTGCCGCGTCTGCAGACTGGTGGAGCTGGCTCTTCGGGTCCGGCCTTGCCTTTATTTTCTTGTGGCTGATTAGCGTTCCCCCAATACGGGGCGAACACTAATCAGTCGCGACAGGCAAAGGAAAGAAAAGAACTACCGTAGCGAGCGCGGAGCGGCATCTCCCGCCGCATCCTGCCTGCGAACGCCGCGCCGGGCGCCGCCAACGCGGGTGGCGCCAAACTCCGTCAGAATCTTGCCTCGGGCCCGGCTGGCAAAGACCAGGAACCCGAATCCGTCGGCTTCATACCAATACCCGCCGTTCTCGAGACCATCGAGCGGCTGTTCCAATGCATTGGTAATGGATTCGATACAACGCCGCCGCAATTCGGCGGGCGCGGGATAGGGCGGCTGGGCGCCGCGTACGCTGCACAGGAGAACGTCGAGCCCGGGCAGCACATGTGCATAGAGTACCGGCTCGTCCTGCGCGCGAGCGCGCGCAATTTTGGTGTCGAGCTGACCGAACGGCTTGAAATGCCGTAGTACCGCGAGGAACGACTCATCGCCGTCCACCTTCGCGCGTCTACGCTTTTTCGGGAAGGACATAAAAATTCGCCTGAAAAAGAATTGCAAGAAACGCAGCGTCCTCATGCGACAACTCCCGGCTTCGCGCGCCGCACGTCGATCTTTTATAGCATACGACAAGGCCGGATTCACGATGATTCGGCTTCTACGCCGTTCTCACCGCCTCCCGCACGAATCATGCCGAACCGCCTCGCCGCGCGCTTTCGCTTCCCAGCACATCTGTCTCCATCATAGACGCACGCGCCGCCGAAAAAACAACTCGTATCAATAAAAAAGTCATTTTTATGTGGGCGAGCGCATCTAGCCGCTACGTTGAAATATCTCACATTCACGTCGATAATGGCCCGTCCGGCTGCACCGCGGCGTGCTGGCCAGTCCTGCACCGCAACGGCCCGCCCGCATGCCGAGGCGAGGCGCGTGGTCCGTGCGTACCGCTGCGGCTTGAACGACCCTTCGGGCGAACATGAAACTATTCACCAAGGGTCTGCTGCTGATTGCAGTGCCGAGCGTGGTCGAGCTGGCGCTTCTGGGCGTCGTCTTCGATACCCAGGAGCAAACAGCACAGGCCGCGCGGTGGGTCAGCAACAGCAAGCAGATCCTTTATCAGTCGTCGGCCATTGTCGATCCGCTGCTGCGTCAGGCCGCGCGGGTCCGCACGGGCATGGCCGTCGGCGATCCGTCGTTTGTCGACCGCCACACCGTATGGGTCGATCTCGGCGACCGGCTGTCGAATCTGGAAGCGCTGGTGGCCGATACGCCGCAACAGGTCGCGCGGGTGCGCAAGATGCAACAGGCGATCGACGCGTATCGCCTGCAGGCCACCGCGATCTCGCAGGCGCTGCGCGCTGGGCACAACCTGAACCCGTTTGCCGCGCTGGACACGGGCGCGCTGCCCCAGCAGATCGCACTGTTTCGCGATCAGCTCGCCGAGTTCAGCAATGAGGCCTCGCGGCTCGACGCCGAGCGCGGCGCGGCTCTCGCACGGCGCCGCGAACGCCAGCAATATGCGCTGATCGCCGCGGTGTTGGGCTCGATGCTGATCTGGGCGGCCACTGCTGTCGTGTTCGCGCGCAGCATCGGCCGGCGGCTGGAAGTGTTGACCGGCAATGCCGAGCGCCTGGGCAGCGGGCGGCAGCTTGCGGCGCCGCTCTCCGGCAGCGACGAAATTGCCGCGCTCGACGCGGTGCTGCATCAGACGGGCGAACGCCTGCGCGAGGCCGAAGGCGAGCAGGCCAAGCTGAAAGTGCGGCTCGAAGCGCGCGCGCGGGAACTGGCCGGCGTCAACGAGGAGCTGCGCCAGGAGACGCAAGACAACGAAATGTTCATCTACAGCGTGTCGCACGATCTGCGCTCGCCGCTGGTGAATCTGCAAGGCTTTTCGAAAGAATTGCAGGTGTCGTGCGACGAACTGGACAGCCTCGTCGAGGCGGCGAAACTGCCGGAAGCCGAACATCGGCGTATGACGCATATTCTTGACGGCGACGTGCGCGAGTCTCTGCAATATCTACGCACGGCGGTAACGCGGGCGGCGGCGATCATCGACGCGCTGTTGCGGATTTCACGCGCCGGGCGGCTCGAATATCAGTGGCAGCGGGTGAGCGTCGGGCGGGTGGTGGGCAAAGTGGTCGATGCGCTGCAAGGCGCCATCAGCCAGCGCGGGACGGTGGTGACCGTGCGCGAGTTGCCGCCTGCATGGGGCGACCCGGGTGCGATCGAGCAGATTTTCGGCAACCTGATCGGCAACGCGCTCAATTATCTCGACCCGGCGCGCAACGGGCGCATCGAGATCGGCGCGCTGGAGCCGGAACCGGTCGACGAAACAGAGCCGCGCGCGTTGCGTACGCGTACCTACTATGTGCGCGACAACGGACTCGGAATTCCGGCGGCGTATATGTCGAAGGTGTTCCGGGCGTTTCAGCGCCTGCACGGCGACGTTGCGAACGGAGACGGCATCGGCCTCGCGGTGGTGCGGCGTATGGTAGAACGGCATGGCGGCCGCGTTTGGGTCGAGTCGGCGGAAGGCGCGGGATCGACTTTTTTTGTCGTGTTACCAGAACAGCCTGCGCGCAATTGAACCGCGACCGGCGCGAGAGAAAACGGTGGGGATAGTTAAAAGCATGATGCAAAAATGGATTGTCAGTACGGAGGGCATATGAGTCACGGGGAAACGGTCAGTATCGTGCTGATCGAAGATGACGACGGCCACGCCACGCTGGTCGAGCGCAATCTGCGCCGCGCCGGTATTTCGAACGGTTTCGTGCGCTTTCGCGACGGCCAGCAGGCCCTCGATTACTTCTTCGGTCCGGCGCCGGCGGACCCCGCTGCCAGTCCTTACCCGCCTCGCGAAGATCTGACGAATTTCGTCGTGCTGCTCGATCTGAAAATGCCGCGCGTGGATGGCTTCGAGGTGCTGCGGCGCCTGAAGGATTCGCCGCAGACAGCCGCGGTGCCCGTGATCGTGCTGACCACGACCGACGATCCGCGCGAAATCGCGCGTTGTTACGAACTCGGCTGTAACGTCTATATCACCAAGCCGGTCGAATACGACGCGTTCATCGAAGCGGTGCGCCGCCTCGGCTTCTTCCTGCAGGTGGTGAAACTGCCGTCGGGCCACCGGCTGGCCGCGCCGTGACAGACGATTCATATGAAGGCGCTCCGAAAGCGACCCATGACAAGATAACCACACCAGACCTAGCCAGAGAAGACTCCGCATGACCGAAGACGTGTCCACGCAGCCCGCCGCGTATGTGCTGGTCGTCGATGACGACGAAGGCATCCTGCGGCTCGCGCGCAAGTCGCTCGAACGCGCCGGCTGCCGGGTTGCAATCTGCGCGCAGGTCGAAGCGGCCCGCGCGCGCCTCGCTGCGGGCGCACCCGATCTGCTCGTGCTCGACTACCAGCTCAGCGGGCCGGAGACCGGCCTCGACTTCTTTCGCCGCTTGCGCGCGGAAGGCGTGCGGATCCCCGCCATCCTCGTGACCGGTTTTACTGACGAATCCCGGGTGATCGAAGCCTTGCGCGCAGGCGTGTCCGACGTGGTGCCGAAGTCCGGCGACTACCTCGATTACCTGCCCGAGGCGGTGGAGCGGGTGCTCTCCCAGGTACGTTTGCAGAAGGCTTCGGACGAAGCCTTGTTGCTACGCGATCGCGAACAGCATTACCGAACCTTGTCAGAGGCGTTGCCGCATCTCGTGCTGACCTGCAACGCCGCGGGAGATTGCGATTTCCTCTCGAAGCAGTGGTTCGACTACACCGGGCTGGCGGAAAGCAGTTCGTATGGTCTCGCGTGGCTCGAAGCGGTGCATCCCGACGATCGCGAAGAGATTCGCCGCACCTGGCTCAAGGCGGTGACGGGGGGCGCCGGTGACTACCGGCACGAACTGCGGATTCGCCGCCATGATGGCGCCTATCGCTGGTTCGATATCCGCGCGGTCGCCATGCGCGATGCTGAAGGCAATGTCAGCAAATGGTTCGGCAGTTGCACGGACATTCATCCGCAGCGCGAGGCCATCGAGGAACGCGAACGGCTGCTTGCCTCGGAGCAGGCCGCCCGCCAGATCGCTGAGGAAGCCAATCGTGCGAAAGACCGCTTCCTCGCCATGCTGTCGCACGAATTGCGCACACCGCTCACGCCTGTTCTGGCAGGGGCTAGCGTGCTGGAGATGATCCCGGGTCTGCCCGATCAGGCGCGTGCGAGCGTGCGCATGATTCGCCGCAACGTCGAACTCGAAGCGCGCCTGATCGACGACCTGCTCGATCTCACGCGCGTGGCGAACGGCAAGCTGCGTTTGTCGCTCGAAACCGTCGACGTGCACGAGGTGATCGACAGCGTGCTCGAACTCTTTCGCAGCGAGATCCAGGTCAAGCAGCAGGACGTGCACGTCTGCACGAATGCGCAGCACCATTACGTGCTCGCCGACCGCGCACGGCTGCAACAGATGCTATGGAACCTGATTCGCAACGCCGCCAAGTTCACGCCGGACGGCGGCCATATCTACGTGCGCACGCACGACGAACGTATGCATGTGCAGATCTCGGTCGAGGATACGGGCATCGGCATCGAGCCCGAGCAGATCGGCAAACTGTTCAACGCGTTCGAGCAGGGCAACCAGAACATGACGCGGCAATTCGGCGGCCTGGGTCTCGGTCTCGCGATCACCAAGGCCCTGACCGATGTGCACGGCGGCACGGTGGTCGCACAGAGCCCGGGCGCGCACTGCGGCGCGACTTTCACGATCACGCTGCCGACCGCCGCCGCGCCTGAGGAGCTCACGCCCGTTGCAGCGCCTGATGAGGTGCGTCATCACGCCCAGCTGACCATTCTGCTGATCGAAGACCACGTGGATACCGCCGAGGTGATGGCGCAGCTGATTCGCAGCCTGGGTCACGACGTGACCATGGTGGGCCGTGTGGACGATGCGCTCGCCGCCACCCAGTCGCAGACATTCGATCTCGTGATCAGCGACGTGGGCTTGCCCGACGGCACAGGCCTCGATTTCGTCAAAGCGTTCCGCGAGCGTTCGGATGCGCCGGCGGTCGCGTTGACCGGCTTCGGCACCGATGACGATGTGCGCCGTTGCCTGAGCGCCGGCTTTACTTCGCATCTGACCAAGCCTGTCAATTTCGGACAGCTCGAGACGATGATCGAAAGCGCGGTGAATCTGAAGGCAGGGAAGGACGAGGGGAACGAAGGGGACGAAAAGAACGCTTAGTGTGTCCGCCACGTCGACTCGACTCGGGCGACGTAATCTGCACGCGGTATGAAAAAGGCCTGTGGCGATTTCCTCGCGACAGGCCTTATTTATTTGCGCCGCTTAATGTGTCGACGCGAATGTTTAACGTGATTCAGATTGACCCAACCTGGGTGACTTAACCCGGCCGGCTCAGCGCGGCGACGAGCTCTTCAGCGAATCGCGGATTTCACGCAGCAGCACGACCTCTTCCGGCGTTGGCGCCGGTTCTGCCGGCGCGGCTTCAGCCGGCTTACGCAGATTATTGATGAACTTGACCATCAGGAAAATGATGAACGCGAGGATCACGAAGTTGATGGCGACGGTGATAAACGAACCATAACCGAACACTGCCACGCCTGCCGTCTGCAAGTCTTTATACGACTCGGGACTGCCTTTGAAGCTGGCGGGAATATCGCCCAAGCGAACGAACTTGTTGGAGAAATCGAGGCCGCCGGTGGCAACGCCGACAACCGGCATGATCAGGTCTTTAACAATTGAATTGACGATGGTGGAAAATGCGCCGCCGATAATCACCCCGACGGCGAGATCCATTACGTTGCCTTTGAGGGCAAATTCCTTGAATTCCTTGATCATGCTCATATACGTTCCTCCCAGAAGTCGATTATCGAATCATACCAATCTGAGAAGGATAGGCTAGTCTTTTGGCACGGCAAAGGCGGATTGCTTTTATTCTGGAAACTGTGACTGGCTATGACGCGCCTGTTCGATATGCGCAGCAAAGCTGACCGGATCGGTGTTGGTGCCGCACAGCAGCACGCCCACGCGTTTGCCTTGCAGTTTTTCGCGCAGCGGTCCGAGCAATGCTGCCGTAGCGGCGGCGCAGGCGGGCTCGACAGCTAGCTTCAGTTGTCCGAACAAGGTCAGCATCGCCGCGCGCAACTGGTCGTCGGATACCGTGACGAGCTGGTCGATATGGCGACGGCACAACTCGTAGCTGTATTCCTCGGTATGCGGCGATGCCAATGAGTCGGCGATGGTGTGCATATGGCCCATCTTGACCGTGTGATTGGCGGCAAAGCTTTTGCCCATCACATCCGAACCTTCCGGTTCGACGCCGTAGATGTGCACCCGCGGATTCGCGAGCCGCATGGCGGTGGCCACGCCGGCAGCGAGACCGCCGCCGCCGATCGGCACGATCACCGCTTCGAGGTCGGGCGTTTGCGTGGCCCATTCATAGCCGAGCGTGGCTGAGCCGAGCACGGTGCGATAGCCGTTGAACGGATGCACGAAATAACGGCCTTCCTCCGCCTCGATACGGCGCACAAGCTCGAAGGCTTCGGCAATGTTTTCCGCGAAGACGATGTCGGCGTGATATTGCCGGCACAAGGCGACGCGTGCCGGATTGGCGGCGCGAAACAGCACGACCTTCGCGCTAACGCCAAGACGCATGGCGGCGTACGCGACCGCCACCGCATGATTGCCGCCCGACACGCAGGTGACGCCCGCGCTGCGTTGCGCTTCGTCGAGCGCGAGCAGGTTAGTGAACGCGCCGCGCGCCTTGAAGCTGCCACCCGCCTGCAGCAACTCGAACTTGAAGTTCACCACCGTGCCTTCCAGCGACGGAAAGTCGAGCCGGTCGAACACCGGCGTTCTCGTCACCCACGGCGTCAACGCAAAATGCTGCGTGGCGATGTTGTCGAGAGTGGGGATCGGCTCGCCGTTGATCGTATGGTCGGTGTGCTGCGGTGTGGCGGTTGACATGGCGTGGGCGTGTTTTTCCTCGATATGGCTAAGACCGTTTTTATCGCGCTCAGTTTCAGTGCGCGTGCGCTTCCACCGACATGCTGTGGATGAATTTTTGCAGGAAGCGCTCGCATGCCACGAGCTGATCCAGCGCGACGAATTCGTTGGCTTTGTGTGCCTGCTGGATGTCGCCGGGACCGCACACGATGCTCGGAATGCCCGCCAGCGAGAACAGCCCCGCCTCCGTGCCGTACGCGACCTTGCGCTTGTCCTGGTCCGCGGTCAGCGCACGCACGAGTTGCGTGATCGCGGCTTGTTCAGACGAATCGAGGCCGGGCGCCGCGGCGATCTTCGTGATCTCGATGGCGGCAGATGGATGCTCGCGCAACATTTTCGGCAGCAGCGTTTCGCGTGCGTATTGATCGATGCGCTCGAAGATCGGTTCGGGATCGAGCGTGGGCAGATTGCGGAATTCGAACTGGAACTTGCATTCGGCCGGTACGGTATTGATCGCATTGCCGCCGATGATCGTGCTGGTTTGCGCGGTGGTGAAGGGCACGTCGTACAGTTCGTCGAACGGGCCTTGTGCGCGGAATTGATCGGCCATATCGCGGATGTAGCAGATCAGACGCGCGGCGTATTCGATCGCGTTCAAGCCCTTCGGAGTGAGCGACGAATGCGCCGCCTGGCCGCGCACGCAGCACTGATACGCGTTGATGCCTTTGTGCGCCACGATCGGGCGCATGCTGGTCGGCTCGCCGACGATGCAGCCGTCCGGCTTCACACCACGCTTCATCAGATCGGCAATCAGGAGCGGTGCGCCGGCACACCCCACTTCCTCGTCAAACGACAACGCGAAGTGAATCGGCCTCGCGAGCCTGGTGCGCTGCATCTCGGGCACGAGTGCAAGCGCCGCGCCGATGAAGCCTTTCATGTCGCAGGTGCCGCGGCCGTACAGTTTGTCACCGCGAATTTCCGGTTTGAACGGATCGCTGTCCCATTGCTGACCGTCTACGGGCACGACATCCGTATGGCCCGACAGCACGACGCCGCCGTTGGTCTCACCGTCGTGTGCGGGAATCGTTGCGAACAGATTCGCCCATTTGCCGCTTTCGTCGTGAGTGAGCGTGGCTTCGATGCCGACTGCGCGCAATTCGTCGCGTACGGTTTCGATCAGACCGAGATTCGGATTGCGGCTCACCGTGTCCATCGACACGAGACGGGTCACCCACGGAAGCGAGGCAGGCAGCGATGCTGGTGAGGAAGAATTCGATTCAGAGGCGGGCGTTTGCGAGGACTGCGCTGTTTCAGCGACGTGAGACATGACAAGACTCCGGCATTTGAGTCTTTCGATCATACCCAAAAAAAACGCACCCGTATGCTGCGGCGCGCGTTTGCGCACCGCAGCATAAACAAAAAACGGCTAGACGTACTCCGTTTTTTTAATGGCGCCGCCACGACACCGGCGCGCGAGCACGCAACGGTGCGCCGTGTTAGCGCGCGGCAGCCGTGGCCGCCGTGCCGCGGCTGGGGGTGCCGAGTGCGCGCAAGGTTTCTTTCACCGTCGCTACACGCACGGCCAGATCCGGGCTGCGCGTTTCAATGCGCAGCTTGTCCTGGCCCGCGAGCTTGATGTGTTTGTGTTTCTGCACCATCTCGATGATCCGCATCGCGTCGATGGGCGGATTGGGGATGAACTGCAAGCCGATCACCGTTTCGCCTGCATCGATCTTCGAAATGCCCAAGGGTTTCGCCGCCAACCGCAGGCGATGCGTCTCGACAAGCGCATGCGCTTGCGGCGGCAACTTGCCGAAGCGGTCGATCAACTCTTCCTGAATGCTGTCGATCGAATCGTTGTGTTCGCAATTAGCGAGGCGCTTGTAGAGCGACAGGCGTTCCTGCACGTCGCCGCAATAGTCCGCCGGCAGAATCGCGGGGGCGTGCAGATTGATCTCGGTGGTCGCCGCGAGCGGTGCGGTGAGGTCCGGTTCCTTGCCTTCCTTGAGCGCCTTCACGGCGTCGTTCAGCATATCGGTGTAAAGCTGGAATCCGATCTCCTGAATCTCGCCCGATTGCTTGTCGCCGAGCACTTCACCCGTACCGCGAATTTCGAGGTCGTGCATCGCGAGATAGAAGCCCGAACCGAGTTCCTCCATTTGCTGGATCGCTTCGAGACGGCGCTGCGCCTGCTTGGTCAGTCCTTGCGGGTCATGCACCAGCAGATACGAATACGCCTGATGATGCGAGCGGCCCACGCGGCCACGCAGCTGATGCAATTGCGCGAGGCCGAACTTGTCGGAGCGGTGAATCAGGATCGTGTTGGCGCTCGGCACGTCGATACCGGTTTCGATAATCGTCGTGCACAGCAGAACGTTCGCGCGTTGCGCAACGAAGTCACGCATCACGCGTTCGAGTTCGCGCTCATGCATCTGTCCATGGGCAACGGCGATACGTGCTTCCGGCACGAGCGCTTCAAGCATCTGCCGGCGATTCTCAATCGTTTCGACTTCGTTGTGCAGGAAGTACACCTGGCCGCCACGTTTCAACTCGCGCAACATCGCTTCGCGTATCACGCTGTCTTCTTCGCGGCGCACGAAGGTTTTGATCGCGAGGCGTTTTTGCGGCGCCGTGGCGATCACGGAGAAATCGCGCAAGCCTTCGAGCGCCATGCCAAGCGTACGGGGGATCGGCGTCGCAGTGAGCGTGAGCACGTCGACTTCGGCGCGCAATGCTTTCAACGCCTCTTTCTGACGCACGCCGAAACGGTGCTCCTCGTCGATGATTACGAGCCCCAGCCGCTTGAACTGCACATCCGACGACAGCAGCTTGTGCGTGCCGATCACGATATCGACCGTACCTTCGTTGATCTGCTGGATCGCCGCGTTGACTTCCTTGGTCGACTTGAAGCGCGACAATTCGGCGATCCGCACCGGCCAGTCGGAGAAGCGATCGCTAAAGGTTTGCGTGTGCTGTTCGGCGAGCAGCGTGGTGGGCGAGAGCAGCGCAACCTGCTTGCCGCCCATCACCGCGATGAATGCCGCACGCAACGCCACTTCGGTCTTGCCGAAGCCGACGTCGCCGCACACGAGGCGATCCATCGGTTTGCCGCTCGTCATGTCGCCGATCACGGCAGCAATCGCCGCGGCCTGGTCCGGCGTTTCTTCGAAGCCGAAGCTCTCGGCGAACTTCACATAGTCTCTCGGTTCGAGCGCGAATGCATGGCCTTCGCGCAGGGCGCGCCGGGCGTACAGGTTCAGCAACTCGGCCGCGGTGTCGCGGATCTGCTGCGCGGCTCTGCGCTTGGCCTTTTCCCACTGGCCCGAGCCGAGCGAATGCAAGGGCGCGCTTTCCGGATCCGCACCGCTGTAACGCGAGATCACGTGCAATTGCGCGACCGGCACGTAGAGCTTGCTGTCGCCCGCGTATTCGAGGTGCAGGAACTCAGTTTCGCCTTCGCCGAGATCCATCGTGACGAGGCCCATATAGCGGCCGATGCCGTGCTGCGAATGCACGACCGGATCGCCGAGCTTCAGCTCGGACAGATCCCGCACCATCGAATCGACGTTGCTCGCCTGCTCCTGGCGCCGCCGCCCCGTGCGACGCGCGAGCGGGCCGTAAAGTTCGGTCTCGGTGATGATCGCGATGCCGTCGACAGGCACCGCAAAGCCGTTCGCCAAAGGCGCGACGCCTAGCGAAAAACGTTCGTCGCTCGTGAGCCAGTCCTGGAAGCTGTCGCTCGAGACAGGCCGGAGGTGATTGTCGGCCAGCAGTTGCAACAGCGTTTCACGACGGCCTGCCGATTCTGTCGCGAACAGCACGCGGTTCGGCGTGGTCTCGAGATAGGTACGCAAGGCCGAGACCGGATCTTCCGCGTGACGGTCGATCGCCAGATCCGGCAGCGGGGTCGACCAGCCGCCGCCCGCGTTGGCGGGCAAGGCGAGCCGCGCGAACGGCTTGGCGAACGCAAAGAAATCCTCGTCCGAGAGGAACAGACGCTGCGGCTCCAGAATCGGCCGGTCGCGATCGTGCGAGAGGAAGTTGTAGCGCTGTTTGGTGTCGTTGGTGAAGCGCCGGATCGCTGCGTCCAGATCGCCGACGAACGCCAGTTGCGCACCTTCGGGCAGGTAGTGGAACAGCGTCGCCGTTTCTTCGAAGAAGAGCGGCAAATAATATTCGATGCCCGCCGACGGCACGCCGTTGCCGATGTCCTTGTAAATCGACGCACGGCTCGGATCGCCCTCGAAGGTCTCGCGCCAGCGGCTGCGGAAAGCCGTGCGCGCCGCTTCGTCGAAGGGGAATTCGCGGCCGGGCAACAGACGCACGTCCTTTACCGGATAGAGGCTGCGCTGGGTGTCCGGGTCGAATGCACGGATCGAGTCGACCTGGTCGTCGAACAGGTCGATCCGGTACGGCAGGGGCGAGCCCATCGGGTAGAGGTCGAGCAGCGAGCCGCGCACGCAGTATTCGCCCGGACGCACCACCTGGCTCACGTGCTCGTAGCCGGCGAGCGTCAACTGCGCTTTGAGCTTGGCCTCGTCGAGGCGTTCGCCTTGTGAGAAGGAGAACGTGTAGCCCGCCATGAATGAGGCGGGCGGCATCCGGTACAACGCGGTGGTGGCCGGTACCAGCAGGATGTCGCAGCGGCCTTCGCCCAGATCGTGCAGCGTGGCGAGGCGCTCGGAGACCAGATCCTGGTGGGGCGAAAAGGTATCGTAAGGCAGCGTTTCCCAGTCGGGCAGCAAACGCACGCGTGCCTCGGGCGCGAAAAAGCTGATTTCCTGCGCCAGCCGCTGCGCGTCGACGGCGCTTTCGCAGACGACCGCCAGCAGCGGCACCTTCTCGCGGTAGGCGAGATGGTAGCGGGCGATCAGCAGCGCGTCGGACGAGCCGTGCGTGCCGTCGAAGGCGAAACGCTGGCCGGCCTTGACGAGCGCGACGGGCGGGGAGTACTGCGATGATGCGGCGATGTCTGGCATAGAAGAGAAAAAGCGGCCTCGGGCTCACACGTGATCGGCAAGTTTACGCGTGTCGGGGCGTAGATGCGAAGGACCTATTATAAAATCCGTCCTTTACTTTGACCTCGCGGCATCCGCACTCGTGACTTCCCGTCTATTTGCCCTGATTCCGTGCGCTGGCACCGGCAGCCGTTCCGGCGCCGCGATGCCCAAACAATATCGCACTGTAGCCGGTCGCGACATGTTGCATTACTCGCTGGCGGCGTTCGACGCCTGCAGCGAATTCGCGCAAACCCTTGTCGTGATTGCCCCCGACGACCAGCACTTCGACGCGCGCCGCTTCAGCGGCCTGCGTTTCGCCGTGCGCCGCGCCGGTGGGGCGTCGCGCCAGGCGTCGGTGCTGAACGGGCTACACGCGCTGGCCGAGTTCGGCGCGCGCGACGACGACTGGGTGCTGGTGCACGACGCCGCGCGGCCGGGCATCACGCCTGGCTTGATCCGCACGCTGATCGGCGCGCTGAAGGACGACCCGGTGGGCGGCATCATGGCCTTGCCGGTGGCGGATACCTTGAAGCGGATCGACTCGGCCTCGTCGGACGGGCGGATTGCCCGCACCGAGGCGCGCGATGGCCTGTGGCAAGCGCAAACGCCGCAGATGTTCCGCATCGGCATGTTGCGCGAGGCGATTTTGCGAGCGCAGGCGGACGGCCACGATTTGACCGACGAAGCGAGCGCGATCGAGTGGCTGGGGCACGCGCCCCGCCTGGTGCAGGGGAGTTTGCGTAACTTCAAGGTCACTTATCCGGAAGACTTCGATCTGGCCGAGGCGATTTTGTGCCGGCCTGCGGCTTCCTGAATGGATAAATCAGATTTTAATCAATGGGCTTGAGGACTTGACGCATATGGATTTCAGAATTGGGCAGGGTTATGACGTGCATGCGCTGGTGCCGGGACGTCCGTTGATTATCGGCGGCGTGACGATTCCTTATGAGCGCGGGCTGCTCGGGCATTCGGATGCGGACGTGCTGTTGCATGCGATTACCGATGCTATTTTCGGCGCTGCCGCGATGGGTGATATTGGGCGGCATTTCTCCGATACGGATGCGAAGTTCGCCGGCGCGGATAGCCGGGTTTTATTGCGCGAGTGTTTTGCTCGCGTTAAAGCTGCCGGGTTTTCCATTGCCAATGTGGATAGCAGCGTGGTGGCTCAGGCGCCCAAGCTGGCGCCGCATATCGAAGGGATGCGGGCTAATATCGCTGCGGATCTTGATCTGCCGGTCGAGCGGGTTAATGTTAAGGCCAAGACCAATGAGAAGTTGGGCTACCTCGGGCGAGGCGAGGGCATTGAAGCGCAGGCAGCGGTTTTGTTGATCAAGAATTGATATTGGGTTTTTGTGTTTGCGGTGCATTCACAAAAACCATGAGCGCGCAGCGAAAAAAACTTAATCCCGCTGCGCGCGGAAAACCCCTGTTCACCTTCAGCAGCAATACACGGCTTACAGCGTTGTGCCGCCAATCGGGCGGTTGCACGGGCACTCTTCGTCCGTTTGCAGAGCGTCGAGAATACGCAGCACTTCTGTCGGGTTGCGGCCGACGTTAAGGTTGTTCACCGAAACGTGTTGAATCGTATTGTCCGGATCGACGATGAACGTTGCGCGCAGCGCCACGCCGGCTTCCTGGTCGCGCACACCGAGCTGGTCGATCAACTCGCCCTTCACGTCACCAAACGAATAGTGATTTAGCCTGCTCAGGTCCTTTTGCTCGCGGCGCCAGGCCAGCTTGACGAATTCGTTGTCCACACTGCCGCCGAGCAACACCGCGTCGCGCTCTTCGAAATCCTTGACCAGCTTGTCGAACTCGATGATTTCAGTCGGGCACACGAACGTAAAGTCCTTTGGATAGAAGTAGATGATTTTCCACTTACCCGGAAACGACTGCTCCGTGATCTCTTCGAACGCGGACACACCGTTTTCTTCATGGTTGTTGAAGCCCGGCTTGGCCGCAGTGACGGTGAACGCTTCGACTTTATCGC
Source organism: Paraburkholderia nemoris (assembly GCF_905221015.1). Classification (NCBI taxonomy): domain Bacteria; kingdom Pseudomonadati; phylum Pseudomonadota; class Betaproteobacteria; order Burkholderiales; family Burkholderiaceae; genus Paraburkholderia; species Paraburkholderia nemoris. Next base: position 275,588 of record NZ_CAJNBO010000003.1, on the reverse strand, counting down.
CAACGGTTTTCATGCAAGAGCTCCTTCGTGAGATGGGAAAGCAGCATGTTTGACGCTATCAGCTCGTCGTAACAGGCACGTTGCATGTTTTCGAGTATGGTCCTATGAAGGTATCCGCTCAATAGTCTTTGGCTAGTGCCTTGGAACGATATGACTGAACGCGGCCGACGTCCGCACGGCCGACGCAACGCGCCGGCCGGTCAAGCGCCTTTTGCCAGCGGAAACTCGATCGTGACCTCGAGGCCCGGACCTGGTGTGCGATTGCGCAGACGCAGCGCGCCGCGATAACGGCCTACCAGCCGCTGCACAATGGCCATGCCGAGGCCCGTGCCGTTCGCTTGGGTGCGCGCGGAATTCACACGATAGAAAGGTCGCGTGACAAGCGCCAATTGGTCTTCAGGAATTCCAGGCCCTTCATCGACCACGGACAATTCGACCCGCGAGTGCGATACCCGTGTTTCCAGAATCACGTGCGGGATGCCGTCGCCGTCGCTCAAACCGTACTTGCGCGCGTTCTCCAGCAGATTGCCGACCACGCGCCGCATGTCGGTCTCATCCGCCTCGATCACCGCCGACGGCGCGAGGCGCGTGATCAGCCGCATGCTGTCCTCGCTTTGCATCCGCGCGGCAAGCTCGCCTGCGATCACCGACAGGTCGACGGGCTCCGGTACCCGTTGCACCGGACGCGCGTAATCGAGGAACCGGCCGATGATCATGTCCATCTGCTCGATGTCGTCGACCATCGCGTCTTTCGTGGCCTGGTCGGACGGGCTCATTTCGGTTTCGAGCCGCAGCCGCGCGAGCGGCGTGCGCAGATCGTGCGAGATACCGGCGAGCATCAGCGCGCGGTCGGCCTCGAGTTGTTCGAGGTCCTGCACCATCTGGTTGAAACTGCGATTGGTCTCGGCGGCCACGCCCATGCCGCGCTCGGGCAAGGGCTCGGGCGACTGGCCTGAGCCGACCTTGCGCGCGGCCATGGCGAGCCGGGCGAACGGACGGTTCACGAGACTGGTGATGAAGGCCGCGCCGAACAGTGAAAGCGCCAGCGCGAACACGCCCCAGCCGGCCCATTGCAGGCCCGTCGCGTTGTCGAGTTGATCGCGGTCGAGCGCCACCCAGTAATCGTCGTCGTCGATCTTGAAGCTGATCCAGACGCCGGGGATGTCGTTGACGCTCTGCGCAATCACCGTGTCGTCGCCGAGGCGGCCGCGAATGTCGTGTTCGATCAGCCGGTTCAGGGATTCGTCGGGCTGGAGCTTGTACTTGTCGGTGGTTTCGCGCGGGTACACGCGCACCCCTTCATTGCTCTCCAGATCCTGCAGCAGAGCGCGCCGCAGGTCAGGATCGGAATAGAGGAGTGCGGTACGCGTGAGCTTGACGATGGCGACCAGTTGCAACGCCACGCGCTGCGCGCGCGGCTCGCGTTCGATCACCCGAAAGCTCTGGAACCACGCGGCGAGACTGACTGCGATCAACAGCGCGATCAACAGAAAGGTCCGCCAGAAAAGGCCGCCGAACGCGAGCGTCAGGAGGCGCCGGTCGATCCGCATGGGCCCTTCTTATCTGGAACTAGCTTGTATGGGACCGGAGTAGTCGCGCTGGCGCGCGAACTCTGGTCGACCGCTTTGCATGGGACCAGAGATAAGGCGCTAAAGCGCCAACTCTGGTCGACACTGGGGTGTGAGAGCAAACTCAGGCTGCACCGTCAGGAATGAACACGTAGCCGAGGCCCCAGACGGTTTGGATGAAACGCGGGCTGCCCGGATCCGGTTCGATCAGCTTGCGCAGACGCGAAATCTGCACGTCGAGACTGCGGTCGAACACTTCGTATTCACGGCCGCGCGCCAGTTCCATCAGCTTTTCACGCGACAGCGGCTGACGCGGATGACGCGCAAATACCTTCAGCACCGAGAACTCGCCGGTGGTGAGCGGTATTTCCTGGCCGGCCTTGGTGAGTGTGCGGGTGGCGAGATTCAGCGCGAACTCGCCGAACTCGAACACCTCGGTGGTTTCGGACGGCGCCCCAGGCAACTCCGACGGCGATTGCCGGCGCAGCACCGCGTGAATCCGTGCGACCAGTTCGCGCGGGTTGAACGGCTTGGGCAGATAGTCGTCGGCGCCCATTTCGAGGCCGACGATACGATCGACGTCTTCACCCTTGGCCGTCAGCATGATGATCGGCGTGCGGTCGTTGCTGCCGCGCAGGCGGCGGCAGATCGACAGGCCGTCTTCGCCTGGCAGCATCAGATCGAGCACCAGCAAGTCGAAGCGCTCACGCACCCAGAGCTTGTTCATGGACGGCGCGTTCTCGGCAACGTAGACATTGAAGCCCTGTTCACCGAGGTAGCGGCGCAGCAGATCGCGCAGGCGCGGATCGTCGTCGACGACGAGGATTTTCGAAGGGTTTTTGGTTTCCATGGTCGGCATCTTAGCGCGATTAGAAAGTAGCGCGCGGTTGCATCATTTATCGGGTTACAGTCAGTTACAAAATTTACCCGCACTGTGGCACGACGTAAAGCACGGGCAGGTAGACTCCTTTACTGAATGCGGCTGTTCGGTGGATACTTCACTCGACTAAAACTCTCGCACCCGGCTCGCTACCGGGGTTTGTATACGCATTTGAGGTAGCCGGTTGCCGCGCCACGAAGGGAACAACATGAAGGGAGGGGTTTGGCCGAATGTGCGCCTGAGCGTAATTGCACTGGCGATTGCCGGTACGCTTGCAGGCACACTAGGACCAACGCTCGCCCACGCCCAGCCTTCGGCGGACAGAGCTGCGAGCGAACGCGCGCCCAAGCCGCCAAATCCCAAAGCGAGTCGCCACAACGCCAACGTCACTAACGACCGCGCTGCGTCAGACGTGATGTTGCGCACTGCAGTTCCCCCCGATCTCGATCAACGCCGTCGTGATGGTCATATGACGCCCGACGAACGGCGTCTGTTACGGCAGCACATCGAAGACGCTGTCCGCGAGCTCTATAAACGGTAGCTATTTTCGTGCCTGCTCCAGGGCACGCTGGTCGCCGATCCCCGGCGCGTGAAAGATTTCGTTGCACTTCCCCCGTCAACTTTCCCGTTCCATCTGCCGTTGAGTTGCCAGAGCACAGCGCGTGCATAGAGCGTTTTTCCATGCGCGAATGCCTTTCCGTGACGCCCCGCAACCGGATGACCGATGATGAAAGTGCTGACAGGCGATAAAGGTGGGCGCTGGCTGACAGTCACAGTCACGGCCTTAGCGGCCGTGACGTGGTGTGCACCGGCGCCAGCCGTGCAGCAGCAGGGCGCCTCTACCTCTCATGCTCCCCACAACAAGCATCGCGCGCCGTCTGCCGCGCCTGCCGTTTCCGCGGCCGACCAGGACATCCTCGACGCCGACGACGCCCGCTTCTTCCTGACGCGCGTCGGCTTTGCGCCCGATAGTGGCGAGGTCGCGCAATACGTCGGCCTCACACGCGAGCAGGCAGTGGACAAGGTGCTCGCGACAGCCCGAACCGAATCCGTCACGCCGCTGCCGGACTGGGTGCTCGAACCCATCCCGACGCGCGACATTCGCAAGACATGGACGGACGATCAACGTCGCGACGAGCAGCGGTTGCGCGGCCAGCGTTACGAACTATTACGCGCATGGTGGGTGCGCGAGATGTTGAGCACGCCGTCGCCGCTGACCGAACGCATGACGCTCTTCTGGCACAACCATTTCACTTCCGGCCAGGACAAGGTGCAGTATCCGCAGCAGATGGCGCAGCAGAACATGCTGTTGCGCCGCGACGCGCTCGGCAACTTCGGCGAACTGTTGCACGACGTCGCGAAAGATCCGGCGATGCTGCAATACCTCGATGGCGCGAGCAATCGTAAGGGCAAGCCCAATGAAAACTTCGCGCGTGAAGTGATGGAGCTGTTCACGCTGGGCGAAGGGCACTACACGCAGCGCGACGTGTCGGAAGCCGCGCGTGCCTACACAGGGTGGAGCCTCGACCCCGACACCCAGGCGTACGTGTGGCGCGCCAACCAGCACGATGATGGCGACAAGACCGTGCTCGGTCAAACCGGTCCGTTCGACGGCGATCAGGTGCTCGATATCCTGCTTGCGCGACCGGAAACCGCGACCTTCGTCACGACCAAGCTGTGGCGCGAGTTTGTCTCCGATACACCGGACCCCGCTCGCATCGCCCCGATCGCCGCCCAATTCCGCGCAAGTCATTACGATATCAAGGTCGCGCTGCGCGGCCTTTTCATGAGCGACGCGCTCTGGGACGACGGCGATCGCGGCGTGCTAGTGAAATCGCCGGTGGAATTCGTGGTCGGGACACTGCGTGCGTTCGACATCGGCTACGACAACACGGCGCCGTTCGCCGCGCAGATCCGCACGCTTGGCGAGAACCTGTTCTACCCGCCCAACGTCAAAGGATGGCCGGGCGGTACGATATGGATCAATAGCTCGACGCTGCTGGCGCGCAAGCAATTCGTCGAGCAACTGTTTCGCGCGACTGAAACTGCCCGTCCGCAGCGGATGAACAATCCGGTGGGCGCAAAGATCGCGGCGAGTGGCGCACCTGGCAATATGCAGGCGAGTCCGCCGATGCAGCGCGCGATGGCGCGCGTCGGCCCGGCCGGCCAGGGTGGCGTACGCTTTGACATCGACACGTGGCTTGCGCATTACAACACCGCGCCGACGGCGAAGCCGGGGCTGTCGGCGGAGCTTCAGTTGCAGCATGCGGTCTTGCCGCTCACACCGGTCGACGCGATAGAAACCGATTCGACCGCCAGCGCTTATCTGGAGGCGTTGCTGATGGACCCGGCGTATCAATTGAAGTGAGGAAGTGAGCAGTGCGGGCAGGCGACGGAATTGCGCCGCTCGACCGTGTAACGCCGATGAGCAGCGCAAATGAACGATCCGTCGACGGCGGCACGACACGCGCCGTGACAATCGAACGAGGTGCAGGATGAAAAGACGCAGCTTTCTCTCGATGGGCGCCGCCGCCGGCGCGACGCTCTGGTTGCCACGCGCGTTCGCTGCGCAGACGGCAGAAGTGGGTGGCTCAACGAATCGAGGCTACGGCAACCTGCTGATCCTCGTCGAACTGAAGGGCGGCAATGACGGTTTGAATACCGTGATTCCGTTTGCCGATCCCACCTACTATCAGCTACGTAAAAACATCGGCATCAAACGCGAGCAGGCGATCCAGCTCGACGAGCGCACCGCGCTGCATCCGTCGTTACAACCGCTGATGCCGCTTTGGCAGAGCCAGCAACTGGCGATCGTGCAGGGCGTTAGCTACGCGCAACCGAACCTGTCGCATTTCCGCTCGATCGAGATCTGGGACACCGCCTCGCGTGCGGATCAATATCTGCGCGAGGGCTGGCTCACACGTGCGTTCGCGCAGGCGCCGGTGCCAGCCGGTTTTGCCGCCGACGGCGTGGTGATCGGCAGCGCCGAAATGGGACCCCTCGCCAACGGCGCACGCGCGATCGCGTTGGTCAATCCGGCGCAGTTCGTCAAGGCTTCCCGCCTCGTCACGCCGGTGTCGCTGCACGAGCGCAATCCGGAATTGGCGCACATTCTCGACGTCGAGAACGACATCGTGAAAGCCGCCGATCGTCTGCGTCCCACACAAGGTCAGGCGCAATTGAAGACGGTGTTTCCCGGCGGCGCATTCGGCGGTTCGATCAAGACGGCGATGCAGGTGCTCGCGGCTGGAAATACGCCGCAAGGTCAGCCGAAGAGCGGGCAGGGTGTCGCGGTGATCCGTTTGACGCTGAACGGTTTCGATACGCACCAGAATCAGCCGGGCCAACAGGCGGCGCTGCTCAAGCAACTGGCCGATGGGTTTGCGTCGATGAAATCGGCGCTGGTGGAACTCGGCCGCTGGAACGAGACGCTGGTGATGACCTATGCCGAGTTCGGCCGGCGCCCGCGTGAGAATCAAAGCAACGGCACCGACCATGGCACCGTGGCGCCGCATTTCGTCATGGGCGGGCGAGTGCGGGGCGGTTTGTACGGCGTGCCGCCGGTGCTCGCGCGGCTCGACGGCAATGGCAACTTGCCGGTCGGCGTCGATTTTCAGCAACTCTACGCGACCGTGCTCGGGCCGTGGTGGGGGCTCGACGCGTCCGCGATCCTGCAGCAGCGGTTCGAGCCGCTGCCCTTACTACGCGTCTGATGTCGGACGGCGTTGCCTCATCAGCATGAGGTGGCGGCCGTTGCGTCGCGCGCTTACTTCGCGCGCCACGCGATCCAGAGTTTGCGGATCGGCGTCAACGCAATGCGCTGATGCAGCACGTGATAGCCGTCACGTTCGATTTCATCCAGCAGCGCCAGGGCGAGCGCTGCCTGCGCCACCAGCGTGCGCTGTGAGCGGCGCTCATTCGCGGGCATGGCGGCGAGCGCTGCTCGCACCGCGTCGCGTGCCCGCTTGGTCTCGAAGCGCATCAGCTCGGTAAACGCATCGGAGTATTTACGATTGATCAGATCCGCAGCGGTGACGTTAAAGCGCTGCATTTCATCGATCGGAATATAGATGCGGCCGTGGCGCGCATCATTGCCGGCTTCGGCGACGAACTGCGCAAGCTGCAGCGCCTCGCCGAGCGACGCGGACCAGTTCGACGCCTGCGCGCTGTCCTTCGCCGAAGCACGCGCGACCAGCGACGCGAAGGTGCCGCCGACGCCCTGCACATAGCGTCGCAGATTCGGGTAGTCGAGATAGCGCGCCTGGTCGAGGTCCATTTCGAAACCGGCGAGCAAAGCCTGCAACGCGGGGTATTCGGCTTCTACGTTCGGCAGATAAGCCGCCAGCGCCTTGGAAACCGGATGTGACGGTGAGCCCGAAGCCAGCGCGGCGAGCTCGTTTTGCCACCACGCGAGTTTGGTGCGGCCGATGGCCGGATCGCTGGTTTCCTTAACGGTTTCCTCGAACTCGCGACGCAGCGCGAACAGCGCGGTCAGGAGCGGTTGGCTTGCCGCGGGCGCCTGCCGAAGCGCATAGTAAGTGCCCGATCCGGGCGGCGCCGCTTTCTGCTGGCAGTATTCGTCGAAATTCACGGGATAGGAATGTGGGAAGGGCAGGCAAACAGGGGCACGTCGTGCGTGCGGTTAGCCAAAAATTGTAGCATCGACGCCCCGTGAGCCGATGCACGAGCAAATGCAGACAAGTGCGAATCAATCGGTTAGAATCTCGCGCTTACGCTTTCGGGCGCGGGTTTTAACGCGGCCGTAGGCATGCAGGACATCGGGCAGAACGCACAGCGCTTTGCCCGGCTGCGAGGGTGGCGAAATTGGTAGACGCACCAGGTTTAGGTCCTGACGCCCGCAAGGGTGTAGGGGTTCGAGTCCCCTCCCTCGCACCAACAAATTTGTAGCAGAGAACCCCGTTAAGTCTTTGGACTAACGGGGTTTTTTGTTTTTCGTGTGACCTGGCGGGCAGCGCCTTGCGTGCCCGGCAACACTCAGGCATCCGGTGCCGGCGGTTGCGGTTCGGTTTGTGTGCCCGGCAACTCGGCTTGCACGGCGCCTTCGAGAAAGCGGCGGGTCGATTCGAACGCCTGCAGCATCGGATCGGGCCACGGCGTTTGCAACATGACTGCCTGGTGGTTTTCGAACGCCGACGACAACAGTTTTGCCAGCTCAGGCGAGCGCAGATGACGCAGCACCACGCTGACGGCGATCGCCGTCGCCTGGCTCGCGCCGGCGGTTTGAAGTTCCGAGGCGGTGAGGGCCGCCACCTGTTTGTTGATGTCCACTGAAGCTTCCCTGGATGAAATGGGGGTGACTGAAGGCCTGTTGGCCGATCCCGAATTTTGACATGGTTGGCGGGTTGTCGCGAACGCGGCTGCCTCGCTGGGTCTGCTGTGTTCGAAGCGGGACGATGGTTTTCAGCGCACTCAGGCTATTAAGCAATATCGAGTTGGATACCGCTGCTGGATTTGTTCTGGACGGTCTGCGCATTGGCTATGATGATCTGGGCAACGCGCCAGGCGAGCCGGATATTCTGGTTCATCGGCGGCGGCCTGCTGGCGGCAACCGTCGTCAAGCTGTTCCTGTTCGATTTGTCGCACGTGACGGGTATCGAACGGATTGTGTCGTTCATCGGTATCGGTCTGATGCTCCTGCTGATAGGTTACTTTTCGCCGTTGCCGCCCAAAGCGGCCGTTCTGGAAACTGAGCAATGAAGCGTGTCCTGATAGCGACGGGGTGGTGTCTTGCGATCTCGTCTGTGTGGGTATCGACGGCGGCCGTTGCGGCCGATCGTTTTGCCCAGCGTTTTGCGCTCGAACTCGAAAGCGGCGCCGCCTATTACAGCGTGCCGCTGCCGGCTGCCGTCTATGCTGCCAGCCAGCGCAACGATCTCGGCGATGTGCGCGTATTCAATGGCGCCGGCGAACCCGTGCCTTATTCGCTCGACGCGCCACGTGAGTCGGTCCGCGCGCCGGCCACATTGCGGCCGGTGCGCTGGTTTCCCTTGCCGCCCGCCGCTGCCGGCGGAACTGGTGCACCACTCGGCGTGACGATTGCCGCTGACGGATCGCTGCGGGCAACCTCGGCGCCGCCCGACCGTTCACAACATGACACCGACCTGATCGACGTCACGCGCGAGGCGCGGGGCGAAGCTCGGGTCGATGCGTTGGTCGTGCATGTGCGTGACGACAATTACCAGGGGCGCGTCAGCGTCGAGTCGAGTGACGATCTGCGCAACTGGCAACCCGCAGGCGAGGCGCAACTGCTCAAGGTCAGCTACAACGGCAGCACGCTGAGCCAGGATCGCATCGAGCTCAACGGGATGCGCGCGCGTTATCTGCGTTTGCACTGGCTCGACGGTGCTCCGTATGTCGAATCGATCGACGCTCAGGTGCAGGTGGCCAGCGTCGGCGCGGCGCAGCGCGCGGATATGCAACGGCAATGGCGCGAAGGGATCGTCGCCCATCCGGGGCCGAAAGCCGGCGAGTATTTCTTCGAAACCGGTGGACCTTATCCGATCGATCGTTTACGCCTGAATCTCCCGCAGCCGAATACGGTGGCGCCGGCCGTCGTCTATTCGCGCTCGGGTCTGGAGGCGGCGTGGCGGGAGGTCTCGAGCGCGACATTGTTCCGCTTGCATAACGGCACGGTGGAGCAGAGCAATCCATCGCTTGAAATGGCGCCCGACACGGACCGCCACTGGCGTGTGGTAGTCGACACGCGCAATGGCGGTTTGGGAAGCGGTGCGTTGATTGTCGCCGCGGGCTGGCGTCCGGCGACGCTCACTTTCGTCGCGCGCGGCGCTGCGCCGTTCACGTTGGCGGTGGGGAGTGCGGCTGCGGTGTCGTCGGCGCTGAGCCGGGCGGATCTGCTGATGGGCGCTTCGTCGGTTGCCGTGGCGGCGCGGGTGGGTGAGGAATTGCCCGTTGGGCAGGAGGCTGATGCGCAGTCATCGGGCAAAGACCCCGATGCGATGCGGCGCTATATGTTGTGGGCCGCTTTGTTGCTGGCCGTCGGCTCGCTCGGTGCGATCGCCTGGCGGCTTGTGCGTGGCGCTCAGAGCCAGGCTCAGGCTGGGGGAGTGGCCGACGGTGGCGGTGGAGCGGCCGGCGCTGGTGGATTGGCGGGCGATGCGCTCGGCGGGTCAGGCGCGGCGAGCGCTACAACTAAGGACGCAGGCACCGCCAGCGCTGACGGTCAAAGCACCGAAAAGAAGTAACTTCAACGCGGGCGTATTTCGGCGTAGAGGTTTGCAGGAATCCGTGGAGTTGGAACGTGCCGAAGGTACGCACTGCAACCGCGCGATCGCTCCGCACAGAGTGATCGCGCGACGCCAGGGGATTGCACGACGCGCGTACCTCGCGGCAGCACGCCGTTACTTACTCCTCCCGCTCCGACATCGTATTGATGATCTTGTCCAGCGCTTCGCCGAACGCGAGTTTTTCCTGTTCGTCGAGGCAGTCGAACATATCCCCGTTCCACTTGCGCGCAATCGGCATCACCTTGCGATAAAGCGCGCGGCCTTCAGGGGTCAGTGACACCAGCACGACGCGGCCGTCTTCGGCGCTCGGCTCGCGCTTCACAAGTCCTTGCTTGATCAACGCCTCAGCCGCGCGGCTCGCCTGACTCTTGTCGAGGTTGGCGTGCCGCGCCAGTTCCATGATCGAAAACGGTCCGAACGAGCCCACCGACGCCACCACCCTTGCTTCAGGCAAGGTCACGCCCAGTTTGTCCTGATAACGCTCGCTGATGCCACGCTCGGCGAGTTTGTTCAGGACGTGCAGACGGTAAGTGAGGAACTGTTCGAGTCCGGTTCTGGCGGATGCCTTCATTGTCTTCCCGTGGTGAGTGGGTGCGGTCGTGGCGCTGTGATTGTTGCCGCAACCGTTCCGCCGGTCAACGCGCGCCGTATTTCAGGCGCGTCAACTGTTCGGCCGCGTCCGCCAGCAAACGCGCCGCGTCGCGAATCGCAACCTCGAGCGTGATCGGCCCTGGAGCCGGAGAGAAGCAGCCACTGAAGTATTCGGCGAGACGCGGTAGCGCGGCGGAGTCGACCGCGCCGGAAAGCAGCGTGGCCGGTACGCCCGCCGCTTGCGCATGACGGCAGGCAATGAACGGCGCCTTGCCGTGCAGCGTTTGTACGTCCGAGCGGCCTTCGCCGGTGATCAGCCAGTTCGCGCCCTCGAGCGCAGCGTCCAGACCGATCTGGCGCGCGACGGTTTCCGCGCCCGGCTCGAACTGCGCGCCGAGCATGTGCAGCGCAAAGCCGAGGCCGCCGGCCGCACCCGCGCCGGGTTGGTCGCGTGCCGTGCGCCCGAGCGCTGCCTCGAGCAGATCGGCGAAGCGGGCGAGGGCGGCGTCGATCGCAGCAACCTGTTCCGGCTTCACACCCTTTTGCGGACCGAACACCGCGGTTGCACCGTGATCGCCGGTCAGGGGGTTATCCACGTCCGACATGCCGACGAATTGTGTGTCCGCGAGGCGCGCATCAAGTTGCGACACGTCGAGGCGCGCCACGCGCGCGAGTTGTTCGGGTGTGGCGTCGAGTTCTTTGTCTTGTGCGTCGAAAAGTTTCAGCCCGAGGCCGGCCAGCAGGCCGGCGCCGCCGTCGTTCGTGCTGCTGCCGCCGAGCGCGACGAAAAAGCGCCGCACGCCGGCATCGAGCAGCGCGCGAATCGCTTCGCCCATGCCGCGCGTGCTGCGCGCCTCGACCGGTACACCCATCCCGACCGGATCGGTAATGCCGACGATTTCCGCAGTTTCGATGATCGCACTGCCGTCTGCCAGCAGGCCCGTGAGTGCCTCGCGCATCGGACCGGCCGCGCCGCGCACGCTCAGCTTGCGGCGTTCGCCGCCGCTCGTGAGCATGGCGTCGAGCGTGCCTTCCCCGCCGTCGGCCATCGGACAGATACGCACGCTGGCGTCCGGCCGGGCGCGCTGGATGCCGGACGCAATCGCCTGCGCGACCTGTTCCGCGCTGAGCGAACCTTTGAAGGAATCGGGAGCAATGACGACGACAGGCGAGGACGGCAAATTCGGCATGGTGTCTCTGAATGGTTGGAGTCGTTGCGAGGGCGGGTGAATTGACCAGATGCGTGCGCAGCCCCGAGCGCGTCCGTAAGCTTATCAGCATGGGCGCGCCGACTGAATATGTCGAACGGCATAGCCGGGATTGTCCGTGGAGGGGCGTGCGGAATCCATCCGTGTGAACGCGGGCGGCGGGCTCGCCGCATATCGGTTATGCGGGCGCTTCCGACGCAAGCGTGGCAGGGAAATGGGTCGTTAAAATGCCGTAAGTGGGCTGAAAACTGGCAGGGGATGGGCCTGAAGCGGCCAACGAACAGCCGCCAGGCAACCTGCAAACAAGCGAAAAACAGCGCGGAAAACGGCTCGAACGCCGATAAAAGCGCGCGCAATCATCGAATCCCGGCTAAGCGCTCAAATAGTTTGCTAAAATATTCGGCTCTTTGGACCCAACCGTGCTGCCGGTGGCCTGCAAGCCCGCGGCGCAGGCGCGCAATCGATGCCAGACGACGCAAATGCGACATCGGCGACATCGAAAAGCGGCACGGAGAAGATAACTGATTCGCTCGAATAATTTTAGGACGATTGAAGCCATGGCTAACGTTGTTGAAAACCTCGGCAAGCTCGAACGCCGCGTAACGATTTCCCTGCCGAAGGACGCCGTGCAGAAGGAAGTGGACTCGCGTATCCGCCAACTGGCAAAGAACGTGCGCATGCCGGGTTTCCGCCCGGGCAAGGTGCCGCTCAAGATGGTGACGCAACAGTATTCGGGCCAGGTTGAAGCTGAAGTGCTGAGCGACAAGGTCGGCAAGGAATTTTTCGACATCAGCCGCGCCGAGAACCTGCGCGTTGCCGGTCAGCCGAGCTTCGCGCCGAAGGCCGACGCTGCTGAAGGCGATTACGCGTTCGACGCGACGTTCGAGGTGTATCCGGAAGTGAAGCTGGGCGACGTCGCCACGGCTGAAATCGAACGCACCACGACCACCATCAGCGAAGCGGAAATCGACCGCACGCTGGACATCCTGCGCAAGCAGCGCGTGCACTTCCACGCTCGCGGCGAAGCCGGCGAGCACGGCGACGGCGGCGCGGACACGGCGGCTAAAGACGGCGATCGCGTGACGGTCGACTTCGTCGGCAAGATCGACGGTGAAGTGTTCCAGGGCGGCAGCGCTGAAGATTTCGCTTTCGTGCTGGGCGAAGGCCGCATGCTGCCGGAATTCGAAAAAGCAGCGCTGGGCCTCGCGGTCGGCGCATCGAAGGAATTCGACCTGGCTTTCCCGGCTGACTATCACGGCAAGGATGTCGCTGGTAAGACTGCGCAATTCACGATCACGATGAAGAAGATCGAGTGGCCGCATCTGCCGGAAATCGACGCCGAATTCGCCAAGTCGCTCGGTATCGAAGACGGCGATCTGGTCAAGATGCGCGCTGAGATCAAAGACAATCTCGAACGCGAAGCGAAGCGCCGCACGCAAGCCATCGTCAAGAATCAGGTGATGGACGCGCTCTTGAAGATTTCGGAACTCGACGTGCCGAGCGCCTTGATCGCACAAGATCAGGAACGCCTCGTCGGCATGGCGCGTCAGGACCTCGAGCAACGTGGCGTGCCGAACGCCGCCGACGCACCGATCCCGGCTGAAATGTTCAAGGAGCAGGCTGAGCGTCGCGTCAAGCTGGGCCTCGTGCTGGCCGAGCTGGTTAAGGCCAACGAACTGCAAGCCAAGCCGGAGCAGATTCGTGCCGAAGTTGACGAATTCGCGAAAAGCTACGAAGACCCGAAGGAAGTCGTCCGCTGGTATTATTCCAATCAGCAACGTCTTGCAGAAATGGAAGCGTACGTCGTTGAAGCCAACGTCGTCGATTTCGTCCTCAGCAAGGCCAAGGTGACGGACAAGGAAGTAAGCTTCGAAGAACTGGCAAGCGCAACGGCGCAAGCGTAAGCGTCGCTGCAACGGCGTGCCGGCTGTCGGAGCGACGGCCCGCACGCCGTTTTTTTGTGCTGTGAAAGTGCAGTGCGTTTTGCATGGCGTGTTTCACACTGCGTCGCACGCCGCGCTCGCATTGATCGGGCACTTGAATACGGGCTCGCCGGCCACACCTGTCTAGCATCTAATATTTAGAATATTTCCAGACAAGGATCCATTGCATGACCTTTCGCGCCCAAATGCTGGACACGTTGACCTCCCAGTCGTCCCGGGATCTCGAAGCGCAGGCGCTCGGACTGGTGCCGATCGTCGTGGAAACGAGCGGCCGGGGCGAGCGCTCGTATGACATCTATTCGCGTCTGCTGAAGGAACGAATCGTGTTCCTGGTCGGCGAAGTGAACGACCAAACGGCCAACCTCGTCGTCGCGCAGATGTTGTTCCTGGAAAGTGAAAACCCGGACAAGGACATCAGTTTCTACATCAACAGCCCGGGCGGTTCGGTTTCGGCCGGGATGGCGATCTACGACACGATGCAGTTCATCAAGCCGGACGTGTCGACGCTGTGCATGGGTCTCGCGGCCAGTATGGGCGCGTTCCTGCTGGCGGCGGGCGCGAAGGGCAAGCGCTTTGCGCTGCCGAATTCACGTGTGATGATTCACCAGCCGCTGGGCGGGGCGCGCGGCCAGGCGTCGGACATCGAAATTCAGGCGCGTGAAATTCTGTACCTGAAGGAACGTCTGAATCACCTGCTCGCGCACCACACCGGCCAGCCGGTCGAGCGTATTGCACGCGACACCGACCGCGACAATTTCATGTCCGGCGATGACGCGCAAGCTTACGGTCTGGTTGATCAGGTGGCGCACAAGCGTCCTTGAAGTGTCCTTGAAACGCCGGTGCGGTCTTGCCCCAAAATGGGGCGAGACTGTCGTCGGATCGGTTGTGAAATAATCAAGACTCGTCCGAGTGCCTGCGGCAAACGCCGTCACCTTGGCTCAAGCCCTGCCGCGCCCAAACTGCGAGGCCGGGGCAAACGGCGTATCATGTAATCGAGTGTCCGGAGGCTCACACATCTATGGCGGACAAGAAAGGTTCTAACAGCGAAAAGCTGTTGTATTGCTCGTTCTGCGGCAAGAGCCAGCATGAAGTCAAAAAACTGATTGCCGGCCCGTCGGTGTTCATCTGTGATGAATGTATCGACCTGTGCAACGAAATCATCCGCGATGAGGCTGCAGGTGCGGGCATCGAGGCGGGCTTGTCCAAGTCCGATCTGCCGAGTCCGCAGGAAATCCGTGAAATCCTCGACCAGTACGTGATCGGTCAGGAACGCGCGAAGAAGATTCTCGCGGTCGCGGTGTACAACCACTATAAGCGCCTCAAGCACCTCGACAAGAAGGACGAGATCGAGCTGTCCAAGAGCAACATTCTGCTGATCGGCCCGACCGGTTCCGGCAAGACCTTGCTCGCGCAGACGCTCGCGCGCCTTCTGAACGTCCCGTTCGTCATTGCCGATGCAACGACGCTGACGGAAGCCGGCTATGTCGGCGAAGACGTCGAGAACATCATTCAGAAGCTGTTGCAGAATTGCAATTACGAAGTCGACAAGGCTCAGCGCGGCATTGTCTACATCGACGAAATCGACAAGATCAGCCGCAAGTCCGACAACCCGTCGATCACCCGCGACGTATCGGGCGAAGGCGTGCAACAGGCCCTGCTGAAACTGGTTGAAGGCACGATGGCGTCGGTGCCGCCGCAAGGTGGCCGTAAGCATCCGAATCAGGACTTCATCCAGGTCGACACCACCAATATTCTGTTCATTTGCGGTGGCGCATTCGACGGCCTCGAGAAAGTCATCGTCGACCGTACCGAGAAAACCGGTATCGGCTTCGGCGCAAGCGTGAAGAGCAAGCAGGACCGCGACGCCGGCGAAGTGCTGCGCGAAGTGGAGCCGGAAGATCTGATCAAGTTCGGCCTGATTCCTGAACTGATCGGCCGTCTGCCGGTGGTGGCTACGCTCGGCAAGCTCGACGAAGTCGCGTTGATGAAGATCCTCGTCGAACCGAAGAATGCTCTGGTGAAGCAATACCACAAGCTGTTCAATATGGAACGCGTCGAGCTCGAAATTCGCCCGGCTGCGTTGCAGGCTGTTGCACGCAAGGCGATCCGTCGCAAGACGGGCGCTCGCGGTCTGCGCTCCATCCTGGAACAGGCGTTGCTTGATGTCATGTACGATTTGCCGCAGATGAAAGGTGTTAGCAAGGTCATCATCGACGACAACGTGATTGACGGCGACGGGAAACCCCTACTGATCTACGAAGACGCGCCCAAAGTGGCGGGTTCGAACTGATCGGCTTTCGGGTTCTGCAAAAAAAGCCGTTCATGGCAACGTGAACGGCTTTTTTCGTTTATCGTGTGGTCAGGATGGTTGTTTTCACTATGGAGTCACTGAACCTTCGGAGTCACTGAACTTTTCCCACACGCGGAGGCTTGCAATCTTTTCTGCTGGCCTCACCTATCGAACGAACTGATTCCACTCATGGGGAAATGAAATGTCAGGAACCCAACTCCTTCCGCCGGAACGCATTACGCTCCCGCTGCTCCCGCTGCGTGACGTAGTCGTCTTCCCGCACATGGTGATTCCGCTCTTCGTAGGCCGCCCGAAGTCGATCAAGGCTCTCGAAGCAGCGATGGAAGGCGGCAAGCACATCATGCTCGTCGCCCAGAAAACGGCTGCGAAAGATGAGCCGACCGAAAAGGACATGTACGAAGTAGGGTGTATCGCCAACATCCTGCAAATGCTGAAGCTGCCCGATGGCACCGTTAAGGTGCTCGTCGAAGGCTTGCAGCGCGCGAAAACGCTTTCCATCGAAGAACAGGAAACGCAGTTCTCGTGCGAAGTCATGCCGCTCGAACCCGACCACGCCGACAGCGCTGAAACTGAAGCGCTGCGCCGCGCGATCGTGTCGCAGTTCGACCAGTATGTGAAGCTGAACAAGAAGATCCCGCCGGAGATCCTGACATCGCTGTCGGGCATCGACGAGGCTGGCCGCCTGGCTGACACGATCGCGGCGCATCTGCCGCTCAAGCTCGACCAGAAGCAGCACATCCTCGAAATGTTCCCGGTCATCGAGCGCCTCGAGCATCTGCTCGCGCAACTCGAAGCCGAGATCGACATCCTGCAGGTCGAAAAGCGCATCCGTGGGCGTGTGAAGCGCCAGATGGAGAAGAGCCAGCGCGAGTACTACCTGAACGAACAGGTCAAGGCGATCCAGAAGGAACTGGGCGAAGGCGAAGAAGGTGCGGATCTCGAAGAACTCGAGAAGCGCATCACGGCTGCCCGCATGCCGAAGGAAGCCAAGAAGAAGGCCGACGCCGAGCTGAAGAAGCTCAAGCTGATGTCGCCGATGTCGGCTGAAGCGACCGTCGTGCGCAACTATATCGATACGCTGATCGGCTTGCCGTGGCGCAAGAAGAGCAAGGTCAACAACGACCTCTCGAATGCGGAACGCGTGCTCGACGAAGACCACTTCGGTCTCGAGAAAGTGAAGGAACGCATTCTCGAGTATCTCGCGGTCCAGCAACGTGTCGACAAGGTGAAAGCGCCGATCCTGTGCCTCGTTGGGCCTCCGGGTGTTGGTAAGACGTCGCTGGGTCAGTCGATCGCTCGCGCTACGAACCGCAAGTTCGTGCGTATGGCGCTCGGCGGCGTGCGCGATGAAGCCGAGATTCGCGGTCACCGTCGTACGTACATCGGTTCGATGCCCGGCAAGATTCTGCAAAGCCTGACCAAGGTCGGCGTGCGCAATCCGCTCTTCCTGCTCGACGAAGTCGACAAGATGGGCCAGGATTTCCGCGGCGATCCGTCCTCGGCTCTGCTGGAAGTGCTCGATCCGGAACAGAACCATACGTTCGCCGATCACTACGTCGAAGTCGACTTCGATCTGTCGGACGTGATGTTCGTGGCAACGTCGAACTCGCTGAACATTCCGCCGCCGCTGCTCGACCGGATGGAAGTGATCCGTCTGTCGGGTTACACGGAAGACGAGAAGGTCAGCATCGCGCAACGTTATCTTTTGCCCAAGCAGAAGAAGAACAACGGCCTCAAGGATGGCGAGGTCGATGTGACGGAAACCGCGATCCGCGACATCATTCGTTACTACACGCGTGAAGCGGGCGTCCGTTCGCTCGAGCGTGAAATTTCGAAGATCTGCCGCAAGGTCGTGAAGATGCTTCTGCTGAAGAAGGCGGAAGGCGCGGTAACGGTCGACGGCAGCAATATCGACACGTTCCTCGGCGTGCGCAAGTACGACTTCGGTCTGGCCGCGAAGGAAAATCAGGTTGGTCAGGTCACGGGTCTTGCGTGGACGGAAGTGGGCGGCGATCTGTTGACCATCGAAGCCGCGGTGATGCCGGGTAAGGGCAATGTGATCCGCACGGGTTCGCTTGGCGACGTGATGAAGGAATCCGTCGAAGCTGCGCGCTCGGTGGTCCGCTCGCGTTCGCGCCGTCTGGGTATCAAGGACGAAGCGTTCGAGAAGCAGGATATTCACATTCACGTGCCGGAAGGCGCGACGCCGAAGGACGGTCCGTCGGCCGGTATCGCGATGACGACCGCGCTGGTGTCGGTGTTGACCGGTATCCCGGTTCGTGCCGATGTCGCGATGACGGGCGAAATCACGTTGCGTGGTGAAGTCCTGCCGATCGGCGGCCTGAAGGAAAAACTGCTGGCGGCGCATCGCGGCGGTATCAAGCTGGTGCTGATTCCGGAAGAAAACGTCAAGGACTTGACGGAGATTCCGGACAACGTGAAGAACGCCATCGAAATCATGCCGGTCCGCTGGATCGACAGGGTGCTCGAACTGGCGCTCGAGCGTGTGCCGCAGGCGTTGCCGGACGAAGAGCCCAAGCCTGCTGCGCCTGTCGCGGCGGCTGAACCGGGCAAAGACGCTGGTGCAACGGAAGTCGTGAAGCACTAAGCTGGTCAGTAGCGAAAGCTGTTTGCTGTATAAAAACCCGCGGCCTAGGTCGCGGGTTTTTTATTGCCTGCGAGATGCATGAAATCACGCCTGGAACGCACTCAATCCCACTTTTTGAGTAAAGGACGTTCTGAGCCGGCGACTGGTTGTGCGCGCATCGATCTGTAGCAAGATTTGGTGACAGAGGGCACTACCCAGAAGTGCTTAAATCAGGCTCAACCCCGCTTGACACAAGGGTTTCGGCCAATTCTAATGAGTCGGCTCGGCGTTACCCGCCGGCCGCGTGATGCCAGGCGCTACAGAGCGCCGTCACGGTTGCCACAAACATTCTCGGGGGTTGGAATGAATAAAACGGAATTGATCGATCACATTGCACAGCAAGCCGATATTTCGAAGGCGGCGGCAGGTCGTGCACTCGACGCGGTGATCGGTGGGGTCAAGGGTACGTTGAAGAAGGGCGGTTCGGTGACGCTGGTGGGTTTCGGTACCTTTGCCGTGGGCAAGCGCACCGCGCGTACGGGGCGCAATCCGCGCACCGGCGCCGCCATCAAGATCAAGGCAGCGAAGGTCCCTAAATTTAGGCCTGGCAAAGCTCTGAAGGATGCGCTAAACTGATGGGCTTGCTGCTTGAGGAATTGCAGATTCGTTAGAAAGAAGTGCAACGAATTCTGCGTGATCTATGTGACTTGACGTCGCACTAGTTGATACGCAAGTTGATCAATCAGGCAGCAAAAGCAGGAGCACGCTGAATCGCGAAACGGGTGCTTAGCTCAGTTGGTAGAGCGGCGCCCTTACAAGGCGTAGGTCGGGAGTTCGAGCCTCTCAGCACCCACCAGTTTCAGATTCGGCATAGTGGTTCTGTTTAGTACAAGTGCAGTATAAGGAGTGGTAGTTCAGTCGGTTAGAATACCGGCCTGTCACGCCGGGGGTCGCGGGTTCGAGTCCCGTCCACTCCGCCAGTATCCACGAAAGGCGAACTCCGGTTCGCCTTTTTTATTGCCCGCTGTTGTAAGATCGGGCGTTCTGTTTTTGGCACTCCCTCACGCATGCTCGATTTTTTCCGCAATCACAAACGCCTGATGATGTTCATGCTCATCCTCGTCATTGTGCCGGGGTTGGGTTTTGTGGGTATTCAAGGCTTCCGCGGCTTCTTTGACGAAAGTGCAAACGTCGCCAGCGTCAACGGCCACAAGATTACTCGCGCAGAGTATGACAACGCGATGCGTCAGCAGCTCGACCGCGCCCGTCAAATGCTCGGTGCGCAGTTCGATATGAAGTCGTTCGATACGCCTGCGCGTCGTAGCGAAATGCTCGACGGTCTGATCGAGCAGCGCGTGCTGGCCGACGAAACACAGCGCCTGCATCTGACTGCATCAGACGACGCCGTGCGCCGTGTGCTGCTGAACGATCCGGTGATCTCGTCGCTGAAGAATCCTGACGGCTCGATCGACGTCGATCGCTACAAGCAGTTGCTCGCGATGCAAGGCATGACGCCCGATCAATACGACGAACGCGTGCGTTACAGCATTGCCACGCAGCAGTTGCCGGCAAGCATTCAAGGCAGCGCCTTCACGTCGAAGACGCTCGCACAGCATCTCACTGAGCTCGCCGAACAGCAGCGCGAAGTGCAGGGTATTGCGTTCCATCCGCGCGACTATGCAGCGAAGGTGCAGCCTACGGACGCGCAACTTCAGGCGTATTACGACGCGCATCGCAACGACTTCGCCACGCCCGCCACGGCAACGATCCAGTACCTTGTGATGTCGCCGGCAACGTTGTCTGCCGCCGTGCAGCCGAGTGATGCTGATCTGAAAAAGTACTACGACGACAACATCGCGCATTACCGCACGGATGGTCAGGTGCGCGCGAGCCACATCCTGATCGCCGCGCCGAAAGATGCAAGCGCGGCCGACAAGGCCAAGGCAAAGCAGAAGGCCGATGAGGTGCTCGCACAGGTCAAGGCACATCCGGACCAGTTCGCGCAGATCGCGCAGCAGAATTCGCAGGATCCGGGTTCGGCGTCGAAGGGTGGTGATCTGGGTTACTTCGGTCGCGGCATGATCGCTGGTGGCCAGGCCTTCGACGATGCCGTGTTCGGTCTCAAGAAAGACGAAGTCAGCGGCATCGTGCAGACTGACTTCGGCTATCACATCGTCAAGGTCACGGACGTGAAGCCGGCCGTCACCAAGCCGTTCGAAGAAGTGAAAGATCAGATCGCAAAAGACCTGAAAACGCAGTTGGCGAGCAAGGCATTCAGCGACGACTCGGAAGGCTTCACGTCGATCGTTTACGAGAAGGCGAAGAGCCTGCAGCCCACTGCCGACAAGTACAAGCTGCAACTGCAAACGGCCACGGTCACGCCGCAGCCGGATCCGAAGCTGCCGCCTGACAGCCCGCTGAACAACGCGAAGTTCCTGGCTGCCGTGTTCGCAAGCGACGCAGTCACCGCGCGCAACAACACGCAAGCGATCGACGTTGGCGGTAACGCACTGATCGCAGCGCGCGTGACGGATTACAAGGCTGCTGCCGTGCCGGCGCTCGACGCTGTCAAGGACGCAGTGCGTCAGAAAGTGATCGCGGCTCAGTCGAACGAGGCCGCTCACAAGGAAGGCATTGCGAAGCTGGCGGAGCTCGACAAGTCGAAGGCCACGACGGGCTTCTCGTCGCCGCTGAAGGTTTCGCGCAACGACGCGCAAGGCGTGCCGCCGGTTGCATTGAGTGCAATCTACAAGGCAGACGCGCAAAAGTTACCTGCGTACGTCGGTGTGGACCTCGGCGACGACGGTTATGCGATCTATCGCGTGAACGCGGTGGTTGCAAGCGCACCGATCGATCCGCAGCGTCTGGCTGCTGCGCAGCAGCAGATTGCCCAAGTCGATGCGCAATCCGATGCCGAGGCTTACGTCGAATCGCTGCGTGCCCGTTCGAAGGTGAAGTTCTACAGCTCGCTCGACAGCGGCAATGCTCAGGCGAGCGGCGAATAAGCGCAGGCGCAAGCGCGCAAGCAGGTAAAGCTCTCAGCCACAAAAAAGCCCCGCAATTGCGGGGCTTTTTCATTTGGCGCGTGCAAGCGCGTCAAACGGTCTGCGCTGGGAGCGCGGCTTGTTATGCCGTCAGCCGCCTACAGGCAAGCGCTGATCGAACTGGTGGCATCGCTGCCCGCAGCGCCATTGGGGCGGAAGCCGACCCACGATCCCGGGCCACTGTACGAGGGGCGTACGACGGCGGCTGCGCCGCTAGGCGGCTGTTGACCCGGCACATAGACATCCATTGCCTGATCGTTAGCCATGACGTCTTGCGACACGACTTGTTGTTGCGAGCTATCGGCCCACTTGTGCGCGATGCACGCAGCGACGGCCTTGGGCGGCTGCTGGCTTTGGCCCACGGATTGGACACCTGCCGGCGGTTGAGCGGCGCATGCAGAAATTGCCACGGTCAAAGCGATTAACGGTAAATATTTCACGTTATCTCCTCAGAAGTCGCTCAGAATCGAGCCGGGTTGCGCGGGATTACGAAAGTTGGAGCGATCTTGCCGATCCGCGCTCCCCAATTACCGGAAACAAGTTGTTAGCGAGCTTTTCAGTGCGGCGAACTTGTGCGAAGGAGTGGCTTGATAGCCGGCCACACGTTGTTGAGTAGCACTGGCTGTGCCTGCTGCGTGGGATGGATCTGATCCGCCTGAAACATTTCCGGTTTGTCGGCGATGCCGGCCAGCAGGAAAGGCACCAGCGGCACGCGCAATTGCTTCGAGAGTTCGCCATACAGGCCGTGGAACTTTTGCGTGTAGTCGGGGCCGTAATTGGGTGGTACGTACATGCCGACCAGCACGACCTTCGCGTGGCCTTGTTGAGCCTGTTCGATGATCGTGCGCAGGTTGTCTTCGGTGGTGGCGAGCGGCACGCCGCGCAACGCATCGTTGGCGCCGAGCTCGACGATCACGATACTCGGCTTGAGCCGCTGCAGGAGCGCCGGCAAGCGGGCCCGGCCACCGCTCGTGGTGTCGCCGCTGATGCTCGCATTGGCGACGCTATAATCGATTCGCTCATCGGTGAGGCGCTGGCGCATCAAGGCAACCCAGCCGGTGTCGCGGGGCAAGCCGTACTCGGCCGAGATGCTGTCGCCGAGCACGACGATCACCGGCTTGGCCTGTTCGGGCGGGTTGGCCGCATAGGCCGGGAAGGGCAACGAAAACAGGGTTGCGGCCAGCACGGCCGGGCCGAACGCAGTAGTCAGCGCCGTCGCTACGGCGCGCACTTTCAACCTACGCTTCACCATGCTAAACAAAACTGATCCAGTCATTGAAGTGCGGGGTTTGTGCAAGAAGGTTAAGGATGCAACAGGTGAACTGACGATTCTCGAGGACATCGATCTTGCTATCGATGCCGGCAGCAGTGTGGCGATCGTCGGTGCATCCGGGTCGGGCAAGTCTACGCTGCTCGGCTTGCTCGCAGGATTGGACAGCGCGAGCTCGGGCTCGGTTCGACTGCTCGGGCGCGAGCTCACCGAACTGAACGAAGACGAGCGCGCCGCGTTGCGCAGCGGCTCGGTCGGTTTCGTGTTCCAGTCGTTTCAACTGATGCCGCATTTGACGGCGCTCGAAAACGTCACCCTTCCGCTCGAACTGCAAGGCGGCATCGGTACGCGTGAGGCCGCGGCGCGTGCGCGCGGATTGCTGGAGCAGGTGGGACTCGCCAAACGGACAGCGCATTATCCGAAGCTGCTGTCGGGTGGCGAACAGCAGCGGGTCGCGCTCGCGCGAGCCTTTGTCACCCATCCGGCGATTCTGTTCGCCGACGAGCCGACCGGCAGTCTCGATGCAGCCACTGGTCACGCGGTGATCGATTTGATGTTCGAGATGAACCGCGCGAACGGCGCCACGTTGATTCTCGTCACGCACGACATCGAGCTGGCGCGCCGCTGCGATACGACGGTGACCATCGAAGCGGGACGTCTGGCCTGAGAAGCGTGCCAGCCACGCGTCACTCGTTCTCGGTCGTATAAAGCAAAGCGGGCCACAAGGGCCCGCTTTGCTTTTCATCTCACGCAACTCGACAACGCAACGTCGCTAACCACGCGTGCGTGAGCAATCAGCGCATGCGGCACGAGCAAGCGCGCCGCTCACGCTCATCGCTTCAAGGCAGCACGCGCCCGCGCGATCAACGCCGACGTCGACGAGTCATGCTTCTTCTCATCGACGCTTGCCGACGTCAGATCCGCCTCGACCACCTTGCCGAGGATCTTGCCCAACTCGACGCCCCATTGATCGAACGGATTGATGTCCCATACCGATGCCTGCACCAGCACTTTGTGCTCGTACAGCGCGATCAATGCGCCGAGCGAACGCGCGGTGAGTGCATCGACCAGCAATGTGCTCGTCGGACGGTTGCCCGGAAACACCAGATGCGGCGCCAGTTCCGGCTTGTCCGCGCCGGCCACCTTCTTCGCTTCTTCGAGCGTGCGGCCGAGCATCAGCGCTTCGCTTTGCGCGAAACAGTTCGCCAGCAGCTTCGGATGATGGCTGACGAGCGGATGCTCCGGCGTCAACACGGCGATGAAGTCGATCGGCACGATCGTTGGGCCTTGATGCAGCATCTGGAAGAACGCATGCTGACCGTTCGTGCCTGGTTCGCCCCAGGTCACGGCGGCGGTCGGATAGTCGACCATCACGCCATCCAGCCGCGCCGACTTGCCGTTGCTCTCCATTTCGAGCTGTTGCAGATACGACGGCAGGAAATGCAGCGCTTCCGAATACGGCGCGACCAGATAGCTTTGCGAGCCGAAGAAGTTGCGATACCAGATGCCGATCATGCCGAGCAGCACCGGCAGATTCTTCTCAAGCGGCGCGTCGCGGAAATGCTGGTCCATCTCGTTGGCGCCGGCCAGCAGTTCGTCGAACTGTTTCGGGCCGATCGCGATCATGATCGAGAGACCCACTGCCGACCACAGCGAATAACGCCCGCCGACCCAGTCCCACATCTCGAACACATTCTCTTTCGCGATGCCGAACCTGACCACCTCGGAAGGATTGGCCGACACGCCGACGAAGTGCTTCGCCAACGCACTCTCCGGGCAGCCTTTCTCGATGAACCAGTCGCGCAGCGAGCGCGCATTGGTCATCGTTTCGAGCGTCGTGAACGTCTTGGAGACGATGATCGCGAGCGTCTCTTCGGGATCGATCTGCTGCATCACGTTGTACAGATCCGCGCCGTCCACGTTCGAGACGAAGTGCGTGGTGATCTCCGGCGTGGCCAGGTGATGCAGCGCGTGCACAACCATCTTGGGCCCGAGGTCCGAGCCGCCGATACCGATGTTCACGACGTAGCGAATCCGTTTGCCGGTATAGCCGGTCCACTCGCCGCTGCGGACCTTGTCGGCGAACGCGGCC
The DNA here is from genome assembly GCF_905221015.1 of Paraburkholderia nemoris. Lineage (NCBI taxonomy): Bacteria > Pseudomonadati > Pseudomonadota > Betaproteobacteria > Burkholderiales > Burkholderiaceae > Paraburkholderia > Paraburkholderia nemoris. The sequence goes on along the minus strand of NZ_CAJNBO010000003.1, from coordinate 250,829 downwards.
ATCTTGGCGCGCTCCGCCTGGATTTCCGCATGGAACGGTGCCTTCGGATCAGTGGCGCGCAGCGCGGTGTGCAACGCGGCGCGGCCTTCGGTCGGGTTGACGACTTCGCCCGCGAACATCGCGTCGCGGCGTTTCTCGACGCCGGCTTCGCGCGCGAGTTGCACCAGCAGTTTCAGGGTTTCGTCGGTGATGCGGTTCTTCGAAAAATCGGCCGCGAGACCGCCGCCCGCGAACGCAAAGCGCTCAGCACGGGTAGGGGCGGGGTCGTTCTCGGGGGCGAACCAGTCGCGCATGTGCGCATCGCGAATCTTCTCGTAATGCGTTTGCAGCGAGGACCAGGAGGGGAGCGAGTTCTGCGTCATAGCGTCCGTCTAACGAAGGGGCACGAAGAATGGCACGCGCGTGAAGCGCTGCCGAGGATGATGCAACGATGCTGTTAGAGCGATGCCGCGCGGTGGGGTTCGTAGTGGGTTGCGGGGAAACTTTGCGAGTCCGCCCGGAGATCGAACGGTCCACCGAAATTTCGCCGTAACCCGCGATGAATCCGACGGGCGGCGCAGTCAACCAGTATAACGGCCTTGTGTGACGGGTGGCAGCGGTTTGGGCGTCCCGTGCAAACTGTGGGATGAGGCGTCACGTTCAGGACACCGCGGTTGATGCGCTGCATGGGGCGCTTCATTCACCCGCTGATTCATACACCGGTTGCCGGATAGAACATGCGGTTGAGCAAAGTCCGCACCATCGGGGCAAGTTCTCCCGCCGTCAAACCGGCTGGGCCGTGGCCTTGCGCGCTCAGCGTGTCGGCGGCGAGGCCGTGCAGGTAGACGCCTGCCAGCGCGGCTTCGTAACGCGGCAGATGCTGGGCAAGCAGTGCGCCGATGATGCCGCCGAGCACGTCGCCGGTGCCGCCCGTAGCAAGTGCGGCGTTGCCGGTCGGATTGATCGCGACGCGGCCGTCCGGCGCGGCGATAACCGTGCCCGTGCCTTTCAGCACGACTACCGCGGCAAAGCGCGCAGCCAATGCCCGCGCTGCGGCGAGGCGGTCGCGTTGCACGCCGCGCGCATCCGTGCCGAGCAGGCGCGCGGCTTCCAACGGATGCGGCGTGAGCACGCAAGGATCGCCTTGTCCGCCGCGCGCGGTGACTTCGGCCGCGAGCGACGGGTCTGTCGAAATCAGATTGAGCGCGTCGGCGTCGAACAGTTTGGGTACATCGAGTTGCAGCACGTCGTGCATGACGCGTGTGGCGATGTCGCGCTGACCCATGCCGCAACCGACGGCGAGCGCGTCCATTTTGTCGAGTGGCAGATCGTCGACTGCATGCAGCATCAGTTCGGGATGTGGCGGATCGTAGGGCGGGGCGCCGTCGCCGAGCAGGGCAACGTGTACTTTGCCCGCACCGGTGTAGAGCGCCGCGCGCGAGGCGAGGATCGGCGCGCCGCACATGCCGGTGTCACCACCAACCACGGCGAGGCTGCCGAAGGTGCCCTTGTTGGTGGCAAAGTCGCGCGGCGGCAGGAAGTCGGCAAACAGCGCCGGCGCGTTGAGTTGCACGGCCGTGCGGGAGGTGCTGTCAACGCCGATCGGCGCCACCGTTACCGTACCGGCAAGATCACGGCCCTGCGCCGTGAAGAGGCCGGGCTTGGCGCCGATGAAGGTGATCGTGTGGGTGGCGTGAACTGCGACATCGTCGTTCTGGCCTGCGGCTTGGTCCAGTTTTTCGCCGACGACCGTCCCGGTGTCGCTGTCGAGGCCGCTCGGCGTATCGAGCGCCAGGACGCCGCCTCGTCTGGACTTTGCTTTCGTGCGTTGTGAAAGCTGGCGGGCGATGGTGGCAAAGACGCCTTCCAGAGGACGGGTCAGCCCGATGCCGAACATGCCGTCCACCAGCCATGTGTAGCTTTCCAGCGAAGCCGGCGGTGTCGATGTGATGGCCACGCCTGCCGCACGGGCGGTGTCGAGCGCCCAGCGGGCGTCGTCCGGCTTGACTTCAAGCGGCATGCAAAGGTCCACGGCGATACCTGCCTGGTGGAGCTCCGCGGCCACGATCAATGCGTCGCCGCCGTTGTTGCCCGGGCCGGCTACGACCCATACCTTGTGCTTCGATTTTTCGATCGAGGTATCGCGGGTGATCAGCTCTTGCAGGTAGCTCGCGGCTGCTTTGCCGGCGCGAGACATCAGGGTGTGCTGAGGCAGTGCCGCCGCGGCCTGGGTTTCAAGGATGCGCAGGTCGGTGAGCGAGAGCAGCGGCAACGCCCGGTTATGCGGGCTGATTAGCGTCGGGAGCGAGGATTCGGGCACTGTCATGGCGAGGCTTGGAGTTCACCTTGGGCAAGGTGAGGAAGCGTTGGGAGCCACTATGGTAGTGCCGATACGCTCCCGCCGCGCCAATTACTGAAAGCGGTCCGCGCGCAGTGCCGCCAGCGTGTCCGCGGGGACGTCAGGGGTCTTGTCCGAGATCAGGTCGGCGATCAGTTTGCCCGCCCCGCACGCCAGGCCCCAACCGGCCGGCCCGTGGCCGGCGTTCACAAACAGGCGCGGATGAAGCGCATTGCCGATGACCGGCAAACCGTCCGGCGACAGCAGTTTGACGCCTTCCCACGGCAAAGCCGCGGAGATCCGGGCCGCGCCCGGAATCCAGTCGTGGGTTGCCTGGCCCAGCAGCGCCAGCGCTTCCTTCGTCAATGTTTCGCCAAGCGGTTTGTCGATCTGCCCGGCGCTCTGCAAAACCGCGCCACCTGCAATCCGCAGGCGATGATTCATGCGGCTGACGGTAATCCGTTTGACCGCGTCGACAATCGCGACGTGCGGCGCGCATTCCTCGTGCGCAATCGGCGCCACCAGGTTATGCAGACGCAGCGGATGCAGCGGTAGCCGCAGTCCCAGGCGTTCGAGCAGCGGCAGACTGCCGTAACCGGCAGCAACGACGATCGCGTCGGCGTTGATCACGTCGACTTCGCGTGAACGCGATGCCATGCCGGGCCGCGGCGCCAGTTCTACCGCCGGGCGCTGACCGTCGAGGCGGATTGCCGAGACTTCGCAGCCCAGCATGAATTGCACGCCGCCTTGCGTATCGAGGGTCTGCTTGATCAGTTTCGCGAAAAGCGGGCAATTGGCCGTGCGTTCGTGGTCGAACAGCACGCCGCCGGCGAATTCCGGCTCGGTCCGCACGGAATGCTCGAACGCGGCGCATTCGGCCGACGTGAGCACATGGTGCGGGACTTCGTATTGGCGCAGCAGCTCGAGCGCGGTCTGGGTCTGCTGCCACTCCTGCTCGGAACGCACCAGATAGAGCAGGCCGCTCGCCTGTTCGAATTCCAGCCCGAAGCGCGCTTCGACGTCGGCCATCGCCTCGCGCGATGCTTCGATCAACGGACGCAGCCGCGCGTACTGGCGGCTGAACGCCTCCGGCTCCTGCAAAGCGGCCAGTTGCTTGACGAACTGGCGCGCCGGCCCGTTAAAGCCGGTCTTGCTGATCACGCCGTTTTTGGCGGCCTGGCGGCTCGCCATGAAAGTCGGGCCGAACCAGACGTCGAGCGGCGTTGGCAGCACGGTGCCGCCGTGCCCATAGGTCGCGCCTTGCGCGACCGTTGCGTGACGCTCGACGACGCATACCCGGTGACCGGCCGCGCGCAGTTGATAAGCGGTGGCGACGCCCACAATCCCGCCGCCAATGACGATGACATCCATGATCTGATTCGATTTGCCGGCGGGACGCCGAAACGCCGCGTTCCCGTTAAGCGTGGCATGCGGCGCACTGCCCGGGATTGCTCAGGCTGCGCGCGCCGATCTGGTGAAAGGGCGAATGATAGCAGTCAAAACGGCAGACCGGCCACGCAAACCCCGCCAAAACCCTGGTGCGACGCCCGTTGGAGGGCCGTTCCCGGGGTATAATCTCGGACTTCCTTTCCGCCTCACGTCGCCTTCACGCGCGACTCATCGGCATCATTAGCGACGCAACGTCAAGTCCATGGCCCACTTCTCGTGTTTCCCCGGCGCTTCGGCCCTTTCCGATTTCCGTCAAACCCGCCTGCTCGAGACGCTTACGCGCATCGACGCCAACATCACCGGCGTGCGCGGGCAGTATCTGCACTTCGTCAATGCGCAAAATCCGCTGTCCGCGGAAGACAACGCGAAGATCGAAGCGCTGATGCACTACGGCGATCCGCTCGAAGAAACCAAAGAGCGCGGCGCGGCCGAAACCTTCCTCGTGGTGCCGCGCTTCGGCACGGTGTCGCCGTGGGCCAGCAAGGCAACCGATATTGCCCACCTCTGCGGTCTCACGCAGGTGCGCCGTATCGAGCGCGGCGTCGAATACACGGTCACGCTGAAAAGCGGTCTGCTGGGCGGCAAGAAGGCGCTCTCCGACGAAGCCCGCGCGGCCGTTGCCGCAGCGCTGCACGACCGCATGACCGAAAGCGTGGCGCCCTCGCGTGACCACGCGCTGCATCTGTTCGACGAACTGCCGGCCAAGCCGCTGCAAACCGTCGACGTGTTGAGCAACGGCCGTGGCGCGCTGGAAGTGGCGAATACGGAACTGGGTCTTGCGCTCGCCGACGACGAAATCGACTATCTCGTCGACGCCTTCACGAAACTCGGCCGCAACCCGACTGACGTGGAACTGATGATGTTCGCGCAGGCCAACAGCGAACATTGCCGCCACAAGATCTTCAACGCGGACTGGACGATCGACGGCGAGAAGCAGGACATCTCGCTGTTCAATATGATCCGGAACACGGAGAAGCTGAACCCGCAAGGCACGATCGTCGCGTATTCGGACAACTCGGCGATCATGGCGGGCGGCGTGGCTGAGCGCTGGTTCCCGCGCACGCCGGCTGAACCCGGCGCGCTGCCCGAACACTACCGCCGCAACGTCGAACTGACGCACACCTTGATGAAGGTGGAGACGCACAACCACCCGACCGCGATCTCGCCGTTCCCGGGCGCCTCGACCGGCGCGGGCGGTGAAATCCGCGACGAAGGCGCGACGGGTCGCGGTGCGCGTCCGAAGGCGGGTCTGGCGGGCTTCACGGTGTCGAATCTGGAATTGCCGGACGGCGTCGAAGCCTGGGAAAACGCCCGTGACGCCGCGCAGCCGCTAGCGCACCGGAACCCGGACGACAAGCACGAAGCGTATGGCCGTCCTGACCGCATCGCGTCGCCGCTGCAAATCATGATCGACGGCCCGCTCGGCGGCGCCGCGTTCAACAACGAATTCGGCCGGCCGAATTTGGGTGGCTATTTCCGGGCGTACGAGCAGAACGTTGCGGGTCTGGTGCGCGGTTATCACAAGCCGATCATGATCGCCGGCGGCATCGGTAATATTTCGGATCAACATACGCACAAGCACGATCTGCCGGAAGGCTCGCTCCTGATCCAGATCGGTGGCCCGGGTATGCGCATCGGCATGGGCGGCGGCGCTGCCAGCTCGATGGCGACCGGCACCAACACGGCCGAACTCGACTTCGACTCGGTCCAGCGCGGCAACCCGGAAATCGAGCGCCGCGCGCAGGAAGTGATTAACGCGTGCTGGCAACTCGGCGAGAAGAACCCGATTCTGAGCATTCACGATGTGGGCGCAGGTGGTCTGTCGAACGCGTTCCCGGAAGTCGTGGACGGCGCCGGCAAGGGCGCGATCTTCGATCTGCGCAAGATCCAGTTGGAAGAGAGCGGTTTGTCGCCGCGCGAAATCTGGTCGAACGAAGCGCAGGAGCGTTACGTTCTGGCGATTGCGCCGGCCGATCTGCCGGCCTTCGAGGCCATGTGCGAGCGCGAGCGCTGCCCGTTCGCGGTGGTCGGCACGGCTACGGCCGAACGTCAGTTGAAGGTGATCGATTCCGAATCGAACGAGGACGCGGCGCACGAGCCGGTCGACATGCCGATGGAAGTGCTGCTCGGCAAAGCGCCGCGCATGCATCGCGACGTCAAGCGCGTCGAGCAGAAACTCGAGCCGGTGGATGTCACCGGCATCGCCGTGTCGGAAGTGGCGGTCAGCGTGCTGCGTCACCCGACGGTTGCCAGCAAGTCGTTCCTGATCACGATCGGCGACCGCTCGGTGGGCGGCACGACCGCGCGCGACCAGATGGTCGGCCCGTGGCAAGTGCCGGTGGCCGACGTCGCAATTACGACGATGGACTACGCCGGCTTCCGCGGCGAAGCGATGACCATGGCCGAGCGTACGCCGCTCGCCGTGATCAACGCGCCGGCATCGGGCCGCATGGCGGTCGGCGAGGCGGTCACCAACATCGCGGCGGCGCCGATTGCGTCGCTCGATAAGCTCAAGCTGTCGGCCAACTGGATGGCCGCATGCGGCGCAGCGGGCGAAGACGCCGCGCTGTACGACACGGTCAAAGCCATCGGCATGGAGTTGTGCCCGGCGCTCGGCATCAGCATTCCGGTGGGCAAGGATTCGCTGTCCATGCGCACCAAGTGGGAAGACCGTGGCGTCGCGAAGGAAGTCGTCGCGCCGGTCTCGCTGATCATCTCAGCATTCGCGCCGGTCGAAGATGTGCGCAAGCACCTCACGCCGCAACTGCGCAGCGCGAGCGAGGTGGGCGACTCCGTGCTGATCGCGATCGACCTCGGCCGCGCCAAGCATCGTCTGGGCGGCAGTATCCTCGCGCAAGTCACGCAGCAGGTAGGCGACACGGTGCCGGACGTCGACGACCCGGAAGATCTGAAGCGTTTCTTCACCGCGATCCAGGCGCTCAATAGCGACGGCAAGCTGCTCGCGTACCACGACCGTTCGGACGGCGGCCTGTGGGCGACCGTTTGCGAAATGGCGTTTGCGGGTCACGTCGGCGTGTCGCTGAATGTCGACATGCTGGTGCTCGATCCGAACCATGAATCCGACTACGGCGACGCGAAAGACTGGGCAAAGCAGACCAGCGGCCGTCGTGAAGACCGCACGATCCGCGCGCTCTTCACCGAGGAACTCGGCGCCGTGATTCAGGTGCGCGCAGCGGACCGCGACGCGGTGCTGGGCGCGTTGCGCGAACACGGTCTGTCGGCATGCTCGCACGTGATCGGCAAGATCAACGATCGTGACACGATCGAAATCTATCGCGACGCGAAGAAGATCTACGACGCACCGCGTACCGAATTGCATCGCGCGTGGAGCGAAGTGAGCTGGCGTATTTCGCGTCTGCGCGACAACCCGGCCTGTGCCGATGCCGAATACGACGCGCTCTCAGATGCCGCCGATCCGGGCATCTCGCCGGTCCTCACGTTCGATCCCACGGAAGACGTCGCCGCGCCGTTCATCGGCAAGGGCGCACGTCCGCGTGTCGCGATCCTGCGTGAGCAAGGCGTGAACTCGCACCTCGAAACGGCTTATGCATTCGACCGCGCCGGCTTCGACGCGCACGACGTGCACATGAGCGACCTGCTGGCCGGCCGCGCCAACCTGGCGGATTTCGCCGGCGCGGTGGCGTGCGGCGGCTTTTCATACGGTGACACGCTGGGCGCCGGTGAAGGCTGGGCGAAGGCGATCCGTTTCAACTCGCAACTCGCCGATATGTTCGCTGCGTTCTTCGGTCGCGAAGACACGTTCGCGCTGGGCATCTGCAATGGCTGCCAGATGATGAGCAGCCTCGCGTCGATGATCCCGGGTGCTGAAGCCTGGCCCAAGTTCACGCGCAACAAGTCGGAGAAATTCGAAGCGCGCTTCTCGCTGGTGGAAGTGCAGGCTTCGCCGTCGATCTTCTTCGCCGGCATGGAAGGCTCGCGTATTCCGGTTGCGATCGCGCACGGCGAAGGTTACGCGGACTTCTCGCAGCAAGGCGATGCGTCGAAGGTGGCGGTGGCGATGCGTTACGTGGATCACCGTGGCCAGGCAACGGAGCAGTATCCGTTTAACCCGAACGGTTCGCCGGACGGCATTACGTCGGTCACGACGCCTGATGGCCGCTTCAGCGTGCTGATGCCGCACACCGAGCGCGTGCATCGCGCGGTGCAAATGAGCTGGCATCCGGAAGGCTGGGGCGAGGGCAGCACGGACGCGAGTCCGTGGCTGCGCGTGTTCCAGAACGCACGCCGCTGGCTGGGTTGAGGGTGAGACGGGGACCGCCGCTCGTCGCGGTGCTCCCTTGCTGTAGCGGAAGCGAAAGAAAGCCGACCCCGCAGAAACAAAAAAACCGCCCAAAGGCGGTTTTTTTATTCCAACGCAGCAGCGCAAAAACCGCTTACTGAATCTTCGCGTTCTTACGCAGGCCTTCTTCGAACGCCTGCAGCTTTTCCTGCTGGATCTGCTGCACGATCTGCGGACGCACTTGCTCGAGCGGCGGCGGCGTGATGTTGCGCACGTCGTCGACACGGATAATGTGCCAGCCGAATTGCGTATGCACCGGCGTGTCGGTCATCTGACCTTTCTGCAGATGCGTGGCCGCGTCCGCGAATTCAGGCACGTAAGCCTTCGGGTCCGACCAGTCCAGGTCGCCGCCGTTCTTGCCCGATCCCGGGTCCTTCGAGAATTGCTTGGCGAGGTCTTCGAAGCTTGCGCCGGCCTTGATCTTGGCGATCAGATCCTTCGCTTGCTGTTCGTTGTCGACCAGGATGTGGTGCAGGTGATATTCCTTGCCGCCCGCGTCCTTGATCAGCGCGTTGTAACGCGCGGTGACTTCGGCGTCAGTCGGCGTGTTGTTCTTCACGAAGTCTTCGATCAGCGCGCGCAGCACGACGGTTTGTTGCGCGACGGCGATTTGCGCCTTGATGTCCGGACGATTCGGCAGGCCGCGGCGCAGCGCTTCCTGCATCAGGATTTCGCGGTTCACCAGCTCTTCGCGCACGGCCATTTGCAGTTGCGGCGTGTTTTGCTGGCCTTGATGAACCAGTTGATCGATCAGCGCGTCGGCGCGTGCTTTCGGAATCGGCGTGCCGTTCACGACGGCGATGTTCTGTGCGAATGCAGGTGCGGCCGCAAATGCAGCCAGCAATACCCAAAGGCGGGTTTTCTTCAAGGTCATCGAAAGGTTTCCTAGCGGGGCAACAAAGCAAATTCTTCGGGCGTATACGCCGTGATTGCAAGGGCGTGAATGCCGCGCTGCATGGCATCGGCCAGCGCATCATACACCATGCGATGCCGCGCCACGCGGGCTTTCCCGGCGAATGCGGCAGCCACGATCGTGACAGAGAAATGACCGCCGGCGGACGCACCGGCGTGGCCCGCGTGCTGCGCGCTGTCATCCGTGATCCGGATCGAGGCGACCGGCGCGAGCGCCGCGGTAAGACGCGCCTCGATCAGCGCGGCGCGCTCGGCGGTCGTGGCGTGCATGAACACATCGCTCGTCATGTCATTCTTCCTTCATATACTTCGACAGCCACAAACTCTGTCCGACGATGAATACCACCAGGCACCCGGTGGCGCCGAACAGCTTGAAATTGACCCACTGGTCGGTCGTGTAGTTGTACGCGACGAACAGGTTCACCAGCCCCAGCAGCACGAAGAAAATCGCCCAGACGATATTCAGCTTGCCCCAGATCGCGTGCGGCAGCGTGATCTGCTTGCCCATCATCGCTTCGATCAGGTTCTTGTTGAAGGCCAGTTGCGAGACGATCAGCGCGACCGAAAATGCCCAGTACAGCACGGTCGGCTTCCATTTGATAAACGTGTCGTTGTGCAGCACGAGCGTCGCACCGCCGAACACGGTGACGACGCCGAGGCTCACCCACAGCATCGGATCGACCTTGCGGTGGCGGAATGCCACCCACGCGATCTGCACCAGCGTGGCGACGATCGCCACTGCCGTCGCCGTAAAAATGCCCCAGATCTTGAAGGCGACGAAGAACAGGATGATCGGGAACAGATCGAACAGGAATTTCATTATCTGGTCGGGAATTCGGAGAGTGGGTTGGAGAGTTGGAGAATTGGGGACGCGGCGCGCCCGGTGGCAGGGATGCTGCTTGAAACCCGCCGCGGCAGCCGGGGACGGCGCATTGCGCTGTTCGTAGCATGATTGCCGCGCCGGGTCGACCGCCGGGTGACCGCCGGGGTGGCCGGATTGCAAGCCGGATGAAGGGTGTCGCGGCCGGCGCGCGCCTGATGACAGACGCTGGCCGCGCATCATTCAACGGGCGCCGGACTCCGCGCTGCGTTACTTGGGCTCGAATTGTAACGCAGCCGAATTGATGCAGTAACGCAGACCGGTCGGCGCCGGTCCGTCTTCGAACACGTGGCCAAGATGCGCGCCACAGTTCTTGCACTGCACTTCGATGCGCAGCATGCCGTGCGTGCGGTCGGTTTTCTCGGCGATCACTTCGCCGTTGATCGGCTTGAAGTAGCTCGGCCAGCCGCAGCCGGCGTCGAACTTGGTGTCCGATTCGAACAGCGGCGTGCCGCAGCAGACGCAGTCATAGATGCCGCGGTCCCAGTGGTCGTGATAGCGGCCGGTGAAGGGGCGTTCGGTGGCCGCGTGGCGCGTCACCTGGTATTCAATGTCGGAGAGCTGATTGCGCCACTCGGCGTCGTCTTTCTGCACGGCGGGGGCGGCGGTGTTCAGGTCGTCGGGCTTGTTCATGGTCGGGGTTCCTGTCTCAAGATTGTTCTGGGGGCTCGTCACGAAGAGCAACTCACTTCCAGCGAGCTCGCCCAATCCGGCGGCAGCCCCGCATACGCTTCGTTTTCCGGTTGCTCGTCGAACGGACGGCGCAGGACGGCTGCCAAATGTTCCACTTCGGAGAAGTCCTTCTCTTTCGCTCGGCGGATCGCTGTTTCTGCCAGATGATTACGAAGTACGAATTTGGGGTTCACACGGTTCATTGCAATGGCGCGCGCGGCGTCGTCGCGTGTTTCTTCGGACAGTCGCGCGCGGTAGTCGTTCACCCACGCGTCGAATGCGGCGCGGTCGAGGAACAGGTCGCGCACCGGCGCGTCGCCGCTCGCATCGTGCTTCGAAATACGCGCCAGATTGCGGAAGGTGAGCGTGAAATCCGCACGGTTGGCGTGCATCACTTCGAACAGACGGTTGATCAAGGTATCGTCGCCGTCGCGCTCGCTTTCGAGGCCGAGCTTGGCGCGCATGCGTTTTTCCAGCGCCGGCGCGAACCGCTCCTTGAAGCCGCCGAGCACGCGCTGCGCGTCTTCGATCGCCTTATCGCCGCGCACGCTTTCTTCATGCTGGACGCCCAACAGCGGCAGCAGCCCTTGTGCGAGGCAAAACAGGTTCCAGTACGCAATCTGCGGCTGCATCTTGTACGCGTAGCGGCCTTGCGAGTCCGAGTGATTGCAGATGTAGCCGGCGTCGAAGCCGTCCATGAAACCGAACGGGCCGTAGTCGATCGTGAGACCGAGAATCGACATGTTGTCGGTATTCATCACGCCGTGGCAGAAGCCCACGGCTTGCCATTCGACCATCAGATCGGCGGTCGAATTCACGGCTTCGTTCAGCAGCGCGAGATACGGATCGTCGGCTTCGCGGCAATGCGGATAGAAGCGTTCGATCACGTGATCGGCGAGCGCGCGCAGTGCATCGACGCGATCGTTCGAATAAAAATGTTCGAAGTGCCCAAAGCGCACGAAGCTCGGCGCCACGCGTGTGACGACCGCCGCGGTCTCGACTTCCTCGCGGCGCACCGGCTGGTCGGAGCCGATCACGCACAGCGCGCGCGTGGTCGGAATGCCGAGGTGATGCATGGCTTCCGAACACAGATATTCGCGGATCGACGAACGCAGCACCGCGCGGCCGTCGCCCATGCGCGAATAGGGTGTGCGGCCCGCGCCTTTGAGCTGCAGCTCGAAGCGCTGGCCATTGTGTTCGACCTCGCCGAGACCGAGCGCGCGGCCGTCGCCGAGCTGGCCCGCCCACACGCCGAACTGATGCCCCGAATACACCGACGCATACGGCAGCGCTTCGGAAGGCCATTCACGCGTGGCGTTGCCCGAGAACAGTTCGGCGAAGCCCGGATCATTCTGGAGCCCGGGCTCTAAACCGAGCAACGCGGCGGTCTCTGCGGAGAACCCGACCACGTATGGCGCACTCAGCGGCGCCGCGGGCAGCCGCGTCAGAAACACGCTGCCGAGCCGCGCGAATGCGCTTTCGGGCGAGGTGATCAGTGCGTCGGAAAGAGCCGCTAAAGGCCCGGATAACCCTGCAATGCTTGGGGAAAACGACATGTTGAGCGCCTCTGGATTAACCGATATTGTAAGTCCGCGCCCGCGGCGGTGCTGGCCGGCTGTTAGTCCGAGGTTTGGCCAGACATGCGCCTGCGTGCCGGACGTCTCCTGACGGAGCGCTTGCGCGCCGTTTCAGAGCACGCATGGCGAGCGGCCGGAGCGTCCCTTGCGGACCCACCGAAGCGTCGCGCGCGACGCAGCGGAGTGCGCGCGGCCCCCGAGCTACAACCCCAACGACGCAAACAAGGCGAGGAGACCATTCTTTATGACGACGCCGCTGCTTGGCCAGATGATGGACGTGCCGCTCACCGTGTCCTCGTTGCTCGCGCATGCCGCGCGGCATTTCGGCGACACCGAGATCGTGTCGCGGCGCATCGAAGGCGACGTGCATCGCTACACCTACCGCGACTGCGAAAAGCGCGCGAAGCAGCTGGCGCAGGCGCTGATCGCGCTCGGCGTCGAACCCGGCGAGCGGGTGGCCACGCTGGCCTGGAACGGCTACCGGCATCTGGAAGCGTATTACGGCACGACGGGCTTCGGCGCCGTGTGCCACACGATCAATCCGCGGCTCTTCCCCGATCAGATCGCCTACATCATCAATCACGCCGACGACGCCTACGTGCTGTTCGACACCACGTTCGCACCGCTCGTCGATGCGCTCGCGCCGCAGTGTCCCAAAGTGCGCGGCTGGATTGCACTGGCCGACGAAGCGCATCTGCCGGCGATGCAAACGCCGGTGTTGAGCTACGAAACCTTGGTGGAAGCGCAGGACGGGCATTACGACTGGCCGGCCATCGACGAACGGCAGGCATCCTACCTTTGCTATACATCCGGCACCACCGGCAATCCGAAAGGCGCGCTGTATTCGCATCGCTCGACCGTGCTGCACGCATTCGGTGCAGCGCTGCCCGACGCAATGAGTCTGTCCGCGCGCGATTCCGTGCTGCCAGTCGTGCCGATGTTCCATGTGAACGCCTGGGGCATTCCGCATTCCGCGCCGCTGACGGGGGCGAAGCTGGTTTTTCCCGGCAAGGATCTCGACGGTAAATCGCTGTATGAATTGATGGAAAACGAGCGCGTCACGTATTCGGCCGGCGTGCCGACCGTGTGGCTCGGCTTGCTCAACTACCTGCGGGAAGCCAAGGTGCGTTTCTCTTCGCTCAATCGCACGGTGATTGGCGGCTCGGCTTGTCCGCCGGCCATGCTGCGAGCCTTCGAGGACGAATACGGCGTACAGGTGATTCATGCATGGGGCATGACGGAAATGTCGCCGCTCGGCACCTTGTCGAAACTGACGTGGGAACAGAGTCAGCGACCCCTGGCAGAGCAGCGCAAATTGCTCGAAAAGCAGGGTCATGTGCTGTATGGCGTCGATATGAAGATCGTCGGCGAAGACGGGCGCGATCTGCCGTGGGACGGGGTGGCGTTCGGCGATCTGCATGTGCGTGGGCCCTGGGTGATCGACCGCTATTTCCGCAAGGACGATTCGCCGCTGGTGGACGGCTGGTTCCCGACTGGCGACGTTGCCACCATCGACCGCGACAGCTTCCTGCACATCACGGATCGCTCGAAAGACGTGATCAAGTCGGGCGGCGAGTGGATCAGTTCGATCGATATCGAGAACGTCGCGATCGCGCACCCGGCGGTGGCCGAAGCCGCGTGCATAGCCTGCGCGCATCCGAAATGGACCGAGCGGCCGTTGCTGGTGATCGTCAAGCGGGCGGGTTTCGACGTGACACGCGAGGAACTGCTAGCGTTCTACGACGGCAAGGTCGCCAAATGGTGGATTCCCGACGACGTCGTCTTCGTCGACGAACTTCCGCATACGGCCACCGGCAAGCTGCAGAAACTCAAACTGCGCGACATTTTCCGCGACCACATTCTGCCGTCCGCGCTCGAAGACGAGAAGGATTGCCCTCTGACTCCGCTTGCCAGGGGAAACCCCGTCTAACGATAAATTGAACGAGCGTGCTTTTTTGTGTATTCTGCCTGCTGACCCCGGGGAAATCGGCGCTAAAGTCGGACAATGAGCCGACTCGATCAACCGGACAGGCGGCGCGCCATGCGCCGCCTCATCGCACGGAGGCAGGCAGATGGCAGTGGACTACACAACTCATGACGGCGTGGCCGTCATCACGCTGAACAATCCCCCCGTAAACGGGCTCGGCCTCTCGACTCGAGCCGGCATCGTCGAAGGGATCGAGCGCGCGCAGAACGATCCGGCCATCAAGGCGATCGTGCTGACGGGCGCCGGCAAAGCCTTCTCGGGCGGCGCCGACATCACCGAATTCAATACGCCGAAGGCGACCCAGGAGCCGACGCTCCATACGGTTATCAAGGCCGTCGAGGGCAGCGCCAAGCCGGTTATCGCCGCGATTCACAGCGTCGCGATGGGTGGCGGGCTGGAACTGGCGCTCGGCGCGCACTACCGCATCGCCGCACCCGGCGCGCAGATCGCGCTGCCGGAAGTGAAGCTCGGCATCCTGCCGGGCGCGGGCGGCACGCAGCGTCTGCCGCGCGCAATCGGCCTCGAAGCCGCACTCAACATGATCGTCTCCGGCGCGCCGGTGCTGTCGGAAAAGCTCGCCGATTCGGGCCTGTTCGACGAAGTCGTGGAAGGCGATCTGGCGGAAGCCGCGCTCGCGTTTGCCCGCAAGGTCGGCGCGAAAACGGGCCCGCATCCGAAGGTGCGCGACCGCAAGATCGAACATCCGAATGCCGCCGGTTTCATCCAGTTCACGCGCAATACCGTCGGGGCGATGGCGAAGAATTTCCCGGCGCCGCTGAAGTGCATCGACGCGGTGGAAGCGGGCGTCCAGAACGGTTTCGACAAGGGCCTCGCGTTCGAACGCGAATGCTTCGTCGCGCTTGTGCAGACGCCGGAAAGCCATGCGCTGCGTCATGCGTTCTTCGGCGAACGCGCTGCGAGCAAGATCCCTGACGTGCCGTCGGACACGCCGGTGCGCGACATCAAGCAGGTGGCCGTGATCGGCGCCGGCACGATGGGCGGCGGCATCGCGATGAACTTCATCAACGCGGGCATTCCGGTCACGCTGCTGGAAACCAAGCAGGAAGCGCTGGATCGCGGCCTTGCCACGATCCGTAAGAACTACGAAGCCACCGTCAAGAAAGGCAAGCTCAAGCCCGAAGCGTTGGAACAGCGCATGGCCTTGATCACGCCGACGCTCTCCTACGACGACCTGAAAAACGCCGACCTGATCGTCGAAGCGGTGTTCGAAGAACTCGGCGTCAAGGAGCAGGTGTTCAAGCGTCTCGACGAAGTGGCGAAGCCCGGCGCAATCCTGGCCTCGAACACGTCGACGCTGGATGTCGACAAGATCGCCGCTTTCACGAAGCGTCCGCAAGACGTGGTCGGCATGCACTTCTTCAGCCCGGCCAACGTGATGAAGCTGCTCGAAGTGGTGCGCGGCAAGGACACGGCGAAAGACGTGCTCGCCACCGTCATGAAACTCGCCAAGAAGATCAAGAAGACCGCGGTGGTTTCGGGTGTGTGCGACGGCTTCATCGGCAACCGGATGATCGAGCAGTACGTCCGCCAGGCGCTCTTCATGCTCGAAGAAGGCGCATTGCCCGCGCAAGTGGACAAAGCGATCGAGAAGTTCGGCTTCGCGATGGGCCCGTTCCGCATGAGCGACCTGGCCGGTAACGACATCGGCTGGGCGATCCGCAAACGCCGCTATCAGGAACATCCTGATATGCACTACTCGAAGATCGCCGATCGTCTGTGCGAGACGGGGCGTTTCGGGCAGAAGACCGGTGGCGGCTGGTACGACTACAAGGCGGGTGACCGTACTGCGTATCCGTCGAAAGTGGTCGACGAGATGATCACGTCGTTCTCTAAGGAAGCCAACGCCGAGCGCCGCAAGATCAGCGACGAGGAAATCGTCGAGCGCCTCGTGTTCGCGCTCGTCAATGAAGGCGCGAAGATTCTCGAGGAAGGCATTGCATCGAAGGCGTCGGATATCGACATGGTCTATCTGACCGGCTACGGCTTCCCGCTCTATCGCGGCGGTCCGATGCTGTATGCGGATACGGTCGGCCTCTATAACGTCGAACGCGCGATTCGCCGCTATGCATCGCGCCCGAATGGCGATGCGTGGCAATTGGCGCCGAGCATCGCGGAGCTCGCGGCGAAGGGCCGTGGGTTCAACGGCTGATTGGCCGCCACTTCGGCGACATAAGCGAAATGAATGAAGTGGGGCGACTGAGCGATCCGCCAGCGCACCCACCATCACCATCTGGAAGGACCAGCCAACTGGCATGGGACCCGAGTAAGAGCTTTGCATGGGACCCGAGTAAGCGCTAAAGCGCCAACTCGGGTCGACAGCTAAAGCGCCAACTCGGGTCGACCGCTTTGCATGGGACCCGAGTAAGCGCTAAAGCGCTAACTCGGGTCGACATAGGAGAGATGTATGACTGATGCCGTAATCGTATCGACCGCCCGTACGGGCCTCGCCAAATCATGGCGCGGCGGTTTCAACATGACGCACGGCGCGACGCTAGGCGGCCATGCGACACAGGCCGCTGTCGAGCGCGCGAAGCTGGATCCGGCGCGCATTGAAGACGTGATCATGGGTTGCGCGAATCCGGAAGGCGCGACGGGCATGAACATCGCGCGCCAGATCGCACTGCGCGCCGGTTTGCCGGTTAGCGTGCCGGGCATGACGGTGAACCGTTTCTGTTCGTCCGGTTTGCAAACCATCGCACTGGCCGCGCAACGCGTGATTGCCGGTGAGGGCGACGTGTTCGTCGCGGGTGGCGTGGAATCGATCTCGTGCGTGCAGAACGAGATGAACCGCCACATGGTGACCGAAGGCTGGCTCAGCCAGAACAAGCCGGAAATCTACTGGTCGATGTTGCAGACCGCCGAGAACGTCGCGAAGCGCTACTCGATCTCGAAGGAGCGTCAGGACGAATACGGCGTGCGCTCGCAACAGCGTGCCGCAGCCGCACTCGAAGCCGGCAAGTTCAAGGACGAGATCGTGCCGCTGACGGTGCTGGCCGGCGTCGCCGACAAAGCGAGCGGGCGTCTCTTCACGAAGGAAGTCACGGTCAGCGCCGATGAAGGCATTCGTGCCGACACGACGCTCGAAGGCGTGTCGAAGATTCGTACCGCGATGCCGGGCGGCGTGATCACCGCGGGCAACGCGAGCCAGTTCTCGGACGGCGCGTCGGCTTGCGTCGTGATGAACGCGAAGGTCGCGGAGCGCGAAGGACTGCAACCGCTCGGTATTTTCCGCGGCTTTGCGGTGGCCGGTTGCGAGCCGGACGAGATGGGTATCGGTCCGGTGTTCGCGGTGCCGAAGCTGCTCAAGCAGGCGGGCCTGAAAGTCGAAGACATCGACCTGTGGGAGCTGAACGAAGCGTTCGCGGTGCAGGTGCTGTATTGCGCGGACAAGCTCGGCATTCCGCAAGACCGTCTGAACGTGAACGGCGGCGCGATTGCGGTGGGCCATCCCTATGGCGTGTCGGGGGCGCGTTTGACCGGCCATGCGCTGATCGAAGGCAAGCGGCGCGGGGCGAAGCTGGTCGTCGTGACGATGTGTATCGGCGGCGGCCAGGGGGCGGCGGGCTTGTTCGAAGTGGTGTGATCAGGCGCGAAAGCGGGCTTGATTAAAAGCGGGTGTCGTGTGGTTCGGTGCGATGTGACGTGCAGGCATTGAATCCACGGCACCCGTTTTTTATATGTGTGGGTCGGGCTTGTTTAGGTTTCCGGCGTGCATCACGAGCACAGCGACTGGCGGCGCGAACCGGGCCAGATCAGGGCAACGCCATACCGAGCGCCGGCAGGCTCAACGTACCCTGATCGACGAAGCGTGTCGTGCTTGTCAGGCCGCCCGCAAGCTTGCCGCGCAAGATGTACGGTATCTGTCCCGACTGCGCGGCGCCTGCGAAGGCGAATGCCTGACGAACCGCGGCGAAGGCGGGCACCGTCAGCGGTACGTTGACGACCGTTTCGCCGAAGCGCGGCACGGTGCCGCTCTGATCGCTGACACCGCTGGCGAACGGCTTGCCGTTCAGTTCGAGCGCAAGCGACACGCCGTCGAAGTTGACAGCGGATTCATTGGGGTTCTGTACGCGTAGTTTGACGTTGAAGCGCATCTCCAGGCCCTGACCGTCGACTGGCTCGATGCCGGCCACGCTCACACGCAAAGGGTCGCCGCCGAACAGACCGGCGCAGCCGTTGAGCGTCAGCGTGATGACGGCGAGGATCGCGGCCAGACGGGCATAACGGGCATCAGGGCGGGACAGCAGTACGCGGAAAAAGGGCATGACCGGCACCTCGAAGGAAACGGCTTGGGTCATGCATTGTAGCGGGCCGTTGTGCGCCGGTAGCGACGTTTCAGGTAGCGCGCTGCAGCCGCGTTTTCACGAGGCTTGTCAGCTTGCGTACGGCTTGACCGATGAAAATGGAGCGTTGCCATTCGCGTTCAGCGCGCCATGGCTCGACGACGAACACGGCGGATTTCGCATGCGCTGTGCTGATCGACACGACGCTGCGCTGCGGCGTGACATAGCGTTCGCCTTCATGCAGCGTGACCGACGTGACCGGCACGGCGTCTCCGAGCCACGCAAGAGAATGATCGCGGAAGGCCAACTGCAGATCGCCTTCGACGGCTGCGATCGAAGTTCGTGCGCACAGATCGTGCACGGCCATCTGACCGGTGGCAACGCGTGAGGTGGTGGCATCGTGAGGCAAACCGGCGCGAGGTTGAGTGATGGGCATGACCGATTCCTTTAAACCGTTTTCATGCCACACAGCTTATTGAGTCCGTCCAGGTGAAAACAGGCGCAATAATGGACAATGTGAACCGGTACAAGGCGAGGTTTAAACATGCTGTATCGGTTGGAATCTCGCGGATGTGTATCTGTCGCCACGCCCTAACTATCCGCACCATCGGCTTATGAGCACTTCTACCTCGATACCCGACGCACAAGCGGCAACGTGCACGGAAGCGCCACCCGCCGACTGCCGCCCCCTCTACCGCCAACTGGCCGACCAATACCGCCGCGCGATCGATAACGGCGTGTTGCGTCCCGGCGACCGCATGCCATCGATGCGCGCCTTCATGCAGCGGCACGGCGTGAGCCTCGCAACCGCGACCGAGAGCTATCGAACCCTGGAACGCGCCGCGCTGATCGACGCCCGGCCACGTGCCGGCTTTTTCGTGCGCGCCCGTCAAACGGCGGCGCTGCCCGCGGCAACCGAGCCCGACCTTGCGGTCGTGCCCGGCGCCGCGCAGTTCGTCGGCATCCATTCGGCGATTTCGGCAATCGTGTCGAAATTCCAGCGCTATCCCGACGCGCTGAATCTCGGCGGCGCGACTGGATCGCCCGATCTTTATCCCACCGACGCTTTGCAAAAAGCCGCGCTGCGCGCTTTGCGCCGACGGCCGACCTTGCTGACCGCGGCCGGACCCGATCAGGGCGATCCTGAGCTGCGCGCCATCATCGCGCGCCGTGCGCTCGACGCCGGCATCCAGATCGGCATGGACGATGTGATCATGACCCACGGCGGCATCGAGGCCGTGAACCTGGCCTTGCGCGCGGTCACGCAGCCTGGCGACACGGTCGCGGTGGAATCGCCGTGCTTCTTCGGCTTGCTGCAGGTGCTCGAAAGCCTCGGTCTGCGCGCGCTCGAAATTCCGGCCAGTCCGACCACCGGCATTGCCATCGAAGCGCTGGCGTTCGCGCTGCAAACGCATCCCGACATCAAGGCGGTCGTGGTCGTGCCGAATTTGCAGAACCCGCTCGGCAGCGTGATGCCCGACACGCACAAAGCACAGCTCGTCGAACTCTGCGCGCGAGCGGGCATTCCGTTGATCGAAGACGATCCCTACCGCGAACTCGCCGACGCCGCGCAGCCGCCCCGATCGTTGAAGGCCTGGGACACCGACGGCACGGTGATCCATTGCACGTCGTTCAACAAGACACTCGCACCCGGCATGCGGGTCGGCTGGATCAACGGCGGACGCTGGCATCCGCGCATCGGCATGCTCAAGTTCGCGCAGTCGCGCCATAACGAGCAGTTGTCGCAGGTCGTGCTTGCCGAATTTCTGGAAACGAATGCGTATGAACGGCATCTGCGGCGTTTGCGCGACCGTCTGCGGATTCAGCGCGAACGGATGGCTGCAGCAATCGCCGCTTCGTTTCCCGAGGGCACGCGCTTTACGCCGCCGGGCGGGGGCATGTTTTTCTGGATCGAGCTGCCGCGTGACGCGTCATCGGCTGCTTTTTTCGATGCGGCTCTGGATGAAGGCATTCGCGTCATGCCGGGCACGGTGTTTTCGAACGCTGGGCGCTTCGATCATTTCATTCGTCTGAGTTGCCCGAGTACGGATCTCGATCAGGCCGACGACGCGGTGCGCAGGTTAGGGCGTCTGGCGGCACGGAGGGCGGCGCATGCGTGAACGCCCTAGCGGTTATGATTTCCTGCTGTGCCAAGTCCCGGTCCAACGAAACGAATCGAAGAAGGTGATCCCGTGATCCGTCATATTGTGATGTGGAAACTCAAAGAACACGCCGAAGGTGCCTCGCGCCCCGAAAACGTCCTGAAGCTGAAGGAAAAACTCGAAGGCTGCCGCGACATTGTTCCGGGCATGCTCAAGCTCGAAGTCGGCATCGCGGCGCCGGGCCTCGAATCGACTTACGACATCGTGATGGTGTCGGACTTCACCGACAAAGCCGCGCTCGACGCCTACCAGGTCCATCCGAAGCACCAGGCGCTGAAGGGCTTCACCGGTGCGGTGCGCGAATCGCGTGAATGTGTCGACTACGAAATCTGAAATCCGCAATGACAGACTCATCCTCATCTAAAGCGAGCAGCGCGACGCTGCCCGAAAGCCCGTTCGTCGACCGGCTCGGCGCGCAGTTGTTGTCGGCGGCGGACGGCGCCAGCGAAGTCGTGTTGCCGCTGCAACCCGATCACATGAACACCTGGGACGTCGCGCACGGCGGCGTGACCATGACACTCGCTGACGTCGCGCTCGCGATGGCCGCGCGCAGTCTGGCCGGCGATGGCGTCGGCGTGGTCACCGTCGAGATGAAGGTCAACTTCATGCAGCCAGGCCGCGGCGAATTGCGCGCCACCGGCCGCGTGCTGCACCGCTCGACCACCATGGCCTATTGCGAAGGCGAGATCCGCGACAGCGAAGGCCACTTCGTCGCCAAAGCACTCGGCACGTTCAAATATATGCGGCGCCTCGCCGTGGGCCGCGACGTGACGCAACAGCGTCTGCGCAGCGATCCTTCGGCGAAACCCGGCCCAAGCGACGGTTAATCGCCGGATGAATAGCGCGCGTGTCGAGCGTCGCGCGCGCTGACTCCTCTTTAGCAGACGCTGTTGGTTCGAACTATTCGCCGATCACATCGGTAACTCATGGAGACGATCGTCATGCCCCAGATCAACCGTCAACTCGTGCTGGCTTCGCGTCCGCAAGGCGCTGTTACGCCCGATAACTTCAAGCTTGTCGAAACGCCGCTGGCGCCGCTTGCCGATGGCGAATTCCGCGTGCGCAATCACTTCCTGTCGCTCGACCCGTACATGCGCGGCCGGATGAACGACAGCAAGTCGTACGCAGCGCCACAGCCGCTGAACGAAGTGATGATCGGCGGCACGGTGGGCGAAGTGGTGGAGTCGAAGAATCCGAAGTTCGCGGTCGGCGATAAGGTTGTCGCGATGTTCGGCTGGCAGGAGTACGGCACCTCGAATGGTGCGGGCGTACAGAAGGTCGACGATACGCATGTGCCGCTGTCGGCCTATCTCGGCCCGGTCGGCATGCCGGGCGTGACGGCCTGGTACGGCCTGAACAAGATTATCGTGCCGAAGGCGGGTGATACGGTGGTGGTCAGCGCCGCGAGTGGCGCCGTGGGCAGCGTGGTCGGGCAACTGGCGAAACTGGCCGGTGCGCGCGCGGTCGGTATCGCGGGCGGCGCGGATAAGTGCCGCTATGTGGTCGAGACACTCGGCTTCGACGCCTGCGTCGACTACAAGGCCGGCAATCTGTATCAGGAGCTGAAAGCGGTGACGCCGGACGGCGTAGATGGCTACTTCGAGAACGTCGGCGGCGAAGTGCTCGACGTGACGCTTGCGCGCATGAATGCGTTCGGCCGCATCGCGTTGTGCGGGTTCATTGCGGGCTATGACGGCCAGCCGATGCCGCTCAAGCATCCGTCGCTGATGCTCACGCAGCGGTTGCTCGTACAGGGCTTCATTGTCAGCGAGCACATGGACGTGTGGCCTGAAGCGCTCAAGCAGCTCGGCACGCTGGTGGCGCAGAAGAAGCTGCAATATCGCGAGACCATCGCGCAAGGGCTCGATGCGGCGCCCGAGGCGTTTATCGGCCTTCTGAAGGGCAAGAACTTCGGCAAGCAGCTCGTCAAGCTGATCTAATCTCGGCGGTTGTCGAGCCGCGCATGCAGGGGATGTCGCTGGGGTTCAGCCGATAGACATATCGGCTGAGACGGTTCCCAGCAGATAATCCCCGACCGCTAAATCCAGGAGAGGAAGGATGTTCGAATTTGAAGGCAAGGTGGCGGTGATCACCGGTGCGGCAAGCGGTTTCGGCCGGGCGTTCGCGGAGAAGGGCGCGTCGCTCGGCATGAAGCTCGTGCTGGCCGATGTGAATCCCGAGGCGCTCGCGCAAGCCGTCGACGCATTGCGCGCGGGCGGTGCGGAGGCGATTGGCGTGCCGACCGACGTGTCCGACGCCGCCCAGGTCGAAGCGCTCGCGCAAGCGGCGCTCGACGCCTTCGGTAAAGTCCATCTGCTCTTTAACAACGCGGGCGTGGGCTCGGGCGGCTTCCTCTGGGAAAGCTCGGCGAACGACTGGGCGTGGGTGTTCAACGTCAACGTGATGGGTGTCGCGCACGGCGTGCGCGCCTTCACGCCGATCATGCTGCGGCAGAACGAACCCGCGCATATCGTCAACACGGCGTCTGTGGCGGGCTTGTTGTCGCCGCCCGCGATGGGTATCTACAACGCATCGAAGCATGCCGTCGTGTCGTTGACGGAGACGCTTTATCACGACCTGCAGTTGGCGCAAGCCGGGCAAACGGAGGGCGGCGCAGTAGGCTGTTCATTGTTGTGCCCGGCCTTCGTGCCGACCGGCATCGCCGACGCAGAACGCGCGCGGCCGGCGGATTTGCGCAACGATAGCCGGCCGACCCGCTCGCAGATCGCCGCCGGCAAGCAACTGCAGCGCGCGGTGCAATCGGGCAAGCTGACCGCGGCCGACGTCGCCGAGATCACGTTCGAAGCGATTGCGGCGCGGCGTTTCTACATCGTCACGCATCCGGGCATCATGGCGACGGTGAAGCTGCGTCATGAGGACATCGAGCAGTTGCGCAACCCGACTGATCCGATGTCGTTGAAGCCCGAAGTGAAGAACGCCAGCTAGGCGCTGTTTCCCCACTTTTGATCCACTAACTTGACCCACTAACCTTCGCCGCCCACGCGCCACTCGACGCCCAATGCCGCTGAACCCGAAAATCGAGCAGGTGCTCGACATGATCGCGCGCGCGAAACGCCCGCAACTTCACGAGTTGACTCCGCAACAGGCGCGCGCGTCCTACGAAAAAAGCGCGCCGATTCTGGAGATCGCGAGTGCGCCAATGTTCACGGTCGAAGACCTGCACGTGCCGACGCGCGACGGCGCGACGATTCGCGCGCGTCTTTATCAGCCTGTTGAACCGAGTTGGGCCGAGCCTGCGCCGGCGCTGGTGTATTACCACGGTGGCGGTTTCACGGTCGGCAGTGTCGATACGCACGATGCTTTGTGCCGGATGCTCGCGCGCGATGGCAAGTGCACGGTGCTGTCGGTCGATTACCGGCTCGCGCCCGAGTACAAATTCCCAACCGCGGTTGAAGACGCGTTCGATGCGTTGACCTGGCTGCACGCGCACGCTGCTGAGTACGGCATCGATGCGGAGCGGCTGGCCGTGGGTGGCGATAGCGCGGGCGGCACGCTGGCAACGGTGTGCGCGGTGTTGGCACGCGACGCGGGTATCAAGCTTGCGCTGCAATTGTTGATCTATCCGGGTACCACGGGCTATCAGCAAACCGATTCGCACTCGCGGCTCGCCAACGGCTTCCTGCTGTCGGGCGACACGATTCAATGGTTTTTCGATCAATACGTGCGCGATAAAAGCGACCGCGACGACTGGCGTTTCGCGCCGCTCGACGGGACGCGCGGCGCGCCGGATTTCGGCGGCCTTGCGCCGGCATGGATCGCGACCGCCGAATATGATCCTTTAAGCGATGAAGGCGATGCGTATGCGGAGAAACTGCGTGCAGCGGGAAATCGGGTCACGCTGAAACGTTACCCGGGCATGATTCACGAGTTCTTCAAGATGGGTGGCTACGTGCCTGACGTCGCAGAGGCGCATGCGGATGCCGCCGCGGCATTGCGGGCGGCGTTCGGCGTGGAGTAGTCTGCGCTCTGTATAGGCCGTCTGGGAGATCGTGCGATTGATCACCGACTGCACCATGGCGAGGCGGTCATTAAGTGATCGTCAGGCAGTGAATGGCCGGGCTAGTGGCCAAACGTTCGTCAGGCAATGTCGCGCTCGACATTGAACGCGAAGCTGCGCTCGAAATCGCCGGGTCGCACGATCCGATGCGAGCCGTTGTCATCGCTGCGTTCGGCGGCCGCTACGCTGATCACCTCGCCATTCGCGACCACGCGCACCGCGGTCGTGCCGCGCGTGCCGTACTCCGGCGTCTCGATAAACGCCGCCGACAACGCCCGCTCCCGTTCGAGCGGAATACCGGTAGACGGCAATTCGTCATCGCGCGCGAGGTGCGGATCGCGCATCAGATCGATCAGGCGCTCAAGCGGCGGCATCGCATCACGGGCGAGCATGGCGCC
Source organism: Paraburkholderia nemoris (assembly GCF_905221015.1). Taxonomy (NCBI): domain Bacteria; kingdom Pseudomonadati; phylum Pseudomonadota; class Betaproteobacteria; order Burkholderiales; family Burkholderiaceae; genus Paraburkholderia; species Paraburkholderia nemoris. The sequence goes on along the minus strand of NZ_CAJNBO010000003.1, from coordinate 225,832 downwards.
CAGTTCCGCACGCTTTTTAACCAGCTTCGGCCAGGCGGTATCGAGCACCGCGTTCGAGATACCGTGCGTGCCGGACTCGAGCAGTGTGGGCGCGGTGTTCGACCGGTTGCAGTACCAGCCGAGCTCGCGGCGCGTCCAGTCGCCGACGAGCAGATTGAAGCCGTTGTAGATGTCACCGGTTTGCGCGACGCGTTGCAGATAGTCGAGCGGGGTTTCGTGCGTCCCGTTGTCCGAGCCGTTTGCGGCGCCACTGAGCCAGTCGCTGACAAGCGTGCCGCGGGTCGGCGCATCGGCGCGCATTTCGTGCGGCGCGCGGTAATTGGTCAGCGCGGCGAAGCGGCCGTCGCGCGACATGCCGAGCCACGTGCCGCCGCCCACCAGATCGCGTCCGGCCAGTACGGTCGGCGCGTCATGCCACCAGCTGATCGGCTCCGCGGTGCGGCGAAAAAATTCGTCGCGATTCGCGGTGAGCGTGAAGAGCGGTCCGTCGACCGCATCGGGCCGCCAGTCGAAAACGATCAGGCACATCGGCGGGAGTCTCCCGGTGGGGACGGTGGAGGAACAGAGGCAGATGCCATGAAAAAGCGGCGCTCGATTGCGCCGCTCTGGTTCGGGAGCTTAAACCTCAGTCGGCAACCCATACGGCAACGCCAGGAACGTCAGCACCGGACCCTCCGCCGCGCCCAGATGCACCGTGCCGCCTTCGAGCGCCGCCAGCTTGATCTCCACCAGCACATCGACACCGCCCTCCGGCGCCGACGCCGCATTCACCACCATACCGCACGGTTGGCCGGGATCGGCTGAGTGGAACAGTTCGGCACCGGCCTTGACCGTTTCAAGTTCGCCCGTCACGTTCGCGAGCGAGGTGCGCCGCTTGATCGTGCCGCGATACTGGCTGCGCGCCACCACTTCCTGACCCGGATAGCAGCCTTTGCGGAAATTGACTGCGCCGAGCACGTCGAAGTTGACCATCTGCGGCACGAACTGCTCGACCACCGGTTGCGTGATGCGTGGTTCGCCCGCGCGAATGTCGAGCCAATCCCACACTGCCGGCGACACGCGCTTGAGCTTTTCATCGAGCAAGGGCAGGCGTGCCTCGACCGCCGCCTTCGGGCCGACCCACAGATAGCGCAACCGGCCGAGCGCGTCCGGAACGCGAATCAGCGACCCCGCCGTGCTGTCCACCTGGACGTGCACGCCGTCGGGCAACGCATCGAACACGCCGGAAAGCGCTTTGCGCACGTCGCCCGCGAGGCCCACCACCGCCAGTTCGCCGCTCGCATCAACCAGCTTGGCCTTGGCGCGCAGAACGAACATGGAGAGTCGTTTCTGCACGGCGGCCTGCACGTCCTTCGACACCAGCAAGCGAATCGTCTCGCCGGTGCGCCACGTCAGGAACGACGCCAGCAGCCGGCCCTTGGCCGAGCAATAGCCCGCAAGCCGCGCGTTGGCGGCGTCGAGGTGCTGGGTGTCGTTGGTCAACTGGCCGTGCAGGAAGCTCGCCGCGTCGTCACCGGTTGCGTCGATCACGCCGAACTGCGTCAGCGGCATGTAGGCGCCTTGCCCGATGACTGCGTCGAATTCGTCAGCGGCGGGGCGCGGCAAGACTGGAAGTCCGACGGGCGCGGAAGCCTGTGCCGTGGCAGCGGTGCCCGTGTGAGCAACTGCGGGCGCAACTGAAGGCGTGCCTGAAGCGGTAGCGAGCGGTGTGTTCATGGATTCCGGGAACAGTCAATTCTGACTTTAGCTAAGGCAAACAAGTATTATATGAGGTCCAACCCAGCCCAGTTTCGCATGACCCTGGTGAAATAAGGCTTTCGCAGAGCCTTATGCCGCAAGGGTTTGCACGTTTCCTGCATCCGGTTGTGCCCATATTGTGACCATGTTGGCGTGCTCTGCCAGATGATCCGGTGCAAGGTGGGCATACCGGAGAACGTGCTCATACTTCGCCCATCCTCCCAACTCCATCAGCCGGTTTAACGGCGTCCCTGCCTGCACGTGCCAGCTTGCCCACGTGTGGCGCACATCGTGGAACCGGAAGTTCTCGATTCCGGCGCGAGCGCATTGTCTGTCCCATTGCGCGCTGCACCAACTGGTCACCGGGATCGGTTTTTTGTTCCGCACGAATACAAACCGCTCATGTTGGCCGATCCATCGACGAATCGCTTCCACCGCATCATCGTTCAATGGCACGCCAATGGGCTTGCGCGCCTTGGCCTGGTCCGGATGTATCCATGCCCGCCGACTCACTAGATCGATCTGCGACCACTCCAGACCAAGGAGGTTGGCGCGGCGCAGCCCGGTGGAAAACCCGAGAATCGCCACATCCCGCATCCAGTCGGCCCGGATGGTGCTGATCAGCCGCTGTGCTTCCGTCTTCGTGATCCAACGGATGCGCCGGTTCGCCAGCTTCAGATCTTCCAGCTTTGGAGCCCGATCGATCCATTCCCATTTGTCGGCTGCCAGTTTCAGCATGATCCGCATGGTCGCGAGGTATTTGTTTTTCGTCGCACGCGAGACGGGTTTCTGCTCGGTCTTGCACCGCTGATCCCATTCCGGCAGCGCCGCGACGATTTCATCGCGGGTTATCGATGAGAGTTCGCGGCCTGTGAAGAACTTCCGGAAGTGCCGTAGGTGGATAGCCCGATTGTCGCAGTCCGCGAGGTCCGCGCTTTCCTTCAACATCCTGACGGCAGCATCATTCCATGTGTGCGCCGGCCGCTCTCCCATCCTCTCGATTCGCCAAAGCTCATGCTTCAGCTTGTCGTGATACTCCTGAGCCTCCTTTCTGTTGGCCGTTCCAGTAGTCTGTCTAATTCGTTTTCCACCCGGTGTGCGGATGTCGACGTGCCAAAGGTCCGAGCCTTCGCGCTTACGGATTGACATTTTGTGTTCTCCTGTTCCGTCCGCGCCGGTCGGTTGGAATTGTACTCTGTGGCTGATTTCAGACTGCCAGGCCAGATGCGCCACTGATTTCCGATCTGGAAGAAACCCATTTCTTCCTTGTGGGCGTAGACCGTCGAGTAGGAGACGCCGAGCAGCGCGGCAGCCTCCTTGAGGGAGAGAGCCTTTTCGCTCATCCCACCCTCCGCAACGTCATGCAAAGCTGTTGCCGCCGCGCAATCTCCGCGTCATAGCCTGATAGCAGGCCAGTCAGCACCGCATAGGTCCGCGGCTGCGCGACCGTCTCCGGGTCGATCTGCGGCTTCGGGCCGGCCTGTTTGCGCATGTGCTCGGTGCCAGCCATGATAAAGCTGACGCGCTTGTGCGGCTGCGTGACCCTCAACGTTCCGCATGCGACCATATCGAGCAGCATCTTTTTGACTTCCGCTGACGGCCATCTGATCAGGCGTGCGAGGTTGTGCGGTGCGTAGACCTGACCTGGCTTCATCAACTCGAGCAGAATTTCCGGCGTAGGCGCTTTCATTGCGTGTGGCATTGTCACATCTCCATTCTGAGCGGCCGGCGTTCGTCGGTAAGGCCGCATAGCCAGTCCAGCGAAACGTTCAATGCACGTGCGAGCTCGCACAGGTTCCAGAAGCTCGGTAGCGTGCCGGTCTCGTATTGGGATATCTCGCTCTTGCATTTCTTGATGCGCGCGGCGACTTCTTTCTGCGTCAGGCCCAGTTCCTTGCGGGCTTTGCGAAGGCGTTGGGCGAATGACTCGTAAGGCTCGGCGGGAGCTGGCGAATAGGTAATGAGTTCGGGCGTCATCATTTGGCTCCGGTTGCTGACTGCGCAGCGGTCAGATGGGATATCGTCTCTTCGACTAAGGCCAGATACCTCTGTCGAGTGGCGTCTGACTTGTCCTGTTGCCTATACGAATCGCTATCGGCCTGTTGCCAGTATGTCTGGCCGAGTTGCCATGCTTGCGACATGGCTTTGCGCAGAGCCGATTCCGTCAGCGCCACCCGTGTCTGTGCTGGCGGGGCGGCGTAGAGCAACGTTCCAATCGGCAGACTGTCCCAAGGCACTTTTGCTTCCATGTGGAAACCATGGATGTTGTCGCGCTGAATGTTCCCTACCGGCTCCGACGATTGCGCTGGCGCGGCATCTACCAACTTTCCCGGCGTCAACTTGCCAAGTAGCCGCTTTGCGTCCTCACGCACCGCTGCAACCTGTTCTTTCGTCCAATACTCTGCTGAGGGCACTACCCCCAACATCGCGTTGTACCCGGCGTTCAGCCGCTCGAAGTCGCCGCGCTGCGAATTGGCTTCGAACGCATCGTAGAATGCGCGCATCATTGCATCAGTAAGACCGGCGCGGCCTTCGTGCTTAGCGGGAGCCAACTTCCACCCTTCGGGCGCGACAGGCTTGCATGCAGATAGCAGGGACTCGACGAACGTAAGCAGTTCGGCATCCATCGTCTCGAAGTCGAGTCCGCTTGCGAGCGCGATCTGTTTGATTTGGTTGGGTGTCATAGTGTGGTCTCGAAAAGGTCGCCGATCGCTTTGCGCGTTCATACGAATCTCCAAAGCTCGCCATTACGATTCGATGCTGGGCGCGTATTCATCCACCGTCTTGCCGAATGACCAGGCAGCGCCGGCATGTGCAGTGCGCGTATCAGGCGGCACTCGAAGAAAGTACTCCTTGAACAACGGCTCATCCGGGACCGCTACGCCGATCGCGCGCATGGTGTTTAGCCGACGCATTACCGCATCCTCGCCGAACGCTTCTGCGGCCTGTGCGCGCGTCAGCTTGCCATCCGGTTCCGGCGTGCTATTGAGCACGCGGATCATCACGATCGGTTCATCGCCAGCCAGTTCCTTTCGATAGAGAATGCCGTAATCGTCCCGCTGGACCTGATGCGCGCCGGAATCGAGCAGATAGCGTGCGGCGTCGTATCGCTCGATCATCACGCGGCGCACCTCCGCGTTTGTCTCTTTGCCAATGCGCTCAACCGTTACCGATTCCGGATTCTCGATGATGTCGGCCGGCACGTTCACGCCGTGCACGTAGTAGAGCTTCCAGCCATCGCGATATGCGATCGCGGGACCATCTTCGCAGTGCAGCCGATGGCGTGCGTCGCGATTGATGATCGCGGGACGGTCCGAAATCGCCAGCACGTTTTCATGCCACCATACCCACCCGCACGATTCGGCCAGATCCTGCTCAATGCTGAATTTCGCGTCGACGGTCACGCCGACCACATCACGCATGAACGTTGCGAATGCAATCCATCCGGCGTGATAAAGCTGACCGCCGTATTCATTCCACCGTCCATCGCGAGCAAGGCGAGTGATTTCGTTTTCCTGAGCCCTGACCTGATCCCCGACCTGATCCCAGACCTGATCCCAGACCTGATCCCAGACCTGATCCCTGACCTGATCCCTGACCTGATCCCTGACCTGATCCCTGACCTGAGCCCTGACCTGATCCCTGACCTGATCCCTGACCTGATCCCTGACCTGAGCCCTGACCTGATCCCCGACCTGATCCCCGACCTGAGCCCAGACCTGATTCCCGACCTGAGCCTCGACCTGATCCCAGACCTGAGCCCCGACCTGAGCCCCGACCTGAGCCTCGACCTGATCCCAGACCTGAGCCCCGACCTGAGCCCTGACCTGAGCCCTGACCTGAGCCCTGACCTGAGCCCAGACCTGATCCCAGACCTGATCCCAGACCTGATCCCTGACCTGAGCCCTGACCTGAGCCCTGACCTGAGCCCCCAAGTCTGGTGCCTTCATGTTTTTCAGCATCCAGAAGGCGAGTGCGCCGCCGAAGGTTGCCGCGTATGGACTTCCCATGCGCAATATCACCATCGGCTTTTTCAGATTGAGCAGTTCATAGGCGCGCAGCGCTGCGGCATTGGCTTTCTCGAAGTCAGCCGACTCGGTGCTAAGGCCGATCTTCAGATAACGCTCAACCCATTCGCCGAAACGCGCCTGTTGCTCTGCGGTCAGGGATTCGATCTTTTTCATAGTGTCTCTCGGGGCGGTGATTTGGGGTTCTGGTCAGTCGGCGACGCTGCGAATTTCTTCGGGTGAATATTCACGCTGCGTACCAGCGCCGAATTTCGAGATTCGATAGACGCCAGGTGTGAGCGGAATCGCACCGTGTTCTTGATGTTGCAAGGTGGTCTTCTGCATAACCTGAAGAAAGCGCTCTGCGCCCACATCCCAGAGTTTTGCGGGGATCACGCCGGCCTCTGCAAAAATTGAATGATGATGACCAGTTGCCTCACCCAATGCGAGCGTGATTCGGTCCCCGGTCGGATCAACCTCTTTGGCATCCGAAGGGATAACGAATCCTTCAATGAGTTCGCAAAAAACGTCGCCTTGCCGTACTTGTCCTGCTTTCATTTGCTTCTCCTTTGCTCTACGTACACGCTCACGGGCCGCGTGTTTGGCCTTAGAAATCGGGTTCTTCTTAATCTTCTTTTGTGTGGCTCGTTCACAGGTTCTGCATCTGCGTCGACCATCACGCCTTACGAACAAATTCTCTCCAAATAGCGGATGCCCTTTATGGCAATGCGTTTTACGCCAGTTCTCGCGAACAATCGTTTCTCCGCGCAACACATTCACGCGACCTGTCACCGGTTCAACGTGGGAAGGATTTACACAACACCGGACCCGGCATAAATGGTCGAGTTCAAGTTCCGGCTCCACTGGTCCGGCGATCTCTTCATAAATCGCCCGGTGCGCAACTTGATCTTTACCGTCGCGTTTGACTCGCGCATATCCGCTGTTTTCGAATAACGCCCCAATCCATATCCAACAGCCGCACTCTGGGATGCGCTCGACTCTGGATTCGATCAACTCGTCAAGCGAAATGCGACGCGACATTGCTGTTCCTGCGAATAAAAAGAGAGCGCTATGCGAGCCGCCCTTAAACACGCCGCGCGGGAGACCACCGCGCAGGCTCCGGGGTTAGTCACTTGCTTCGGTCTGAGCTAAGTCAGATCCTTCGAACGGATCGCGCTCGTCGTTCTGCTCATCCGGTTGTCCATCAAACAGCGTCGGGATGTGATCCGGCGGCGTCAGGTCGATGAAGATTTCCTGCTGGAGACGCGTGGCAATCTTGCCGTGGTCGACCTCATCCTTCGGATGCGCCGTCACCTTGAAGCCGATGCCGACTGAGCCGCCTTCCTGCGCGACGAAGCGGATGTCTTTCAGGCCGCATTCCGCGAGCAGCACGTCTTCTGCGCCGGTAGCACCGATGCGGAAACGCAGTGTGTACCCGGCATACTTACGCGACCATGCAAAATCACGCATGAACGGGAAGCGCAGTTCCGTGAGGTCGGTATGATCCATAGGCAGTTCGCCAGGTGTCGGCTGAGGACGACGCCAGATCATCGGCGCCAGCGCGATATCAAAATCGTCAAGCAGCCATTGGGAGCCGACCAGATAGAGGCCAATCGAAAGAGCTGCGACGCGCTCTTTACCGTGCTTCTCGGCGACGTTCGTGCATGACACAATCTTGCAAAGCTGGTTCTGAAGCGTGAACATGGGTTCTCCTTGGGTTAGGCGAAGTGCTTGCTATGCAGCCGGTCGAGCGTTTCTACTTGGCACTCAGTGAGAGCGGTTACCTGACCTTCAGCCAGCCGCCGCTGCAATGACTGGACGAAGCCGGTTTCCCACTCAGACAGATCGGCGGTGCCGAGCATGCCGACTAGCCGCTCTATCATCGAAGAAGTGCTGACGTGGCGCATTACGCAGCCCTCTCCTGAAGTCGTTTGATCATCGCCTGCACCTCAGCCTCAAACTGCAACAGGCCGGGCAGCAAAACGCCGTTGATATACGCGTCGTCACGTGCGATGCGCTGGGTATAGAGCCGATACGGATCAGGCACGCGCGGATCGTAGGAGGCAAACAGCCACCACTTGCGGCCAGTGACCAGCATCCCGCCTTGCACCTGCGGGATATGGTCATCAGGCATGCCGGTGAGCAGCGTGTTGATGTGCACCGCCTCATCCATCGGACACTTGGACTCGTAGCCGCCGTCTGCTGCAATCAGGCCGTCAGGTGAGGCGCCAATGAACGCATAGCGGTCATGCGTCACGAAGTGGCCCGGCATGATGATCAGGCCCGTCTCCAGCTCGGCAGCATCCTTTGCGTACGACTCGATATCGGTTCCCCATTGCGTCGCGCGGCCACCGACTTCATGGCGCGGCGTGTCGGCGAGGCGTTCGAACACGATCTCGCGCATGTACTTCTCACGCGCGGCCGTTGGTGTGCGCGGCTTGGGATTGCCTTTCTTCGGACCGCTCTTGTACACGTCGCCGGGCTCGCCGCCAGAGAAGGCGATCGCATCACCGAATCGGCTTGCCGTGAGCTTTCCCGCTCGCGCCGCGCGCCATTCTTCGGTGCGCTGTTCGATGGCGTCACTCATCGTCTGCCCCCGGTTGGCGCTCCGCTTCTTCCGTCACCGGCTCGGCTTCCTGCTCAACCTCTGCCGCTTGCGTCTCGCCAACTGCGGCAATCTGCTTAAGGCGCGTCAGTTCAGCCGGGCCGATCGCCTTGCGATCTTCCTTCGTGAGCTTCGCCCATGATTCGGCAAGAGCTTCAGAACCGTAATTTCCGGCGACCGCTTCGAGGCCGAGAATCAGGCCCGTATGATGATCGGTAAGCGCCGGCCGCGCGTTGTCGGCAGCGGCCTGTGCGATTTGTACGGGCGTTTGCTTGGTCGGAGTAATGTCCTTTTCAGGCGGAATATCCATCACTTCTTCCGCGATCTGGATGCCCTTCAGCACGTCGGCGAAGTTGTCACGCAGCGTGAACGCGCGGGCGCGCATCTTTTTCATTCGCTGCGGATACTGAGCCCACGGGCCTTGCTTACCTACCAGGCCCGCTTTCTTCGCTTCCTCGTCGCCGAAGTGCTGGATATCTTCCGGCTTGCCGCGCCGCTTCACCTTGCAATAGGCGGTGCCTTTTTCTTCCCACTCCTGCACGTATTCGCAAAGCGGGGAGGCCAGCACCAGCGCAAGCACTGCGTCGCCCCATAGTGACGGACGGCCATTGATGACGGCGATGTTCTGCATGGCCTGCATCGGCTTCAGGCCAAGCTCCATGCCCCACTGGATAGCGACCAGCACGTTACCGGGCTTGCCGATGAAATCCTTCGGCACGATGCTGGAATCAGACAGGATTTCCGCGAGCTTCATGGCTTCATCGAGCGAGCGGGGCGACAGGTCTACGAGGTCATTCATTTAAGGCTCCATGCCCGAGACTCAGCCGGGCGTTAGGAATTCAAAAGGGGAGGTCTTCGTCTTCGAGTTGCGGTACTTCGAGAAAATATTCGGCACCGGCTTCGTCAATCGCGGTGCGCAATTGACTGGCGCATTTGAGATTGGGGCATTCGGTTAAAGCAGCAATACAGGCATTCAGTAGTAAATGCGCGGCGTTCCGGATCTTGGTGTCGGCCTCATCACGTATGCGACGCACTTCCGCTTCGTGTTCCGCTTGTTCACGAGCAGCCTTCGCTGCGGCAAGATCGGCTTCACGCTGCTTCGCTGCTGCTGCATCAGCTTCAGCACGGCGCTGCGCAGCAAGTTCGTCCTGCTGGCGCTGGAGTTCGGCGCGCGCTGCAGCCTGCTCGGCGTCGATCTTCTGTTGGCGTCGGCGCTGCTCGGCTGCGGCTTCTTCCTGCTGCCGCTGCATTTCTGCACGCTCGGCCGCCATGCGCTTTTCGTGTGCTTCGCGCTCGGCGCGGATCGCGTCGTCGGCCTTGCGCTGGGCTTCACGGCGGGCAGCGTCTTCAGCTTCGCGCGCAGCACGAATTTTCTCTTCTTGCTCGGCGCGTGAAGCCGCTGCGATGCGATCGCGTTCTTCCTGCTCGGCGCGCAGCTTCGCCAGTTCAGCGCGTTCTTCAGCCAGGCGCTTTGCTTCGGCTTCCTGCGCGAGCGCTGCGGCGTGCAGGCTGCGGAGCTTGTCGAGCGTCGCGCCGCGCGCCATTTCGGCCTCGCCGGTCAACTCAGCGAAACGCGGCACATCGATCAACAGTGCGACGAGATCGGTGATTTCGATCTCGATTTCAGCAGCCGATCGCCCGGTGGCGCGCACAGCGATAGTGCGGATATCTTCGATATGCTCGCGGATCAACGCGATGCGCCGCGCTTCCGCTTCGGCCTTCGCGCGCTTCTCGGCCTCGCGCGCTTCGTCCCACGCGTCGCGCAGTGTTAGCAAGCGCGTTTCTTCCGGTTCGATGATCGAGACCAAGCGCTTTTCTTCAGCGATCACCGCTTTGGAAAATGCGTTGGCATCGTCACGTGCGGACTTACCCGCTTTCGTAATGTCGGTGCGTGTATTGCGCAACGCCATCAATGCGCCGTGGGCTTGATCACGCGCGGCACCGTTCTTGATCTCTACGATCGTGACCGACTGTGCGACGAGTTCGCGCACATTGGCTTCACGTTCGGATGTCCCGAGCGCAACCGCAGCGCGCTCGATAACGGTCAGTTCGGTGGATTTCTTTGTAGTCACGGCATGCTCCAGTAAAGGGTGATTGCGGCTGCCACGATCGCAATGGCGAAAGCGATGTGGGGATGCTTCTCATAGAAACGGTCGAAGGCGCGGATCACGACTTCACCAGCACGATCAGATACCACCCGGCACCGACTGCCGCGAACAATGCGAACGCGAGGATCTTGTCGCGCAGTGGCGTCTTTGGCGGCTCGACGTGGAGCTTCGCGTATGGCCCGAAGGCGTCGTTGAGCGTGCGTGGCACGCGATCGCGGTGTTTCATTACCTCAGTCTCCAAATAAAAGATTCACGAAGTCCTGACCGAGCAGCGCAACGAGAATGATCAGGACAGTGAAGATTCCAGCCAGCGCGCAGTGGATGCCGATCATCGCGTCGGCGTGCATCAGATCGTCCAAGGTCGGGCGTGCGCGCTTGTCTCGCCACTGTCTGCGTCTGTGGAGGGTGACCATCACGAGCACCCTCCGATATAGGTCATCAGCAGTGCGCAGCCGTCGATCAGCAGAACGAGTAAGCCGAGGATGAGGAGGCCGGTCATGTCAGTTACTCCACGCCGCGACTTCGCGATCGATCCGATCAAGCCAGTCATGCGCCATGACTTCGCTGTCCTGTTCGATGAACATATGCACCAGCGCGCGGGCCATCACGCCGAACACCTGCATATTCCCGGCGAGCAGATGAGCGCGCATTGCCTCTGCGGCGCCTTCGTTCGCGCTCTGCAGGCCCGCGACGATATCGATAGGGGCCATGGCAGCCATGCGCTGAACGATCAGTTCCTGCGTGCGTTTGGCGATGAGTTCGTCTCTGGCTTCCTCGGCATCGATCGCGTTGTCCATCTTCGACTTGGCGCGCTCAGTCGCGTGTTCCGACATAGCCGCGGCCTGTTTCGCGCAATAGGTGAGAGTGCTCATACCTCGTCTCCACATTCAGAACAGCAGTTGCGCATATCGACGTGCACGCCGCGAGCGCCCCAATATTCGTAAGCGCCGATGCCGCAGTCACGCTTCACGATCACGGCGTCTTCACCGCAGCTCTCGCAGACGATGTGCTCGCCGGTGGGTTCGTCAAGATCGATGTAATCAGGTTCGTCGAGGTTCATGTTCAGCCCCAGACAAAGTTCTTCGCTTGCCAATCGATGGTTTCCGTCCGGACATGCATCCGGTGACCATCCGGGCAAACATATTCGGTGAGCACCATGAACGCATACTGCAGCGCGAGGAAGGTGCAGACATAGCCGGTGATCTTCATGACGATCTCACTTGCCCGCGTAGGGCGTGAATTCAGCTTTCTGGAACTGGGCCATTTCGGCTTGCGGCCATGGCTGGTAGTTGTCGACCATCGAGTACCGGCTACCATTGCCGCTCTGCCCAGCTGCCGCGCTCGACGAGCCACCGAACGCGCCCGGTGCGGCGCCGAGAGCACCACTGTTGCCGCCGCCGTGGTGCCCGTGGCTGGCCGATGTGTTCGCCGCGTGAGCCGAGGTGGCCAGCGCGAGGAGGAGGATTGCGGTGATGGGTTTCATGGTGGTCTCACTGAGTGTGGTTCGTGGGTCAGTGAGATAAATATAAGACACGTATGTCTAGGTGTCAAGACAAAGATGTCTAATTTTTCGCGAGCGAAAACGGCGCGGGGGTGCGCCGAAAATCAGAGAGACTGCTGCGCGTGCAGAACCTGGACGATTGCCATTGCGAGGCCGGTCAATAGCGCGGTCGCATCCTCGTGGGTGAGTATGCGTAGCGTATTTTCTCGGAGGCGCCCATGTTCGGCTTCCAGAACGATCGCGGAGCCGTTATTGAATGGTCGAGGGCCCTCCTGAATCGGCCCTTCGTTCTTGATTAGATATAGGTCCGGCCTTGCCGCATCGCCCATGGTGCAACCCTCGGAATGGGATGGAGCTTTAATCGCTCCGAATAGGGCACTTACGGCCCCTTACAAAGATGGGCTTATTGTGCAGCTTTTTTTTCTTCCGGGATACGGGGGGGCGCATCGGGCATAGCGATGGCTAACATTGAGGTCAGGATCGCAATCGTTTGATCTGTAAGCTTTCCTTCATTCTCCAGATCAATCAAACGCTCGATTAAGGCTGCTAATGGGCCTTTGATCCGCGGTTTGATCGCGAGTTGATCCGGCGTCATACCAGGGCAAAGCAGTAGAGGCTCCGCGACGCGCAGTTTCTCTGCGATCTCGGAAAGAGTATCGAGTTTTGGTTCGATATCGCGATTGACGATTCGGCCGGCTTGACGTTGCCCGATCCCCGTTTCTTTTCCAAGTCGCTCCTGGGTCCATTCGTTTTTTTCCGCGAGCGCTCTCAGGTTGTCACTGAGGACCACCAAGGCGCGGGACGGCGTTTTTCTGATTGGTTTAGACATAGTGTGGAGGCTACCCATAAGGTTCAGTCATGTGTGACTTGCGTTCTAAGACAGACATGTCTAAAATGAAATCGCCCCAATCCAACCCGTAGAGCGAAGACGCCATGGATGAACTTCAAACCCTCCGCGAGTGGCTTTCGAAACAGCCGCTCACGCCGCTTGCTCAGGCGACCGGCCTTAACCGCCGCACGCTGCAACGGATCGCCACGGACAACTACAACGTGAAGGTCGACAAATACCTGATCCTGAAAGCCGCCATGGAACGTTCCCTCCAGGAACAGGCGACCGTCTGATCGAGTTTCCCGAAGGCGCTCTTGTGGCGCCTTTATTTGGCCATTTTTGGCCTCTCAACACCACACAACTTGCTTGCGAACCGATGAGCACACAGGCCGGAATCCCCGTAGAGGTAACGATCAGAGAGATCGAGCGCGAAAAGACGCTAGGCGGCGCAATCAGTCTGTGCGCGAAAGCGGCCGGCTATGAACTCGACAAGGAATTGCAGCGCGAACTCGACGTAGACAAGGCCCAATTCTCCCGCTGGCAGTCAGGGCAGGAGGGCATCGTGTGGCCGAAGCTGGTCCGGCTTATCTCGGTGTGCGGCAACGATGCGCCCGTGCTGTGGATGCTCTATCAGCTCGGTTATGACCTTTCCAGCCTGCGCAAACGCGAGACTGAAACCGAACGGATGCTGCGCGAGGCCATGGAAGAAATTGAATCACTGCGCAACGAGCGCGAAGTCACGATGCGCGTGTTGCGCGAGATCCGGAGCGCAGCATGACAGTCGCAGAACTCATCGAGGAATTGCAGAAGTTCCCGCCGCATCATCCGGTCGTCATTGAATATCCGGGCGATTGCGAGGATTTCACAGCCCCGGCTTTCGAATTGGGATCGATCGAGGATGCGCGCGAGAAGGCCGTGTTTGCTCATCACCAACCTCTCGTCGTTCTGTCGGCAGCAGGGTGGTGCAAATGAGCGACGTTCTCACCCTCAGAATGCTGCTGGTTATCGTGCTGGCGTTCGTCGGCGCGTGGAGGATGGTTTGATGTCCTGGATAAAAATGCGTGACGAATTGCAGACGCATCCGAAAGTTGTCCGGATTTTGTCCGCAACCAAATCTGACAAGTTTCGCGTCGTCGGTGGTTTGCATGCCGTGTGGTGCATTTTCGATCAGCACAGCATCGACGGGGTGCTTGTCGGATACACACCTGAAACTCTCGATCACATCATCGGTTGGAAAGGGTTCGCTGACGCCATGATTTCAGTTGGATGGCTCACTCATGACGGCTCTGAAACCCTTGTGTTACCTGAGTTCGAAGAACATAACGGCCAGTCCGGAAAGCGACGCGCTGAAGACCAAAAACGGAAAAAAGGCGAACGAAAAGCGGACAAGATGAATGAGTTTTATGGACAAGAGTCCGTAAACGATTCGGACAAAAGTCGGACAGAAAGTGGGACGCGAGGTGGAGTAGAGAAAGAGAAAGAGAAAGATAAGAGTAAACCTAAAAACATACGCTTCGATGCTCTCGCTCATCTCGAGTCGCTGGGTGTCGAGCAAAAAATCGCATCGGACTGGCTGGCGCTTCGCAAGGCGAAAAAGCTCGCACCGACCGAGACCGCCTTTGCTGGCGTTCTGCGACAGGCAGAGCGGGCTGGGATTTCGATGAACGACGCCGTGCAGACCTGCTGCATCCGCGGCTGGGGAGGGTTCGAAGCCGCGTGGCTGAAAGATCGCCCGGCAACTCCCTCGAGCGGTTCATCCGTTGCCGACGAATACGCCGACCTGATGCGAGGTTCCCTGTGAATCCCCTGCCGCTCAATGCCCAATCGTTGCTCGAGCTACGCGCACACGGTCGCATTCCCGAACTGCCGGTGCTGGTGTCGCTGATCGGCAAGCTCGAGTTCACGAATCTGACGCTGCATGCACAAGCGGGCGAATCGTGCGACTGGCATTGCATCGCTGCGCTCGAGGTCGAACTGTTCGTCTCACTCGCTGTGCCGTTCCCGAAGCTTCTTCGCACGCTGGCCGATATCGCCGCTGCGGTGCCGAAACGCATGATCCTGACCTTCGCTGAAGGCGCTTGTGTCGATTGCGGCGAAATGCGCTCGGTAACGGACTTTGCGTTATTCGACTGGTTCCCGATGGTGGTCACACCGCGCCGCGCAAAGCCGGCCGACCACATCCGCGCATGGAACGACGGTGAGATGATCGCCCGCAAGCTCTGGAAGGCGCTCGGTGACACGCTGCCGATCCCGTACGACAAAGCCATGGATCTGGTTGTGCAGATTGCCGCGGAGAACCAGCCGTGCGCCTGATTCCTGACAACATCGATTTCGCCGCCTACGTGCAGGATGAGGACGACGGCCGTGCTGACGTGCGCCGCGCATCGGAATGGGCTGACGCCGTAGCGAAGTATTTCCATGGCGAGGAAGAACAGGCGCTTGGACAGGCTACGCCATGGTCAAAAGTCGAGAACCGGCTGATGTTCCGTCCGGGCGAGGTCACGTTGTGGGCCGGTGTCAACGGCCATGGCAAGTCCGGTGCTATCGGCTACGTCATGCTTAACGCCATGGTCGACGCCGCTCGAGCCTGCATAGCGTCGTTCGAAATGGCGCCTGAGGCAACCATGAGCCGCATGTGTCGGCAGGCTGCCGGGTCGCATCTGCCAACGCTCGAGCTGATCGACCAGTTTCACCGCTGGACGGACGATCGCCTGTGGATTTACAACCACCGCGGCCGCGTCACACCAGACCGGCTGATAGCCGTTTCGCGCTACTGCCGCAAGGAACTTGGCATCGATCACATCGTCATCGACAGCCTCATGAAATGCGGTCTGGCGCCTGACGACTACACCGGCCAGAAGAATTTCGTCGACTCGCTATGCATTCTCGCTCGAGATACCGGGCTGCATATACACCTCGTGCACCACATGCGCAAGGGCGAGCGCGAAACCGATATGCCGGACAAATTCGGTATCAAGGGCGCGGGCGAGATCACCGATCTGGTCGACAACGTGCTCGTGGTATTCCGGAACAAGCGCAAAGAATCGCAACTCGAGGCCGAAACCGATCCGGCCAAGCTCGAGGATATCGCCAAGATTCCCGATTCATTCCTGATCTGCGCCAAGCAGCGGCATTTCACGTGGGAAGGAAAGATAAGCCTGTGGTTCGACAAAGACAGCCAGCAATTGCTCGAGCAGCCGGACCGTACACGCCGTTACATCGACTTTGGAGCAGGGAAATGGAAACAGGAGTGGAAGCGATGAACGACCAACCCATCCGCGATCAGGCCCGCGCCATCCGCGAGCAGCACGACGCGCGGCCCGTAGCGCCTCAGGAATCGCCGAGAGAGGCACGCTACAGGGTCGAGCGCGAGAAGGCGCAGGCAGAGGCTAAGGCGCAACCACATCGGGGGTATTGAGCATGAACTGCAAAATCGGAGATATGGCGATTGTGGTTTTTGGCGGGTTAGGTCCACAAACACCCGGAATCGTTGGATGTGTCGTTGAGATCATTCGTCAGGTTGAACCGTGCGAATACTTCACGAGCGTTTGTGGAAACCAGATGCGCAGAAAAAGCAGCATCCCAGCATGGCTTGTTCGCAGCTCGCGGCCGCTGCCTTGGTTGGTATCTCGCGGGCCTAACTCCGGAGAGATTTTTTACTTTACAGAGCGTCCCATTGCCGACCAGAACCTTCGCCCTGTCTCAGGACTTCCCGTCATCGACGAAGTAACCGAGAAACTGAAGGAGCCAGCATGAACACCACTACCCACGCCCGCGCGCGCGAATTAACCGGCTGGTTTCCGGCTGATGTCAAGCCGGTGCATGTCGGTGTTTATCACGTTCGATATCCATCAACTATGCCCAGTCTTGGAAAATTCCTATGGGCGCGATGGAATGGTGAATTCTGGACCGCTGCGGAAGAGAAGTTCATTTGGGTTGAGGAGGAAATGAATCCAGGCGGCGTGCAATGCAAAGAATGGCGCGGCCTGACGGAGGCAGCATGACCGAGACGACCAAACGCGACATTCGCTACGTCACCATCGAGCCGGGCCGCATCTCCCTGCACGGCATCGCCCTCACTGACGGCGAATACGCGGTGCTGCGCGGGATCGCGGAGAGGATGAAAGTGCGGCATTGGAGCGATTGCGCGACGCATAACGAGCCTGCCTATCGCAACGGCCCGTGTGACTGCGAGGAGAGTGCGCCATGCTGATCGCCATCGACCCCGGCATCAAAGGCGCGCTGGCGTTCTTCAATCCGCATGGCTGCATGGGTGTGCACGACATGCCTGTGCGCACCAAGCCCGGCACCAGCAAGATTCGCAACGAGGTTGATCCGAAGGCGTTGCAGGCGATCCTTCGACGCAATGTGCCGCCCGACGAGAAAGGCCTTGTCGTCATGGAATCGCTTAACGCCTTCATGGGCAGCGGCGAGGAACGGCACGGCTCGATGGCGTCTCAAGCATCGCTGGCCGCCACCAAGGCCGTGATCTGCACCGTCTGCGAGCTCAGCGGCTTCGATATGGCCTTCGTATCGCCCAAAGCCTGGCAGTCTTTTTTCGGTATCAAGGCCACGCGGACGGAGACCACTAAGCAGCAATCGCTGCGGCTGGCGCGCTCTTTGTTCGGCATGGAGTACTGCCCGTTGCAGAAGCACGACGGGCGTGCGGATGCGCTTCTCATTGGCCGCTACGGTCAGCGGCATCTGGTTTAACGCAAGGAGAAAACGGACATGTGCTCAGAAATCGACGAACGCACGCGCGAGAACCCGGAAGGGGCGATGAGGCATACCGAGTTGCTTGACGTCCAGTTGCATGAGATGCAGAAGGCCCGCGCTCAGGAGCTAGCGCGCATTCAGGAAATATGCGGCATGCCTGGCGATGAGCGCTATGAGGCTCGCACAAAGGCGGCTGCGCAGGCCTATAACTCGGCATGGCCGTGGCCGGTGGGCGTCAAGGAGGTGGCTTTGGAGCACAACGCACTGGTTCAGCGACTCCGTGAGAATGCGGGCGTAGAGCCAAAACCGGAAGCGCAGCACTTCGACACCGAGGCGCACCGGGCGTTTATGCGGGGGTTGGGATGACCACGAAACTCTGCAAGGACTGCAAGCACGTGAAGCTTCCGCATCCACTGGCTAACTTCGCTTATGGTCACGTAGTCGCTTTCCCGATGTGCGCTCATCCCACGGCAACGGTTGATCCGGTCTACGGGCACACCGTCGAGAAGTGCGAGATGGCGCGAATGGGTCCGAATTGCGGGCCTGATGCGAAGCTGTTCGAGCAAGCGCCCCCATATGAGCCGCCAAAGTTGGTTCCGCTCGAACCTGTCGAGCCGATCCGCACCGGCTTTCTCGAACGCATCTTCGGGAGGTGGTTCTGATGTTCTCGACTTTGGGTAATGAGCGGCCTAATCGCTGCGAGAAATGTCGGCACGCAGTCACGGAGAAGCGCGCGCAACCGGACTATCCGCGCTGCAATTCTGACGCATATACGCCCGGCGGCAGCTATCCTCAGCCTTACATTCAAGTCGACGTATTGGTTTGCAAGCGCATGCCGCCGACGCCCAACAAGGACGGCAATGGAATGTCGCCGGTGGTTCTGAAAGGCGACTACTGTGGCGAGTTCGAAAGCGCCGATTGATCACCATCAACGGGGGGGGGAAGGATGGACTTGCGAGCGCTCGAACTGAGGCTTGAGAACTGGTCGCGGGCGCAACGCTCGGGCGGTGGCGGCAAGGGCGGCGCATGCAGCGCTGAGGGCATGTATCGCCGGCCGGGCGTGATGTACCGGGACGCGCCTTCCAGCCTGCCATCGGTCGATCTGGCCGACGCCAACCTCGTCAATGAGGCATGGAAGCGCCTGATGCCGCTAGACAAGGACGTGCTGATGCTCCACTACGTCTGGCGCGCGCCGTCGTCGTTCATCTGCCGTCGGCTGAGGCTGAAGCAGGGGCGCGGGCATGAACATGTATGGGACTTCGCGCTATGGCATGCTCAAGAAAGTATTGACAAGAGATTGAAAAAGGTGGCAGACATTGCAAATCCAATAAGAGCAGCCTATACTCTGCGCCAACTGATTACCGATTCCGTCGATTGACGAGTGAACTGGCCTGAAGGTCCGGGCCAGCTTCACTCCGAGATTCCGAGCCCCGCCGAGCGCAAGCTTCGCGGGGCTTTTGCTTTTGGAGCCCGAAATGGCCAAGCTTTCCGCAGCACAGCGCAAGTCCATGCCCGCCAAGGAGTTCGCTGGCGGCAAGCCGAAGGGCGACGCGACCGGCCGTTTCCCGCTCAATGACAAGAAGCACGTCGCGGCGGCTGAATCCTACGAGCGCTTCGCCACGCCGGCTGAGAAGGTCAAGATCGACGCGGCAGCGAAGAAAGCATTCCCGGGCCGCGGCGAACGCACCGCGACGCACAACAACACGAAGCATCCCGACTCGCACGACGCCTGGGAAAAGCTGGGCTCCTGACATGCCCGCTGCTCTCGGTTGGCTCGCCGGTTTCTGCGCGGCGGCCGCGATCACGTTCGTCCTGACGCTGGCGGTCAAGTGGGCCGTCTACCTGATCCGCGTGGTCCGGAGGCGTCATGGCCGGTAAGAAAGGGCAGGCGCCGCGTGTGGAGTTCTCGCAAGGGCTATTCGACGGTATCTGCAAGCGCATTGCCCTTGGCGGCAGCCTGCGCTCTATCTGTGCTGAAGACGGAATGCCAGACCGCGCCACTTTCAACGGTTGGCGCAAGCTCACCGACGCTTTGCAGACCCAATACGACCAAGCATGCAAGGACCGCGAGGATCATTATTTCGAGCAGATCGTCGACATTGCCGATGAATGCCGCGTGGGTATCAAAAAGACCACGAAGGCCAATGGCGACGTTGAGACGGTCGAGATTGATATGGTCGAGCGCGCCAAGGTGCAAATCGATGCACGCAAGTGGGTGCTTGCCAGGATGAATCGGAAGAAGTTCGGCGACCGCGTGACCAATGAGCACGTCGGCGAGGACGGTAATCCCATCGCACTGCTGCTCCAGCACGTCGAAGGCACGACGCTCAAACCCAAAGGTAGTGCGTGATGGATCCGCGCCTGAAGCTCGAAGACTGGAAAGACCCGGTCTGGCGGCTTCACAACCTGTACTGGATCACAAACAAGCGCAACGAGGTCGTCAAGTTCACGCCGAACGCGGAACAGGCCGATTTCCTCGAAGCGCTGCACTACCGCAACGTCATCCTGAAGGCGCGGCAGCTTGGCTTCTCGACGCTGATCCAGCTGATCTTCCTCGACGCGTGCGTATTCAGCTCCAACGTGCGCGCGGGCGTGATCGCTGACTCGCTGGAAAACGTCACGACGATCTTTCGCGACAAGATCAAGTTCGCGTACGACCGTCTGCCGGATGGCATCCGTGCCGAGCGCTATCCAGTGCAGGACAGCACGAGCGAACTGCTGCTCTCGAACAACTCCAGCGTCCGCGTGGGCACGTCGATGCGCTCCGGCACGCTGCAATACCTGCACGTGTCGGAGTTCGGCAAGATCTGCGCGAAGCATCCGGAGAAGGCGCGCGAGGTCATGACGGGCGCTATACCGGCCTTGGCTCAGGATGGCTTCCTGTTCATCGAGTCAACCGCGGAAGGCCGCGAGGGCGCGTTCTACGACATGGTGGAGCGTGCCCGCAAGCGCGCTGACCGTCACCACCTGCCGATCGAGGAAAAGTTCCACTTCTTCCCATGGTGGGGCCGCGACGAGTACGAGGCAGATCCCGGCACAGTCACGCTGTCGCCGAACGATCACAAGTACTTCGAGAAGATCGAGCGCGAGACTGGCGTCCCGTTGAATGACCGCAAGCGCGCCTGGTACGTGGCGACGCGCATGGTTCTGATGGGCGACATGAAGCGGGAGTATCCGAGCACCGCAGCGGAGGCATTTGAGGCTTCCAACGAGGGTGCGTGGTATCGCGAACAGTTCGACATGCTGCGCCGCGACCGGCGCCTGTGCCGCGTGCCGTATGAACCGTCCGTGCCAGTCAACACGTTTTGGGACTTGGGCGCGAATGACACCACGGCGATCTGGTTTCACCAACTTATCGGCCCGGAACATCGCTTCCTGCGCTTCTACGAAGCCAACGGTCGCACGCTCGATCACTTCGTCAAGTTCCTGACGGACACCGGCTACAACTTCGGCAAGCACTATCTGCCGCACGACGGCGACCACAAGCGGCTGCAAACCGGATTCCAGAATCGCAGCATCAAGCAGATGCTCGAAGACCTCTCTGTGCGCAACATCGATATCGTGCCGCGCATCGACGATGTGACGCTCGGCATCAACCAGACGCGCATGGCCCTGTCGAGCGCCTATTTCGACGAAGAAAACTGCAAGGAAGGCCTCGACCACCTTGAGAAGTACTCGAAGGAATGGGATCTGACGCGCGGCTGCTGGAAAGACTACCCGCGGCATGACTCGCACTCCAATGCGGCCGACGCGCTGCGGCAGTGGGGCCAGAAACAGAAAAATCTCGCTACCAAGATAGATTGGGGCGGTCCTCTCAACTACGGGAAAATGGCGATCGCATGAGCATTGCACTGGAAGCGAAGATTCACGCGCTGGAAGCGGCATTCGTCGAGTTCAAGCGAATGACTGCGGAGCAGAACGCGAAAATCATGGAGCGTTTGATCGCGCTTGAGCAGGCGAATGCCAGCAAGACGGTGCAGAAGCCGGGGCGCAGCAATGGCTAAGGGCGAGCGCATGACCGACGAGGAGTTGCTGGCGCAAATCGGCATGTACGAGAAGTCCGCCCTCGGCTCCAGCGTCTCTGTCGGCCCGAGTGTGGGCGGCAGCGTCAAGCCGGCGTCGCAGAGCATGACAACGCTCGAAATCGACCGATACAACGCGCTGAATGCCTACTACGCGCGCCCGCTCGGCAACGAGATCGACGATCGCAGCCAGATCGTCATGCCTGAGTTGCGCGATACCGTCGAATGGATCATGCCGACGCTCATGGAGATCTTCGTGGGCAGCGGCAAGCCGGTGCAGTTCGATCCGCAGTCGCCGGATGACGAAGATCAGGCCGAGATCGAGACCGAGGTCGTGAACCACGTGTTCATGCGCCAGAATCCGGGCTTCTTCATCCTGCACGACTACTGCAAGGACGCGCTGCTGCTGCGCAATGGCTACATCAACTCGTACTGGTTGAAGAAGCGCAAGACGAGCGTCGAGAGCTACACAGGGCTGGGCGAGACCGAACTGACGAAGATGTTGCAGGACGCCGAGCAGAAGGGCGACGAGATCGAGATTCTGGAGCAGCGCGAGGAACAGACGCTCGTCATGCCTGCATCGGGAATGCAGCCACCGCCTGGTATGCCACCGCAAGGCGCACCTGGCCAGCCGTCCATGCCTCCGCAACCGCAGATGCAATCCACGTTCGATATCAAGCTGCGCCGCACGTCCATGGTGGGCCAAGCCAAGGTCGAATGCGTGCCGCCGGAAGAGATGCGCGTGTCACCGCAGGCGCGGCATGGTCTCGAAGAAGGCCCGTTCGTCGAGCACGAATGCAAGAAATCGCGCTCCGACCTGAAGGAAATGGGCTTCGATCCGGAAGTTGTCGACAGCATCAGCATCGCCACGCCAGATTGGCTCGACCTGATCTCGCTGGCTCGCGATGAAGTCACCGACCAGTTGAGCGAGGAAGAGCCAACCGATCCGGCAAGCCAGCAGGTCAGCCTGCGCACGGTGTACATCCGCGTCGACTTCGACGGCGACGGCATCACGGAATTGCGCCGCGTCATGGTGGGCGGCGACAAGATCCTCGACAACGATGAAGTCGAGGAAATGAGCTTTACCAGCGGCTCTCCGATCCGCATGCCGCACCGGCACGTCGGCATCAGCTACTACGACCTGCTGTACGACCTTCAGGTCATCAAGACCACGCTGTTCCGCCAAGGCCTCGACAACCTCTACATCGCGAACAATCAGGGCTACGCGGTCGATTGGCAGAAGGTGAATATGGGCGACCTGCTCACCTCGCGCCCCGGTCGCATCGTGCGCACGGACGGGCCGCCGGAAGGCGTCATCATGCCGCTCTCGATGCAGTCGAACATCATGGCGCAGATCGTGCCCGCCATGGAGTACTGCGACCTGCAGCGCGAAATGCGCACCGGCATTGGCAAGGACACGATGGGCGTCGATGCGGATGCGTTGCAGGACGTGACCAAGGGCGGCCAACTGGCATCGATGGCCGCCGCGGCGAAGAAGGTCATGCTGGTGGCACGCCTGCTCGCTGAAGGCCTGAAAGACACCTTCGAGAAGATTCACGGCCTGTTGCGCCGGCATCAGCAGCAGGACATGACAATGAAGCTCACCAACGGTCGCTGGCTCACTGCCAACCCGGCCGACTGGAAGGAGCGTACTGAATTGCTGATCAACGTCGGACTCGGTTCCGGCACACGCGAGGAAGCGCGCCAGAACATCATGCTGCTCGGGCAGGCTCAGAAGGAACTGGCGCCGTTCGGCCTCGTCGGCCCGAAGCAGGGCTTCAACACGTTCCGCAAGGTCTGCCATCTGCTCGGCGAAGAGAACGCCACGCAGTACGCGATGGACCCGGATTCGCCCGAATATCAGCAGTACATGCAGCAGCACAAGCCGCAGCCGAACCCGGCCGTGCAGGTTGCGCAGATCAAGGAACAGGGCGCCATGCAGCGCGCGCAGATGGATGCTCAATCCACCGCGCAGCAGACGCAGAGCCAGCAACAGATCGAGCAGGCCCGCAGTCAGGCCGATCTTGCCAAGGCGCATGCCGAACAGATCACTGCGCAGGCCGAAATCATGCACGGCACGCAGCAGGCCGGCATGGACCGCGACGCGCAAATGGCGCAGATCAACTCGCAGGAGTGGCAGACGCTGGTCAAGGTCATCGGCCAGATCGTGGCGAGCCAACTCAAGCAGAACGCGGCGGCCGATGCTGGCGCGATGGTCAATCAGGATGTGAGCGAGGTGCAGCGTGGATCATGATACTCAAGCCAAACAGCCCATGACGCTCGCCGATCAGGTCGAGATCCTTAAGGACGCTCGCGCTGGACTGCACATGTGGAAGATGGACACCAGCGGTGTCGATCGGATGCTCGCGCAACACGGCGTCGATGTCGACACTCTACCGAAGCACGACTATTCGAAATGCGATTACAGCACGCAAGGAGCGCAAAACCGTGGAGCATGACGAACAGGCGGAAATCATCCGTGGCGGCAAAGCGGCGCTGGTGCTTGATTCGACCGTGTTTCTCGAAGCCAAGCAGCACGTGCTCGAGGGCATCCAGCGCCAGATGCGATCGGTGCCGCTGTCCGAGCAGAACATGCACACGCGGTTGATCCTCGCGCTTCAGGTGTGGGATCAGCTTGAGAAGTATCTGGAGAACGTCAAGCAGACCGGCGAGATTCGCCAGTTCCAGATCGCGCAGGACGAGGAGCGTAAGGCGCGCTTCAAGATTTTCGGGTGACATAAGTGAAAACATTCCCGATCCTTGACTCCTGCGTGCGCCGGTGCCGCGAGCAACATTTCTCATCGCCGCTGGTCGTCTCGTTTGACCTTGTGAAACGCCATGAAAAGCAGGCAATGACGAATCACAGCCAGACTATCGAGCGACTTGCAGAGCGCGGCGGCTTGTCGTGGTTCGAACTGCTCATGGTGATGACGGACAAAGGTCCGACAGATGAGTATTGGACCCGCATCGAAGGTATGAAACTTACCGAAGGAGAAATCTTTCGGATTGTCTCGATCAACCTGATGCACGAATTCAGCGCGGCATACGCGGCATAACCCAACCATTTCCCGTCACAAGGGCCTCCATCGCGAGGCCCTTTTTTATTGAGGCCATCAAATGAGCGACGTAGCAGCAGCGACCACCCAAGAGGGCGCCGCATTACCCAGCAGCGCACCGCAGTTCGACAGCTTTTTCGCGAGCCATAGCATCGCCGACGAACCGCCGCCGCGTGAGTTGGGTACTGAAGCGTCGCAAACAGCCCAGCAGACCGAACAGGAAGCCGCTGGTGACGATGCCAGCAAGTTTGCGGCCCAAGAGAAGGGGCAGGAAGCCGAAGGGCAGCAAGAGGCTCCTGCCTATGCCAGCCTCAACGAACTGCTCTCGGCTCACAAGATCGATCCGGAATCGGTCATGGGCCTGCACGTCACGACCAAGGTCGATGGCGTCGAGAAGGCGGTACCGCTCGCCGAGGTGCTGAAGTCGTACCAGCTCGAAGGCCACGTCAACAACAAGTCGATCGAGCTTTCGAACCAGCGGACCGCGTTTGAGCAGGAGCGCGAGGCCGTGCGCACGCTCGCACGCCAGCAGCTTCAGCACAACCAGGGCTTGGGCAATCTTGCCATGCAGATGCTCAATGCGGACTTCCAGAAAGTCGATTGGAACTCGCTGCGCGTGCAGAACCCGGCTGAATTCGCGGCGCTGCAAGCCGAGTTCCAGAACCGCCAGGGCCAGATTCAGGGCTACATGAACCAGTTGCAGCAGCAGACCGCATTCGAAGCGCAACAGCAGCAACAGACCCTTCAGCAGAACCTCGCGCAGGAGCGCGAAAAGCTCTACAACGCGATTCCCGACTGGCGCGACCCCGCAGCCTTCGAGAAAGATCGCGGCCAGATTTCGCAGTACGCCCGCAACCTGGGATTTCAGGACGCCGAGCTCAACCAGATATTCGACCACCGCTTCATGCGAGTCCTGCATGACGCGACGCGATACCAGGCGCTCCAAGCGGCGAATCCCGAAGTGTTGAAGAGGGTCCGGCAAGCGCCTCCGATGGCCGCCCCGGGATCCCGGACGGATGTGAACCCCACGGAGGCGAAGCGACGCGCAGTCGTTGAGCGCCTTAATCGGAATCCTCGCGACGAAGATGCGCAGGCCGCAGCCTTCGACTTCTTCGCGAAATAAGATACGGAGTAAATCATGTCGGTCCCGTCAAACACGTACCAGACGTACACCCAGACCAACATTCGGGAAGACCTCTCGAATCTCATTTTCAACGTCGACCCGTACAAGACTCCGCTCTTGAACATGTCGAAAAAGAACCGCGCCACACAGGGCAATCACGAGTGGGATACCGACTCGCTGGCTGCTCAGAACCTGGCCAACGCGCAGGTTGAAGGCGACGATCCGGCCGCTCAGGTTCTCACGCCGACCGCGCGCATGGGCAACTACGTTCAGACCTCGAACAAGGTCGTCCAGCTCTCGGGCAAGGGTCAGGCAGTCATTGCGGCCGGCGGCTCGAACAAGATGGGCTACCAGCTCATGAAGAAGTCGAAAGAGCTGAAGCGCGACATGGAAGGCATCCTGACCTACAACTCGGCGAAGAATGCCGGTTCGTCGGCAGTTGCTTCCACGACGGCGGGCCTGCCTTGCTGGCTGTACACCAACACGGTGTTTCAGAACGGCAACGGCGGCGCGAACCCGTCGCTGAACGCCAACGGCTGGACGGACGGCACGAGCACGCGGACCTATGACGGCACGCCGGTGGCCATCACCGAAGCTCAGGTGAAGAGCGTGTTGCAGAAGATCTTCAAGTCTTCGGGCGAATCCCCGGAATATGCGCTGGTTTCGCCCGCGAACAAGCAGAACATTTCCGGCTTCAGCGGTCCGGGCACGCGTTTCATCACGGTCGAGGACAAGGTTCTGAAGACTGCGGTGGACGTGTACCAGTCGGACTTCGGTGACGTGAAGATCATCCCGGACATTTTCCTCGCGCATTCGGCAGATTGCTTCTTCATGAACCCGAACTATATCCGCGTGGCGTATCTGCGGCCGTTCCAGACCATTCCGCTCGCGAAGACCGGCGACAGCGACAAGAAGATGCTGCTTGTCGATTACGCGCTCGAAGTCGGCAACGAGCATGCCCACGGCGCGATCTTCGACACGCTCGGGTAAAGGTTAAAAGCGTCTCCACGGCGATTCGGGGCGGCTTCGGTCGCCCCATCTTTTTCCGGACACAGGTTCAAGGAGCATCAAAATGGCTGGTTCAATCATCACGGCAGGCACCACGCGCACGCAAGCGGGTGCCACGCAGATCACGGCGGACATTACGACCGTCAACACTTCCACCGCAGCGACCGCCGGCACGAACAATGGCGACGGCGTTGCGCTTCCGCAGATCGGATCGGGGACCGATAAGGTCTTCCTGGTCAACAACACCGCGAATCCGATTCAGGTCTACAGCTTCAACGTGGCTTCGGGTACGGCTGATACGATCAATGGCGTAGCTGGCGCCACTGGCGTCGCACTGCCTCCCTATAGCGCCGCGACGTTCATTGAGGCCAATCCGGGCGCATGGCAGGTGCTGCTCGATTCGCCGCCGGCCGCAGGCTATACGGCCAACGCGGCGACGACCGCAGCCACTTTGACGGCGGCAAGTGTTGCGAGCGGGGTTGCATCCGTCGATATCAACATGACCGGCACGCTAGGCGCTGGTGCAGCGCTGACACTGCCGACCGTCGCAAACATGGTCAAGTCCATGTATGGCCCTAGCATCGGCTCGTCGTTCCGTATGCGCATCCTCAATTCGGGGGGCGGTGCTTTTTCATGGACAGTGACCACGAACACCGGCTGGACGCTATCCGGCGCCACTCAGACGGTTGCGCAGAATACGTGGCTGGAGGGCATCGTCACGCTCACGAGCCTCACGGCTGCGACGTGGCAGACCGTCGCACGCGGCACCTACAGCTAATCCACCCTTTTCAGGCGAGAGTTTGGGCACCTTTCGGGGTGCCCTTTTTTATTGGAGAACGAAATGGGATGGATGCCAATAGCGCCGTGGCGGCCGATTTCCGGCCAAGGCCAGAACCTGACTTTCGGCGCGGCGTCGGTCGCTTCGACCGTTATCGGAAATAACGTTCAGGCTGTTCAGATCTCCGCGTTGACCTCCAACTGTCATGTGGCTGTCGGCATGAATCCGACCGCAGTAGTCACCGACATGCTGGTGAAGCCTACCGATCCGCCACTCGTCATCCTGATTGCACCCGGCGAGCAGATCGCGGTTATTGAGGACACGGCGACCGGCACGCTGAACGTCGTACCCGTCACACACTGATCATGACCTGGATGCCCGTTCTCCACGTCAAGCGCTGGACATGGTGCGAAGACGTTGACTACGTACGCATTGAACCCTGGTGGACCATGCAATGAACCCGAATATTCCAGATAGCCCGGACGGCATGCGCACGACGTACCACGAGGAAGGCGACAAGATGGTCGTCAACTACACGCAGGACGTGGAAGGTGTAATGAAGCATGCGCACGAGGCGCGCGCCGCGGAGGGTGCCTTCGACAAGACGCCCGACATGAAGCGCGTCATGAGCGTGCCCACAGTCGTGATGCTTGAGATCCTCAACAAGTATGGCTGGGACTATATGAACAAGGAGCACTGGCCGCACGTGATGAAGATCCTGAAGGGACCGGAGTATGCGGCCTTCCGGACGACCAACAAGGTGATCTGATGCAGCAATATCAGAACAGCGTCGCGAACACGGCGACCGGGTTGCCGCTGGTTGCGGCCACCGTGCAGGTCAACACGTACCCAGGCGGCGCACCGGCCACGATCTATTCGGACAATGGCATCACGCCGATTCCTGGCGGCACGCTGACGACAGATTCGAACGGCCGCTTCTCGTTCTACGCTGCCGATGGTCATTATCAGATCGTCGTCAGCGGTTCTGGCATCACGACTCAGACCATCAACGACGTAATTCTCGTCGACATTCTCCCTGCGGATCTGCCTACGGCTTTGCCCAGCTCGGCGGGCAAGCTGTGGAATGACGGCGGCGTGATAAGCAGTAGCTGAGGAAAACATGCTCAAAAAGATCAAGCTGGGCCTAGTAGCGCTACTGCTGCCATTGCTGGCGTTCGGCCAGAGCTATCCGTCGCCGACGTTCAACAACCTGACCGTCAATGGGACTTTCACCTCGACGGGAAATATCGGCCTCGCGAGCCTCGCCAAGCAGGCGGCCAATACCGTCGTGGCGAATGTGACGGGTTCGACCGCTTCGCCCACTGCGTTTGCAATGCCGAGTTGCAGCACATCGGCCAGCGCGCTGAACTGGACGACGAGTACCGGATTCACGTGCAATACCGCAGTCAATGCGGCGCAACTGAATGGAGCGACGTTCGCCGCACCAGGCGCGATCGGTGGCACGACGCCAGCGGCGGGCACATTTACGGTGCTCGCGGCGACGCTGACGAATCATGCTGTCGTGATTGGCGGCGGCACAAGCGCAGCGCTCGGCACTGCTGCGCCTGTGTCGGCTGGCGATGTGCTGACAGACAACGGTCCCGGCAACAGCCCAACGTTTCAGGCGATCAACGGCATCTCTGGCAAGAATCGCATCATCAATCCGGCGATGGCGATCGACCAGCGCAACAGCGGCGCGGCGCAGACGATTACAGCGGGTGCCGCGCTCGCATACACGGTCGATCGATGGTACGGGTACAGTACCGGCGCCAACGTCACCGGGCAGCGCGTAGCGGGTTCCAGTGCATCACAGTTCCGGTATCAATACACCGGTGCCGCGAGCGTCACAGGCATCGGGTTCGGGCAGCGTATCGAGCAGTTGAACTCGTACGACCTGAACAATGCAACCGCGACGCTCTCGGTTGATCTCGCGGACTCGCTGCTGACCACGGTCACATGGACCGCGTATTACGCGACCAGCGCCGACAGTTTCGGTACGCTCGCGTCACCTACGCGCACGCAGATCGCTACCGGGACATTTACCGTCACCAGCACGGTTACTCGTTATTCGACGCAGATTTCAGTTCCATCGGCAGCGACAACCGGCATTGAGATCGTTTTTTCGGTGGGCGCGCAAACGTCTGGAACGTGGACGATCGGCAATGTTCAGCTTGAGCCAGGAAGCACCGCAACCACGTTCGAAAGACGCCCATACGGGCAGGAATTATTGCTGTGTCAGCGCTATCTTCCGGCGATCAATACCACAGGAGCCGGCGATATAGCGGTTGGGATTACGACTTCAACGTCTGGCGGCATTGTTTTCTATTCTTTCAAGACGACGCCGAGGGTTCCTCCGACAGGCATTACGACGGCAAATATCGCCGATTTCAGCGCCACGACAGCGACGAACTCCAGCGTCGCGACGGCAATTTCCATGTCAAATGCTGGGACGGATGGCGCGCGCATATCCGTAACCGGCACGGGAACGCCTTATACCTCAAATAACACGTTTATTCTTTTCGGCAATACCGCGGGCGGGGTGATTCTCTTTATGGGATCGGAGCTATGACCATCTTCGTCCCGGCCTCTTACCCATCCAGCTACCCCTCAGATGCTATACGCGACTACCCGACGCTTCAAACCGCGATTCAGAACTGGTTCGCGCGCTCGGACATTGGCACCTACATCGATTACTTTATCCAGGTTGCGGAAGAGCGCATCTATCGCGACATCTTCACGATGAACCAGGGGGCAGGCGTCGCACCGCTTGAGACCGCCATCAACACGACGATCAATGCGAATGGCGTTGTACCGTTGCCGGTCGGCTACCTCGGGGTGAAGCATCTGCTGGTGAGCCTGAATAACTGCACGTTCGAACTCGTGCGCAAGAATGCCGAGTTCATCTACACCAAGCATGCGTTCCGGGCTCCCGGCAGCGCGCCGGAGTACTTCGCACGCGAAGGCACGAATTTCATCTTCGGACCGTTTCCGGACAGCGCATATGCAATAAGCGGCATCTACTGGCAGCGCTTTCTGCCGCTCTCGGCGACCAATCCGACGACATGGATGACGCAGTTGACGCCGCTCATGCTGCTGCAGGCGTGCAATGCGGCGGTCGCTGGTTTCCTGAAGGATTCGGCAATGATCCAGTTCTGGGAAGCGGAGTACTCGCGCACCATCCAATCCTTCCTGATGGCCGACCGCGCCGAAGCGATCTCGGGCTCATCTCTTGCGATGACGACCGCCTGACATGATGCTCCCTATCGCTGACTTCGCCCCGGACCTTCCGCCGAACAACGCAGAGGGCGCGTCCGCGAACGTCGTCAATCTGTTTCCGCGCACGCATGAATCATGGGGGCCGGTCGGCACGCTCGTGCCGCTGGGTGGTACGGGGCTCGCCGCGCAGTGCATCGGCGCGATTACGGCCATCGACATTGGCGCGAACAACTATATTTTCGCTGGCGACAAGACGAGCCTGTATCTGCAAACACCGGGTAGCACCGGGTTTTCAAATGTCAGCAAGAGCGGCGACTACACGGTCGCGGCCGGCGAGCACTGGAACTTCACGCAGTACGGACAGAGCATCATCGCCGCCGGCTGGGGTAACGCGCTTCAGTCGTACACGCTGAATTCGTCCAGTCTCTTCGCGAACCTGTCGTCATCCGCCAACGTGCCGACCGCGCGCTACATCGCGACGATCCGTGACTGGGTGATGGTGTTCAATACGAACGATTCGATCAATGGCGAGCAACCGCAGCGCGTCCAATGGTGCGCGATCGACGATCCGACCACATGGCCGCAGTTCGGCAGCAACACGGAAGCCCAGCTTTTGGCGGGGTCGCAGATTATCCCTGGCGATCAGGGCTGGGGAATGGGCATTGTTGGCAACCTTGGCAACGCAGACGGAGCGCTCTTTTTTGAGCGCGCGATCTGGCGCGTGGTGTATCAAGGCTCGCCCACGGTCTTTGGCTTTTACATTGCGGAAGGCGCGCGCGGCACGCCGGCCCCGAAAAGCATCGTTCAGGTCGGCGCGCTCGCTTACTACCTCGGTGAAGACGGCTTCTACTCGTTCGACGGCTCCAATTCCATGCCGATTGGACTGGATAAG
Organism: Paraburkholderia nemoris; assembly: GCF_905221015.1. Taxonomy (NCBI): domain Bacteria; kingdom Pseudomonadati; phylum Pseudomonadota; class Betaproteobacteria; order Burkholderiales; family Burkholderiaceae; genus Paraburkholderia; species Paraburkholderia nemoris. Next base: position 194,234 of record NZ_CAJNBO010000003.1, on the reverse strand, counting down.
GTCGACAAGACCTTCTGGGCTAACGTCAACGACTCCTATCTGAACAACGTCATTGCTGGCGTCGATCCGCTGAACCGGCTGGTGATGTGGCTCTATCCGTCGAATTCGTCGGCGAATGGCACGCCGGATTCGTTGCTGGTCTATCACTGGGCGCTTCAGAAGTGGGGCTTCGCACAGGTCAATGCCGAGTACATCTTTCGCGCGATCACGCAGGGTTACTCGCTGGATTCGCTCGACAGTACCGGCTATACGCTCGATACGCTGCCGTTCTCGCTCGATTCGCGCGTGTGGGCTGGCGGACAGGTGCTGATGGCGGCCTTTACGCCGACGCACGGCCTCGCATATTTCACTGGGGCGCCGGCCAATGCAACCGCTGATACGGTCGAGATTGAGCCATTCGCCAGCGCTGGCAAGCATGCATTCCTGTCGAGCACGCGCCCAATGGTCGACGGTGGCTCGCCCACGGTCCAGATCGGCATGCGTAACCGCCTGATCGACACGCCGACCTTTACGCCCGCCAGCGCGATCAACGCGAATGGCGAATGCCCGGCGCGCGCCGATGCGCGGTATATGCGCGCTCGCATTCAGACGAGCGGCACCTTCACGAATCTGCAGGGCCTCGAAGTTCCCGAGGACAGCATCAGCATGTCGGGGCGCAGATGACAACGCAAGGCTATCCGCTCGCGCCGCAGACCTTCCCGAATGAGAAAGAGCACCGGCGCCTCATCGCGTCGGCCGCCAATCTCGCATTGCAGGGCAAGCTCAATGCGGTGACGAAGGTGACGCTTGCGGCGAGCACGACGACCACCACGCTCACCGATGCACGGATCGGTGCAAACACCGGCATTTTCTTCTCGCCGCTGACGGCCAACGCCGCAGCGGCGCTCGGTGGCCTCTACGTCTCGGCACAGCAGAAAGGTCAGGCGACGCTCACGCATGCGAGCAGCGCTTCGGTTGACCGAACTTTCAGCGTCCTCCTGATCGGATAACCCAATGCTCTACGGCATCCAGCCCGCTGAAATCAACGCGGTCTGGGAAGACGTGCGCGCGCTGATCGAAGCGGCATGCGAAACAACCCGCGGCAAGTTCGACGCGGAAGACATACGGGCGGGTCTTTTGACGGGTGAAGACCAGCTCTGGATCTGGAGAACGTCTACCGCCTTTGCGGTGGGTATCACCCGTCTCGCGAACTACCCGAAACAGCGCGTTTGCACGCTTCGGATCGTCACCGGCACAAACATGGATGAGTGGTTTTTGCCATGTATCGAGACGATTGAAGCATGGGCGAAGGCGAATGGATGTCACGCGATGGAGTTTCAGGCGAGGCCTGGCTGGGAGCGATTTCTTCGCCACCGCGGCTACGACAAAACCCATGTTTATCTTGAGCGTGCCATATGATCCGCAATCCTCGACAAGTCCATCTGCTGCGCCTCGGGCTTCCCGTCATTCCAGCGAATGGCGGCGGTGGCAGCGGCAGCACCACCAGCAATTCGGTCTCCACGCCGTGGACGGGCCAACAGCCCTATCTCAGCAGCGTATTCGGCGGCGCGCAGAACACCTATAACCAGTACGCAGGCAATCCTGCGTCATCGGTTGCGGGCTTCACGCCGATGCAACAGCAGGCGATGGGCAATACGCAGCAGGTCGCCAACGGAACGAATTTCGGCAACGCTGCGTCGCTCAATAACAACGCAAGCAGCTACACCAACAATCTGGTCAACGGCCAGTATCTGAACGCGAATCCAGCGAATGCGGCGCTCTCAAGTATCGCCAATGGCTCGCAACTGAACCCGGCCAGCAATCCCTACATGCAGGGGATGGCGAACGCAGCGAACACGAACATCATCAACGCGTACCAGACCGCGACCGCACCGCAGAACACGAGCGAGTTCGAGGGCGCCGGCCGGTATGGCTCGGGCGCGATGATGAACTCGCAGAACATGGCGCAGCAGGGCCTTGCGACGCAGCTCGCGAACGCACAGAACAACCTCTACGGCTCGATGTACCAGACCAACGAGGGCAACCAGCTCAACGCCGCGCAGCAACTCGGCAGCAATTACAACACCGCGGCGCAACAGCAGCTTCAGGGTTCGTACAACGCGCCGAACATGGTCAACTCGGTCAACGCGGCGAACAGCAACCTGTACAACACCGGCGGCAACCAGCAGGCCCTGAGTCAATCGCAGATCAACGCGCCGTGGCAACTGCTGAACAACTACTCGAACCTGATTCAAGGCCAGTACGGCGGCAACACGTCGACCACGACGCCGTACTACACGAACACCGCAGCTGGTGCCATGGGCGGCGCGATGGGCGGCGCGGCACTCGGCAGCGCGATCAGCGGTGGCTCAGGTTACGGGAGCGGGCTGGGTGCGGCGGCAGGCGGCCTGCTGGGCGCATATTCCGATCGACGCCTCAAGCTGGATGTCGAGCCGACCAACGAAAGACTCGGGAACGGTCTTCCGCTCTATCGCTACCGCTACCTGTGGGATGAACCGAATGTGCGCCGCACTGGCGTCATGTCGGATGAAGTGCGCCGGATCGCGCCGCACGCGGTATCGACCGATCCATGCGGCTTCGATATGGTGAACTACGAAGCTATCGGGGGCGCACATGTCCTTTCTCGGTAGCATTTTCGGCAACATCCTGCCGTTCGTTGGGGACAGCCTCGGCGAGATCGGCAGTCATCCGTTGCAGGCGCTGGGCGCGGCGGCAGGCGTCCCCGGTTACGACCCATTCTTTGGCGGCCTGCTCAACAACAAACCCGGCGGCGCGCTGCTCAGCCCGACTGGCAACTTCACGTCGAGCGCGTGGCAGAACATGTATCAGAACGATCCGGGCAGCACCGGCGCGCTCAACATGTTCAACGGCATCAACAGCGTGGCCGACAAGGTTGCGCCCGCGATTGCTGGCGCATATGCCGCTCCGGGTCTCGGCGCGGCATTCGGCGCGGGCGGCTCTGGCTCTGCGGGCGCGCTCGGCGCCATGGGCACGACCGGCGCAGCGGATGCAGCAGGATCGGCTGGCGCGGGCCTGGGTGGCGCAGGAATGGGTACCGGCGCCGGTCTCGGCTCAGGTCTCGGCGCTGGCGCGACGTGGGGTGGTGCTTCGGCTGCTCCGGTGATCGGCAGCGGTACGTCTGGGCTGTTCACTTCAGGCGCGGGCGCAGGCGGCATAGGCGGTCTGCTCGGCGGTCCTGCTGCGGTCGGCGATGCTGGCCTGACGGGCGCGGTCGGTGCGGGCGGCTCAGGCCTCGGCAGTCTCATGGGTGGCGGCGCTGATCTTGGCGGCGCGCTCGGCTCGGCTCCTACTGGCCTGTTCAGCGGCTTGCTTCCCGGCGGCGGCATGTCCGGCACGGCGAGCGGCGCGCTCGGCGGCGGCCTGTCTGGCGCAACGGCCGGCGCTTCGCCACTCGGCGGCGCGACGATGGGCGGCTTCACGCCTTCCGACGCGAGTTCAACGATGAACCAAGGCCAGAAGTTGCTCCAGATGCAACAGCAAATGCAGCAACAGCAACAACAGAATCAGCCGCGCATGGCCGCGCCCGTGATGCAGCAGCGTTTCGGAAATCCGGCGATGCGGAACGGAAACATGCAACTCGGCCCGTCGATGTCCTACGCGAGCATGCCGATGAATAACCAGTTTGGTTTCGGGGGTTGATATGGCAGGCCTTCTGGATTTTCTCAGCGGCTCGGGCGGCGGCGATCCGTCGCAGGCTCAGGGCGGCATGGGTCTCATGAACCTGTACGCCAACCCGCAACTCGCCGGCATGCTTGGCATGTCGCAAGGGCTGCTCTCAGCTTCCGGCCCGTCGCGCATTCCGGTGTCGATGGGGCAGGCGATGGGCGCGGGGCTCGGCGGCATGCAGCAAAGCGCGGGCAACGCATTGCAGATGCAAATGCAAATGGCGAAGATGCAGGCCATGATGAACCCGTTCGGCCCTCCTTCTGGAGGTCAGGGCGCACCGGGCCAGATGCAGCAGCCTCAACAGCCGCAGCAGCCCAATCCTGCAATGGCGCAAGGTGCGCCGGTCTCTGGCGGTGCTAACGTGGGGCCAATGTCGGGGCTCTCAGCCGGCATGGGTGGCCTGATGCAGCCTCAGCCTCAGGGCGGCCAGCCGCAAGCCGCTGCCGCGCCTAGCGCAACCGATCCGTTCTCAGCGATGTTCGGTGGCCATACGCCGCAGGAAGTGATGATCGCGGGCGCACGCGCGGCGGCGCTCGGCAATCCCGCCGGCCCGAAGATGATGGAGATGGCGGCGCAGTACGATCCGTCTCTGCAAGCCATGCTGCCGACTGACATCACGAAGATGGGCACGCAAGCTGGCATGACGCCAGCGCAACTGCAGGCGGCCAACGCTGCCGGCGTGCAGAAGGCCACCGCGGTGCCGATCCGCCAGGGCGGCGGCGTGATGGTTGGCAACCAGATCACGATGACGCCGGGAGCGGCAGCACCGGGCTTCATGAACGTGCAGGACCCGAGCAGTCCGAGCGGATGGTCTTCGCTACCGGTGCAAGGCGGTCTCAATGCGATCTCGTCGAGCGCCGCAGCGCAAGCCGGCGGCAAGGCTCAATATCAGGTTCAGCAGGTTTGGGACCCTGCCGCGAACAATGGCCAAGGCGGCTTCGTCAAGCAGACCACTGCGAATGTGGCCAACGCAGCGAACGGCAACGCCGCGCCGGTCGGCATCCGCAACAATAACTTCGGCAATATCAAAGGCTCGAACGGACAGTTCGCCCAATACGACACGCCTCAGGCCGGCGTGAACGCAGCGGATCAATTGCTCTCGACCTACGGCAACAAGTACGGGATCAACACGCTTTCGGGGATCGCAAACCGATGGGCACCGCAAGGGGACGGCAACAACAACCCGGCGGCGAAAGCAGCCGCAATGGCGGCGGCGAGTGGCGTCGGAGTGAACGAGCCGGTCAATCTGGCCGATCCCGCGACGCGTGCGCGCATCCTGCCGGCCCTGTTCGACACGGAAACTCCGGGATGGCGCAATGCGATTCAAGGTGGTGGTACGGCGTCGGCACCGAGTGGCGCGCGCGGCCCGATGGCTGCACAGCCTCCGATGGGCGCTCAAAACGCCGCAAACGCATCGCAGGGTGCGCCCAGCAAGCAGATGGCCGATGCGTATAGCGCGCTATCAGGATCGGATGCGAACTATCAGGCATCGCGCACAGCCCTTCAAAGCATGATGGATATCGCAAACAAAAATGCACCGGGCGACGCGGTCGCGCGGTTGCTTCCACAGGAATGGGCGACGAGGTTGAGCGACGACGCAGCAGAATACGAGAAGGCACACGCCAATTTCATTTCGCTTCAGGGGAAAGCACTTGGCGCTGGAGGCACTGATGCTTCCCGGGCCAATCAGGCCGAGTCCGTTCCTGACTTCACGAAACCTCAGCAGGCAAAAGTGAACGGTTTGAATGCGCAACTTCAGCAACTCGACATGAACCATCTGAAAACGCAGTTCATGACGCCGGTTTATCAGCAAGGCAACGAGAAGACATATACGACTCAAAACGCGGCATTCGATCAGAACGTCAAGCCGGCGATGCTGCCAGTCTTGCAATTGTCTGGCCCGCAACAGCAGGCTGCGGTGCAGGCGGCAATCAAGGCCAATCCAGCGCTGCGCCCGAACTTCGAATGGGCGTTCAACAACGGGTTGCTGAAATGAGCGCCTTCGACGATTACCTCAAGGCACCGGTCGCCCAAGGTGGGCCGTCGTTCGATACTTACCTTGGCGCCGCGCCTGCTCCGGCATCCGCTCCGGTCCCGGCGTCGGCAGCGGGCGGCACGGGAGCCGCGGCACCTCAGACCGCTGCCGGGCAACCTGGTGCGCTCGCGTCGGCCGCTGTCGGCTTTGGCAAAGGCCTCGGCAATGTCGCATCGGGCATCGAACAACTGGCCGGCAAAGGCGCGAGTGCGGTCGGTCTGAACACGGTCGGCAACTACCTCACGAATGATGCGAACTATGGGCTGAACGCTGCGCAACAGGGCGCTGCGCCGTATGCGGCCGCGCATCCGATCGCGACCGGCGCCGGCCAGATCGCAGGCAACATCGTCGGCACCGCGCCAGCGATGGCGCTTGGTCCTGAATTCGCCGGACTCGGCACGATGGGGCGCATGGGCGTCGGAGCGATGCAAGGCGCAGCCGGCGGCGCAATGATGCCGGTCCAGAATCCGGGCAATGACTTCTGGATGCAGAAGGCTGAGCAGGCTGGCGTGGGAGGTTTGCTCGGCGGTGCAGTGCCAGCAGTTGCGGCTGGTGCCAGGGCAGCGGGCAGAGGTCTTTGGAACGCGATTCAGCCCGTCGTGCAACCGGGACGCTTTGTCGGCCAGGGTCTGGCTGGCGCAATGGACCCGGCAGAGGCTGCGGCGGCAGCGCAGAACATTCGCGGCGCGCAACAGTTCGTACCCGGCTCGATGCCGACAACTGCGCAGATAGCACAGACGCCGGTGATGGTGCAGACCGAAAAGGCGGCGGCGAATGATGTTACTCCATTCAAGACGGCGCTGATGCAGCGCGCGATTGGCAATAACGATGCGCGGTGGCAGGCGCTGATGGGCGTTGCTCAGGATCCGGCTGCATTGCAGGCCGCGCAGGCCGCGCGCGCACAGACCGTGCAACCGCTCTATGACGCCGCGCATAGCGCGACGGCGAACATAGGCCCCGGCTTCATGCGCAAGGCGCAGATCCCTGAGATGCAGCAGGCCATGCAGCAGGGTGAAGACCTGGCTCGTTTGCAGGCGCAGACCGGGCGCGGTGTGCCGGCTGTGTGGCCGACGGCACCGACGCCGGGCGTATCCGGAACCGGTTCGAAGGCCATCAACGGCGCGGCACTAGATTATACGAGCCGGTCATTGGGCGACATGATCAACACGGCGAGCAGCACGGGGCAAACACAGAAGGCCGGCGCGCTCTCCGATCTGAAAAACTGGGTTGATAGCTGGGCAGGCCAGTATGTCCCAGGCGTGCAGCAGGCGCGGCAGGCCTATCAGCAGGCCAGCGTACCAATCAACACGATGCAGGTAGGCCAGCAGATCGCCAACGGCCTCGGCACACGCGCGATGAACGCAGGTGGAGCGCCAGAAATCGGATTGATGCCGTTCCGTTCAGCTCTCACGAGCGCGATGAATAGCGGGGATGCAGCGAAGTTCGGCATCGATGCAGGGGCGCTCAATACACTCCAAGGCATCGGCCAAGACCTACAACGCGCGACCGTCTCGAATTCGATCAAGTCACCCGGCAGCGATACCGCGTACAACCTCGCGGCGAATGGTTGGCTTGCGCGGCAGTTATATGGGCCGTCATTCGGCGGTGCGGGCAATGTGGCAAAGGCCGTGGGCGCGCTCGGCGCGACGGCGCTGGGTCATCCGATGGTGGGGCTTGGGATTCTCGGCGGTGCGAACAGGGTCGGTCAGATGATTGGCGGCCGCCTTCAGGATCGGTTATCGGGCCTTCTTATGAATCCGGATACGGTCTTGCCGTACCTCGATGCTCGTGCTGCCTCGGCGGCGCAAGCGGGCCCAGGCGCGCTTATGCAAGGGCTCCTGAACTATGGGCGTCCAGCCGCCGTACAAGGGCTTCTTGGCGGCTTCAATAATGCCGGCAATAAATGAAATGACCGCGACGATACCCAACTTGACCAGTCCGACGACCAGAACGTCGTGCATGCGAAACCTCCGACCCCGCCACGTGCGGGGTTTTCATTATAAGGCGAACTGAAATGCCCCTCTATCAGTGGTCCACAACCCCGGCAAGCAACGCGAGCGCGGGCGCCATCGACTGGGCCGAAGGCCAGCCGCCGAGCACGGTCAACGACTCCGCACGGCAGATGATGGCCGACGTGGCGACGTGGTTCCAGTCGCCCGAATGGCTAAATTATGGTCTCACGCCGACGTATGTCAGCGCGACCCAGTACACGCTGGTGGGCAACCAGACTGCGATCCATTCAGTCGGGCGCCGCGTGCGCGCCACTGTGACGGCAGGTACGATCTACGGAACGATCAGTGCATCGGCCTTCACATCGCTGACGGCAGTTACCGTTGCGTGGGACTCGGGCAGTCTTGACAGCGGTGTATCAGAAGTCGATGTTGGAATCCTGAATCCGGTTAACCCATCGGTTTCTACCCTCCCCCAACTGACATTATCCGGAAATTCGATAAGCGGAAGCCTTTTTTTTACCGCGTCCGGTTATATGCCGTCTATCCGCAGTAATAACGCTGCGGCGCGTCTCGAATTTGTGAATAGTGCAAATTCTTCATATATGATGCTGGTAGACAACTCCGGCAATTTGACTGCTTTTGGCAATATCACCGCCAATTCCGACGAGCGCCTAAAAACCGATTGGAAATCTCTGCCAGTCGATTTTGTTGAACGCCTCGCGGCGGTCAAAAGCGGCACCTATACACGTGTCGATATGGATCAAAGGCACGTTGGCGTTGGCGCGAAATCGCTTCAGCCGCTGATGCCCGAAGCGGTAATTGAAAGCGCCGAGGGCGTTTTGTCGGTTGCATACGGGCAAGCTGCACTTGCGGCGTGCGTCGCGCTCGCCAAAGAGGTTATGCGTCTGCGCGCATTGCTGGAGCCGGTCAAATGACACTGCCGACCGGCTCTCTTTCAATGTCGCAGATCGCTGCTGAGCTCGGCCTTTCTCTGCCGCTTAGCCTGCAACATTCGTGGGTACGTGCGCTTGCGCAAGTCGGTGGGGCTGCATGCGACTTCAATAGCTTGCGTGGCAAGACCGGAACCTTCAACGGCGGATGCCCCAGTAACGTTCCCGCCAGTTTTATAACGTTTCCGGGAAACCCGCCATGGTTTGGCGGAACCCTGTCAGAAATGGATGCGTTCGCTGCAGGCCAAGGCAATCAGTTTCAATTGAATTTTGCAAGTGCGCCTAATTGGTCAGGAAACATCAGGGTCACTAATCAGACGACGGGGATTAGCGCCTTATTTAATGTCAAAGCTTCTTCTACTCAGTGGCAGGCAACACCATTTCAAGCCAATTTGATTCGATCAAATGTAACTGACACTTTCTTGATAAGACCTTCCAGCTAACGGGGAAACCATGGACCAACACATGACCGCAATTGTGGAATTGCGCGAGCGCGTTCGTGCGCACGACGAAGATATCGCGCGGCACGATCAGCACCTCGCCAAGCTTGATGAAACGGTCGTCGAATTACGCATGGCGATTGTGACTGTCGCGACGAAAGACGATATCGCGAAGCTCAGCCGGAACATCGATGAGAAGTTCAATCAGCAGTTGAAGGATGCGCACAACTCCATCCCGACAAAGATTGGACTGCTGCTCACGGCCGGTTCCGTGCTGGTCGCCATCATCGCGCTGTTTTTGCACCATGGATGACGATCTGCTCGAGCAGCGCTTCGATCTGGTCGACGACCGGCTCGAGCATCACGGCGAGCGGATTGATGCATTGGAGGGCGCGCGTGATCAGCGCCATGGGCGAAGGCTCGAATGGATCGTGATTGCACTGGTCGCGCTCGAGGCCGTGTTTGAAGTCCTCATGTACTTCCATCCCCATGCTTAAACGCATCTACCTCAAGTTCCGCGAGGAAAGGGTCTTCCTGCGCGCGCTGTGCGTGTTCGTCGGCACGGCGCTAACGCTCCATTACACGATCGGCTATGACTCGGATTGGGGCGGCACGAACCTGACGCTATCCATCGAAGCCGCGATCGCGAGCGCCGTGATCATGATGGAACAGAAGCGCTCTGGCGACGTTCAGCAGAAGCTGCTTGAGGCCATCCTGAATATGGCCGAAGCCCAGCGCGACATGCTAGCAGACCACACAGCGCTGCTGCGTTCCATTCGGGAGTCCGATGATCGGCTCCTGAAAATACTCACCAAAGGAGAAACCGAATGACCCGACTCGACATGGCGATGGCTCTCGCCAAGGAGTTTGAAGGATGCCGTCTGGAGGCGTATCCGGACCCGGTGTACGGCTGGAAGGTGGCCACAATCGGCTTTGGCGCAACCGGCCCAGCAATCAGCCAAGGCGTCGTCTGGACGCAGGCGCAGGCCGATGCTGATCTCGCGCGCAGGATGACTGCCATCGCGCAAAGCGTTGACCGCCTCGTGACGATCGCGCTCAACGACGAGCCCAAGGCCGCGCTCGACGACTTTGCATACAACGAAGGTCTCGGCAATCTGGCGCGCTCGACGCTGCTCGCACGGCTTAACGCTGGCGACATTCAGGGCGCGGCCGATGAGTTCGGCAAGTGGGATCTCGCTGGTGGGCAAGAGCTTGAAGGGCTCGTGAAGCGCCGCGATGCCGAGAAGGCGCTGTTCCTGCTCGGCGCCAATTTCCATGGAGCGGCCGGCCCGGACGATACCCCGCTGGGGGAACCCGTAACTCAACCGGAGACCGCGCAATGAATCAGATATCTCCGTATGCAACCGGCGCCGCCACCTTCACCGCGACGCAGCTTGAGCCGCTCGTTTCATGGGCCATTACCGGATTCAAAGCGCCGATGCCAGTTTCCGTTCCCGGCGTCATTGCGTCGCTGTTGGTAATGGCTGCACACGCCATTGGCAATCTGATCGGCGCGCGTCTCAGCAAGTCCCCCGAAGTTCCCAAGCCGTAACCCTCCCGTAACTCCCAAGGAATCGTCATGAAAAAGATGCTGCTTATCGCGGCAGGCGTAGCCCTGTCCGCTCTCGTAGGTTGCGCCAATGCTCCCGCGCTGCCGTCTCTGCAACAGCAATTCACCCAAATGTGTCCGGTCGTGAATGCAGATCTCGGCGTGCTCGCTGCGTCGCCGACGCTCACCGTCGCACAGCAGGACTCAATCAAGCAGGTTCTCGCCGCAAACCAGTTGATCTGCTCGACCGGTGCCGAACTGAATGTCACGAGTCTCCGCGCGTTCCACGACTCGCTTCTGCCGGTCGCGGTGGCTGTCGTGCAAGCGACGCCAGCAATTCCGAATCAGCCACTGGTATTGCTTGCGCTGCAACTCTTCGGGCCGGTCGTTCAGGGCATGGTCGACCAGCTCATCACCGCGGCCACGCCGACTGCCTCGGTCCCTGCTGCGAAATGAACTGGCTGGATGTAGCCAGCGTGGTCTTCCTGATCGCGCTGGCTCTGCTCGCCCTGTATCTGGAGTGAAACCATGGGCCAAATAGTGATGCAGTTCGCCGGCAGTGATTCGTTCACTTCTCAGGCGATTCAATGGTTCGATCACGGCGAGTATGCGCACGTGGATACGGTCATGCCGGACGGCTTGCTGCTCGGTGCGCGCAACGATGTGATGGCCGGCTTTCCGGCGGGCGTCCAGCTACGCGCCGCGGATTACCAGCAGGGCTATACGCTCAAGCGCGTCACGCTGCCGTGCAGCGATGATCAGCAGAAAGCGTATTACGATTTTGTGCTGGCGCAAGTGGGGAAACCGTATGACTCGAAAGCTATTGCCGCCTTTGTTGTGGGCCGGGACTGGCGCACTCCTGACGCTTGGTTTTGCAGCGAGCTATGCGCTGCTGGCCTTGAAGCGAGCGGGGTGGTTCCACCGCTGAGCGCGTCGTGCAACAAGATCGCGCCGGATGACCTCCTGCTCGTTCTTTCGGCGCTCACCGATATCACTTCACCCGCGTAAGCTCAAACACACCATCCGGTGTCGTGATCTGGATCGGCACTACCCTCCCTCCCGCCCTCATCAGGTTCGCGCAGGTTTGCGGCATGTTCTGCAGGCCTGCGCGGATAGACTCCTTCATCTGAGACGCGATCAGCGCGTCGACGTGCCCCAAGTTCTGGTTCGCCGCTTCCAGCGTCCCGATCCGGGATCGCGCTGACAGGTAGGATGTGCCGGTCCATGCAAGCCCAGCGGCCAGCACGACAATCGCGGCGATGTAAGGCGCATGTCTCTTCATGTTTTCCTCGCGGCGTTTCGTCTGTTTATTGGATATCGGCACGATACACCGATTTCTCGAGGGCGTGCCCAAAGCGTGACCGCATCGGTACAATAAGGCCCGCAAAAGGCCGAAACGCCTGCAAACTGTCAAAGCCTCAAAGCTGACCGGCGCGAGACTTTTGTGTTGAAAATCAGTTGGTTACCGCTCTAACTACTAACCTTCCTTGCCGTGACCCTTCTGAAGAAATGTTTCGTCGCCGGCTCAATCGTCATTGTGCTGGCCGCAGCCGCAATCGCAGGCGGATATCACTGGGCCACCAGCCCGCTCGATTTGACCCCCGCGCAACTCGATGTCACCGTCAAGCCGCACAGCAGCTTGCGCAGCGTCACGCTGCAGCTCAACCGCGGCGGTGTGCCGGTCGAGCCTGAACTGTTCGTCATCATGACGCGGCTGCTCGGTCTGCAAAGCGATCTGAAATCGGGCAACTACGAGTTCAAGACGGGCATCACGCCGTACGAAGTGCTGCAAAAAATCGCCCGCGGCGACGTCAACGAATATGTGGCGACCATTATCGAAGGGTGGACTTTCAAGCGCATGCGCGCCGAGCTGGACGCCAATCCTGCGCTCAAGCACGACACGATCGGCATGAGCGACACCGATCTGATGAACGCGATCAACGCGCCGGAAGCGTCGATCGGCAACGGCGAGGGGCTGTTTTTCCCGGACACCTATCTGTTCGACAAGAACACCAGCGATCTGGACGTGTACCGCCGCGCGTACCGTCTGATGCGGTTGCGTCTGGACGAAGCGTGGACCGCGCGCGCGCCGAACCTGCCGTATAAGACTCCGTATGATGCGTTGACGATGGCGTCGATCATCGAAAAGGAAACCGGCAAGAAATCGGACCGGCCGATGGTGGCGGCCGTGTTCGCGAACCGTCTGCGCGTGGGCATGCCGCTGCAAACCGACCCCACCGTGATCTACGGCATGGGCGATAGCTACACCGGCCGCATCAGGAAGAAAGACCTGCAGACGGACACTCCCTACAATACCTACACCCGGATGGGGCTTCCGCCAACGCCCATCTCGCTGCCCGGTGTCGCATCGCTGCAGGCGGCGATGAACCCGGCGCAATCCACCGCGCTGTACTTCGTTTCGCGCGGCGACGGCAGCAGTATCTTTTCTGACACCCTCGGCGATCACAACAAGGCCGTGGACAAATACATTCGAGGGCAATGATGGCGCGGGGCAAATTCATCACGTTTGAGGGCATCGACGGTGCCGGCAAGACCACTCACCTGGGCTGGTTTCGCGAACGCCTCGAAGAGAAAGTCGCGAGCACCGGCCGCTCGGTCGTCATGACGCGCGAGCCGGGTGGCACGCCGCTCGGCGAACAGATCCGCGAAATCGTGCTGCATCAGAAGATGGACCTCGAAACCGAGGCATTGCTGATGTTCGCGCTGCGCCGCCAGCATCTGGCCGAGGTGATCGAGCCGGCGCTTGCGCGCGGCGACTGGGTGCTGTCCGATCGCTTCACGGACGCGACCTTCGCCTACCAGGGCGGCGGCCGCGGCCTGCCGCGCGATAAGCTGGAAACGCTGGAGCGTTGGGTGCAGGGCGGTTTTCAGCCGGACCTGACGGTGCTGTTCGACTTGGCGCCGGAGGTCGCCAGCGAACGGCGCAGCGCCGCGCGCGATCCGGATCGGTTCGAAAGCGAGTCGGAGGCATTTTTCAACCGCACCCGTGCCGAATATCTGCGCCGCGCGGAAGAGGCGCCGTACCGGTTCGCTATCATTGACTCTTCGCAGACCATCGTGCGAATTCAGAAGCAGCTCGAAGAGTTGATCGCAGTTCTTTGATTTTAAAAGAATATAATCCTGAGTTATGACGGATGACGAAGTTCGTGTGATGCCTCATCAAGCGTCGTCAACCGATTGATTTTAAAGAGAAGCGATGATTTATCCGTGGCAAGCCGATGACTGGAATCGCCTGCAGCAGTTGCGTGGGCACTGGCCGCATGCCTTGCTGCTGCATGGGCAGGCGGGGATCGGCAAGCTGCGCTTTGCGCAGCATCTCGCGCAGGGGCTTTTGTGCGAAGCCCAGCAGGCCAACGGTGAGCCGTGCGGCGCCTGTGTCGCCTGCAACTGGTTCACGCAGGGCAATCATCCCGACTATCGGATCATCGTGCCCGAAGCGCTGGCCGCCGAAGCCGGACTCGCTAGCGCCGCGGACGAAAAAGCCGAGAAGGCCGACGGCGACGAGGGCAAGAAGACGCGCGCGCCCAGCAAGGAGATCAAGATCGAGCAGATTCGTGGCTTGCTCGATTTCGTCGGCGTCGGGTCGCACCGAGGCGGTGCGCGCGTGGTCGTGCTGTATCCCGCCGAGGGGCTGAACATCGCCGCGGCTAACGCGCTCCTGAAAACGCTCGAAGAGCCGCCGGCCGGCGTGGTGTTTTTGATGGTGTCGGCGCGCGTCGACCGCCTGCTGCCCACCATCATCAGCCGTTGCCGCCAATGGCCGATGACGATGCCCGTGCCGGAAGTCGCCACGAAGTGGCTCGCCGCGCAAGGCGTCGCCGATGCGCCCGCGCTGCTCGCCGAAGCCGGCGGTGCGCCGCTCACGGCTCTCGCTCTCGCGAGCGACGAGAACCGCACGCTGCGCGACTGGACCTTGAAGCAACTGGCCGCCGGCGCCGAATGCGATGCCTTCGCTTGCGGCGAGGCGCTGCAGAAGCTGCCGGTACCGCTCGTGCTCGGCTGGCTGCAGCGCTGGATGTACGATTTGCTGGCGCAGCGCACAGCCGGCGCGCCGCGTTATTTTCCGCAGGCGTCGACTGCCTTGACGCGCTGCGCGTCGCAAGCCGACGCCAGCGCGTTCGCGCGCTTCATGCGTACCGTGACGCGCCAGCGGGCTGTCGAGAACCATCCGCTGAATGCGCGGCTGGTGTTCGAAGAACTGTTTATCGGCTACCGCGAGCTGTTTGCATAAATCAACTTTGATGGCCGACGGTGTGTGCAAGGCTGGCGTGCCTTAACCCGCCGCGCTGACCCATGCATCCGTCCGCTGATTCGCCTTCCATCTCACGTCAAAGCACTATGAGTCTTTCCTACCGCGATGCCACCCTCGACGATCTGCCCTCGATCGTCGCCATTTACAACTCGACCGTGCCGTCGCGGCAAGTCACGGCCGATCTCGAGCCGGTGAGCGTCGAAAGCCGTCTGGCGTGGTTTCATGCGCATGGGCCGCACAAGCGTCCGCTGTGGGTGGTGGAAGATCCGCAGCAGTCCGGCCGCGTGATCGCGTGGTTGAGCTTTTCGGATTTCTACGGCCGCCCGGCCTATCTGCGCACCGCCGAAGTCAGCATCTATCTGGACGAAAGCGCGCGTGGCAAGGGTCTCGGCAAGCAACTGCTGGCCGCCTCGCTGGAAGTGGCGCCGACGCTCGGCATCGACACCGTGCTGGGCTTTATCTTTGGCCACAATGACGCGAGCCTGCGCCTGTTCCGCGGCTTCGGTTTCGACACGTGGGGGTCGTTGCCGCGCGTCGCGGTGCTGGACGGCGTGGAGCGCGATCTGGTGATCCTCGGCAAACGGCTCGAGCCGGCCGCGGCCTGATTTACGGCCACGATTTACAGCCACGATTTGCGGCCAGACTCACACCCAGCTACTTATCAGCAGGACATCATCATGTTTGTCGATTCGCACTGCCATATCAACTTCGAAGGACTCGCCGACCGCCTGCCGCAGGTGCTCGAGAACATGCGCAGCCATTCGGTCACGCATGCGCTGTGCGTATCGGTCGATCTGGAGACGCTGCCGTCCGTGCTGGCGATCGCCAACCAGTACGAGAACGTCTACGCGTCGGTTGGCGTGCATCCGGATCACGAGGACATGCGCGAGCCGAGTCTCGCCGAACTGATTGAGCTGGCCGACCATCCGAAGGTGGTCGCGATCGGCGAGACCGGTCTCGACTACTACCGTCTGGAAGGCCGCACGATCGCCGATATGGAATGGCAGCGCGAGCGCTTTCGCACCCATATCCGCGCGGCGCACGCCACGCAGAAGCCGCTGATCATCCACACCCGCTCGTCGTCGGAAGACACGCTGCGCATCATGGCCGAGGAGCGCGCGAGCGAGCCGGGCGGCGTGATGCATTGCTTCACCGAGCCGTGGGCGGTTGCCGAGCAGGCGCTGGCGCAGAATTTTTACATTTCGCTGTCGGGCATCGTCACGTTCAAAAGCGCGACCGACGTGCAGGACGTCGCGCGCCGTGTGCCGCTCGAGCGTTTGCTGATCGAAACCGACTCGCCGTACCTCGCGCCCGTGCCGTATCGCGGCAAGCCTAATGAACCTGCGTACGTAAGTTATGTCGGACGCTTCATCGCGCAACAGCGCGAGATGCCGGATACGGTGCTGGCCGCCGCGACGACACAAAACTTCTTCCGGCTCTTCAAGATTCCCGCGCCGGCTAGTGTTTGACCGGTAAAGCCAATAAATATCAAATGGATAGGGAAGTTTCCTAAAGTAAAACATGACAAATTATTCGACTTCGACGGCAGCTGTTCAAGAGACCTCAGCAGCGCAAACGGCCTTCGGTTCAGCTCGCCGCAGCGTGTCGCGCCTTGCGCTGGCCGCTGCGTTTGCCTGCGCCGCGCTGACTTCGCTGGTCGCGGCGCCCGTTCAGGCCGCGCCGATCGACTCGCTCATCAAGTCGGTGAAATTCGACGACGTCGACGGTGTCAACAAGCTGCTCGCCAAGGGCATGGACCCGAACAGCGTCGACAACCAGGGCATCCCGCTGCTGGTGCTCGCCGCGCGTGAGAAATCGGACAAGGTGGGTGCCGCGCTGCTCGCCAATCCGAAGACCGATATCGAGATCCAGGACAAGGCCGGCGAGAACGCGATGATGATGGCTGCCCTGGCCGGCGACCTCGACTTCGTCAACCTGCTGATCGCGAAGGACGCCGAAGTCAACAAGAAGGGCTGGGCGCCGCTGCACTACGCGGCTGCGAACGGCCACGACGATATCGTCAAGGTGCTGCTCGACCATTCGGCCTACGTCGATGCCGGCTCGCCGAACGGCACCACGCCGCTGATGATGGCCGCGCGCGGCGGTCATGTGTCGACGGTGAAGCTCCTGCTCGACAACGGCGCGGACCTCACGGTCAAGAACCAGATCGGCCTGACCGCGCTCGATTTCGCGAAGACCTACAAGGAACCGGACGTGGTTGAAGGCCTCACCGCGCGCCTGCAGCAGATGCAACAGAAGTGAACTGCGAGAAAATCAGGAGAACCGGCTGCCGGATAGTCGGTTCCCTGGACCACAAATTTGCCTGAAGATAGCACCTGCTGGCATGCCTGCGGCTTCGCAAAACAGTGCAGAATGACGACTTGGCGCGTTGCGAGGCGCGCCGGTTCGATGCGGCGCAAGACCGCCTGATAAACGACCCTGGAAAGGAACACCATGCTGCGGGCTTTGATTTTCGCCAGCGCGCTTGCCGTACCGCTATCGGCAGCCGCGTTTACGGGAGGCGACCTCAACAAGCTGTGCACGAAAACCGATGTGGCATCGCGTAGTGCGTGTGCCGCGTATATCGAGGGCGCCGCCGACGGCATCTTCAATACGATCGACGCGATCGGTGGCACCACGGGGCCGCGCGTCGGCCAGTACTACTGCCTGCCGCCGGACGCGCGCTCGGCGCAACTCACCGACGCGGTACGCAAGTACATCGCCGAAAATCCGATCGTCGCGGGCTACAACGCCAGCACGGCGATCTCGCTCGGGCTTGGCAAGGCATTTCCTTGCAAGAGCGGTAGCTGATCGCGTAGTTGATTTTGGCTCAAACCCGGCCGCATTCAGAATGCCGCCGGCTTGAGCACCTTTCCCTGGTCTTGGCGGATGAACGCCTAAGATGTCCGCAGGCATGCCGCGCCGCAAGCATCGAACCCTGGCCGGCGTGCCGCTGTTTCAGTCAGTGTCATCAGCGGGGCGTGGCATTCGCGCTCATTCCCGCTCCCTCGGCGCTTTGCCGCCTGGTCGGCCGATAGGTGGCCCGATGGCTCCGCCCGCGTAGCGCCCGCCCACGCAACGCCACCGTCGCGCTTCGGGCTGGCGATCCCCGTTCACCTTCGAACCAAGAGGAACACGCCCTTCATGCCAACTCCCGACGACCTCAGCCGTATCGCCGAAGCCCCGCTGCATACGTGGCTCGGCGCGTTGATCGTCTCGGTCATCGCGATGGTACTGGCCCTGGGCATCCATCGAGTCGGCGCGCGTATCGTCACGCGAATCGCGCGGCCGTATCCGCTCACCAGCGTCGTGCTGCGCTATATCGACAAGCCCTCGCTTTTCGTCCTCGTGATCCTGATGCTGGAGGCGGTGTGGTGGGAGGCGCCTGACACGCTGACCTTCATTACGCCGCTGCGTGACGCCGCCGCGATTGCGCTGATCGGCGCAATCACGTGGCTCTCGGTGCGTTCGGCGGCGGCGATCGGCGAGGCGATCATCCAGGCCCATCCGCTCGATACCGCCGACAACCTGCAGGCGCGCCGCATCCATACGCAGGCGCGCGTGCTGGCGCGCTCGGTGATGCTGGTGATCGTGATCGTCGGCGTGGGTGGCGCGCTGATGACGTTCCCGAATGTACGGCAGATCGGCGCGAGCCTGCTGGCGTCAGCGGGCGTGGCCGGCCTGGTTGCCGGTATTGCCGCGCGGCCAGTGCTCGGCAATCTGATCGCCGGTTTGCAGATCGCGCTCTCGCAGCCGATCCGGCTCGACGATGTCGTCGTGATTCAGGGCGAGTGGGGGCGTATCGAGGAAATCACCGGCACGTATGTCTCGGTGCGCTTGTGGGATCAGCGCAGGCTGATCGTGCCGCTGCAATGGTTCATCGAAAACCCGTTCGCCAACTGGACGCGCAGCAGTTCGCAGATCATCGGCACGGTGTTCCTGTACGTCGACTACCGGATGCCGCTAGCGCCGTTGCGCGAAGAGCTTGCGCGCATCGTCGAAGCCGCGCCCGAATGGGATCGACGCGTGCAGGTGCTGCAGGTCACCGACGGCACCGAGCGCGCGATGCAGTTGCGCGCGCTGGTCAGCTCGCTCGATTCCGGCCTGAACTGGGACCTGCGCTGCCGCGTGCGCGAGGGGCTGCTCGACTTCATCCAGCAACGCTATCCGCAGTATCTGCCGCGGGCGCGCGCCGACGTGTCGGCCGAACTCGAAACCGGCAAGGGCGAACCGCCCGACTGGGTACCGCGCAGCACGCAGACGCCCGCTGGCAGCACCGCCGCGCACACCGAGGCCGATCCCGTGGCAAGCCGCGCCGGTCGTCATCAGGCGGGCGATCCGTTGCCGCAGGTCAAGGAAAAGGTGTAGCGCCGCATGCCCCGCAGATCAGATGAGTGCAACTGATCCGACAACCATGTGGTCGAACCGTCCATCTGACTCACGAACCTGGCACGGTATCGCGTGTTGTTCGGCCGCTTGACGTCATCGAAGTGTTGCAACGCTCGAGGCGTCACAAGCCGCTGAAGCGCGAACGCCGCGCCGTGCGAACCAAGGGGGACTACCAACATGGGCCGACTGATCGTCGTGTCGAATCGCGTCGCAACGCCGACGGAAACCAAGGGATCGGCGGGCGGCCTCGCTGTCGGCGTGTTCGGCGCGCTGAAGGACGCGGGCGGTGTGTGGTTCGGCTGGAGCGGCGACGTGGTGAGCGAGACCGTCGCCAATGCCGGGCCGACGCTGGAGCAGGACGGCGCGGTCACCTTTGCGACCGTCGGACTCACGCGCAAGGATTACGACCAGTACTACCGCGGCTTCTCGAACGCGACGCTGTGGCCGGTGTTCCACTACCGCAACGACCTCGCGCGCTACGAGCGCGAAGAATACGCGGGCTACCGCCGCGTCAACGCATGGCTCGCGCACAAGCTGATCAAGCTGCTCGAACCCGACGACGTGATCTGGATTCACGACTACCATCTGATCCCGTTCGCCGAAGCGCTGCGCTCGGAAGGCATCACGAACCGCATCGGCTTCTTCCTGCACATTCCGTTTCCTGCACCGCAGATCCTGCTCAACATTCCGCCGCACGAAGAGCTGGTGAAATCGCTGTCGTGCTACGACCTGCTGGGCTTCCAGACCGCCACCGATGAACTCGCTTTTCACGACTACGTGACGCGCCACGCGCGCGGCACCGTCAGCGAAGGCAATCATGTCGAAGCATTCGGCCGCAAGCTCCGCACGGGCGTCTATCGGATCGGCGTGTTCCCCGATGAAATCGCCGAACAGGCCAAGCGCTACGAAAGCCGCCAGCACGTGCTCGATCTGAAGCAGAGTCTGGAGGGCCGCAAGCTGATCATGAGCGTCGACCGGCTCGATTATTCGAAAGGGCTCGTCGAACGTTTTCGCGCCTTCGAGCAGTTGCTGGAACGCTCGCCCGAATGGCGCGGCAACGTCACGCTCGTGCAGATCGCGCCGCCGACCCGCTCGGACGTCGCCACCTATCAGAAGATCCGCCAGGATCTCGAATACGAAGCAGGGCGCATCAACGGCCGTTACTCGGGCCTCGACTACACGCCGATCCGCTATCTGAATCAGCAGTACGACCGCTGGAAACTGATGTCGCTGTTTCGCGAATCGCAGATCGGCTTCGTCACGCCCTTGCACGACGGCATGAATCTGGTCGCGAAGGAATATGTCGCCGCGCAGAATCCGGAGGATCCGGGCGTACTGGTGCTGTCGATTTTCGCCGGTGCGGCGGCGGAGTTGAGCGGCGCGTTGCTGGTCAATCCGCACGATGCAATTGGCATGTGCGAGGCCTTGCAGCGCGCGCTGCAAATGCCGCTCGATGCACGCCAGCGGCGTCACGAGATCAATATGGCGGCGCTGCGCAAGAACGATCTCGGCGTGTGGCGCGATACCTTCCTGAACGATTTGCGCAGTGTGCCCGTGCAGACGCCGGGCAAGGGCGGTGGGCATAAGTGATGGTGCGTTTGAACAGAATGGTTTTACAGAGCGCCCGGCAACGCGCGTTTGATCGAAAGGTGGGCGCATGCTGAGGACGTTGGCTATCGCGGGGTATCGGTCGCTGCGCGAGTTGATCGTGCCGCTTGGGCAGTTGAATGTCATCACGGGGGCGAACGGCAGCGGCAAGTCGAGCGTATATCGCTCGTTGCGCTTGCTGGCCGAGACGGCGCGCGGCGGGGTGATTACATCGCTTGCGCGTGAGGGTGGTTTGCAATCCACCTTGTGGGCTGGGCCTGAACGTTTCTCGCGCGCGATGCTTGCCGGGGAAATGCCCGTGGAGGGCACGCGTCGGAAAGAGCCGGTGAGTCTGCGGCTTGGATTTTCCGGCGATGAGTTCGGCTATGCGATCGATCTCGGCTTGCCGCCGCTCGACAGGGCCACCCGCTTCCCGCTCGACCCCACCATCAAACGCGAGTGCATCTGGAGCGGCCCGGTGCTGCGGCCGTCGGCCTTGCTGGTCGACCGGCATGGCGCAGCGCTGCGTACGCGCGACGAGCAGGGGGAGTGGCAAACCATCCCTCAACCTGTCGCGAGTTTCGACAGCATGATGACGGAGTTCTCCGACCCACGAACCGCTCCCGAGATGATCACGGTGCGCGAGCAGATTCGTTCGTGGCGCTTTTACGACCACTTCCGCACCGATGCAGAAGCGGCCGTGCGTTTGCCGCAGATTGGCACGCACACCCCGGTGCTCTCGAACGACGGCGCGGACCTGGCCGCGGCCTTGCAAACCATTCGTGAGATCGGCGACCCGGTTGCGCTCGATGCCGCCATCGACGACGCCTTTCCCGGTTCGCGCCTCGACGTCGCCTCGTCGGAGGACGGTCGCTTCGAAGTATCGATGCAGCAGCACGGCCTACTGCGGCCGTTGAAGGGCGCGGAGTTGTCGGACGGCACCTTGCGTTATCTGTTGCTGGTGGCCGCGTTGCTCACACCGCGTCCGCCGGCGTTGCTGGTGCTGAACGAACCGGAGACGAGCTTGCATCCGGACCTGCTGCCGGCGCTGGCGCGCCTGATCGCGCGGGCTTCCGCGCATTCGCAGGTGCTGGTGGTGTCGCACGCGGCGCGGCTGATCGCGGCGCTCGAACGGGAGGACGGTAGCCAGTCGATCGTGCTCGAGAAGCACTTCGGCGCCACGCGCATCACCGACGCGGACGATCGCGATCTGCCGCCGTGGAAATGGCCCGCGCGATAGCCGTGGCCAGGGGATCTGGTTAGGGGCAATGGCCAAGCAAGGTACCGAGGCAATGTACCTAAGCTACATACCTAGGCGGATAATAGGCCCGCCAGCGGATGTAAGCTGAATGTAACAGCGCGCAGGAATTGCAAGGCCAGGGGCTTTTTGTTCCACCCTGGTGAATAATGGTGTGATGCGGATGGTGCAGGCGGACGCCCGGCGTTCACTGCATTGACGGAGAAGGACCGGCGCTGTCATAAGCAGCGCCGCTGACGTGCACCGCCATTGGCGCGAGCCGTCAGTTCACGGAGACAAAATATGAAGATTGCGCAGATCGCCCCTTTGACCGAATCGGTGCCGCCGAAGCTTTACGGCGGCACGGAGCGCGTCGTGTCCTATATCACCGAGGCGCTGGTCGAACTCGGCCATGACGTGACGCTGTTCGCGAGCGGCGACTCCGTTACGAGCGCAAAGCTCGAACCCGTCTGGCCGCGCGCGCTGCGCCTGGACCCAGGTATCCGCGACCGCATTGCGCCCCACATGCTGTTGATGGAACTGGTGCGCCGCCAGGCCGAAAACTTCGATGTGCTGCATTTTCACCTCGACTATTACTCGTTTTCGGTCTTCAAGCGCCAGGAGACACCCTTCGTCACGACGATGCACGGGCGCCTCGATTTGCCCGAGCAACAGCCGGTGTTCGACACCTTCAACACCGCGCCCGTGATCTCGATTTCGAATTCACAGCGTCATCCGTTACCGCAGGCCAAGTGGCTCACCACGGTCTATCACGGTCTGCCGGAACAGCTCTACACGCCGCAGCCGGTCGAGCAGAAGTACCTCGCGTTTCTTGGCCGTATTTCGCCGGAAAAGCGTGTCGATACCGCGATCCGGATTGCCGGACGCTGCGGCATGCAGATTCGCATTGCCGCGAAAGTGGACTCCGCCGACCGCGAATACTTCGAGCGCGAAATCCGGCCGTTGCTGGACTTGCCGCATGTCGAATTCATCGGTGAGATCGCGGATAACCAGAAGGCCGAGTTTCTATCCGGCGCGCATGCGCTGCTTTTCCCGATCGACTGGCCGGAGCCGTTTGGCCTCGTCATGATCGAAGCGATGGCGTGCGGCACGCCGGTGATTGCGTTTAACCGCGGTTCGGTGCCGGAAGTGTTGGACGACGGCGTGACGGGCTTTATTGTCGAAGATGAGATCGGCGCGGTGGCGGCGGTCAATCGCCTGCATAAGATGCCGCGGGCGGGCGTGCGGCAACGCTTCGAAGAGCGCTTCACGTCGCACCGGATGGCGCAGCAGTATGTGGATGCGTATCAGTCGGTGATTCGCGCGCAGAAGCGGTCGCGCTTCAAGGTGATTGATACATCGGGGAGTTGAGCAGTGTAAAACCGGCCCACACGGCGGTGCAAAAAAAACGGCGATGTGCACAACGCATCGCCGTTTTTTTATTGCCGCCGTGCCTCGGGCCGGCAATCGATTCGCGCGAGACCGCGCGGGACCGTGCGCCTAGATCTTCAGGCGCGTTACCTTGGTGCCCTGCAGCGAGACATCGGCCATCAGGCCGGCATTGGTCAAAATGAATACTTCGACCGGGGCCGTTGCCGTGGTCGTGTCGATCGCGCCGTTGGCGCCCATCTTCACCAACGCGACGGAGGCGTCGCCGCCCGCCGACCAGCCGTCGGCATTGCGGAATGAGTCGAGCGAGTCTTGCGTCATGAACAGGAAGATGATGGCCTTCGATTGCGCGCCTGCCTGCAGACCGAACGAGCCGGAAACCGTGCTGTAGTAGCCGACCGTGCCGCC
This sequence comes from Paraburkholderia nemoris, assembly GCF_905221015.1. Taxonomy (NCBI): domain Bacteria; kingdom Pseudomonadati; phylum Pseudomonadota; class Betaproteobacteria; order Burkholderiales; family Burkholderiaceae; genus Paraburkholderia; species Paraburkholderia nemoris. The sequence goes on along the minus strand of NZ_CAJNBO010000003.1, from coordinate 170,338 downwards.
GCCTACGCGCAGCGCACCTTCGCCATACTGGCCGCCGACGATGAAGCCCACTTGCAGTACCGACGGGAACACCAGGACGCCGCGCGCCTTGGATACGAGTTCGCGCGAACCCTTCACGGTCGTGAACAGGCGCGACATGGTGCCGTCGACGCTGGCGTCGATCGACTGGCGTTTGGAGGCATCTGTGGAGGGGGTGCTGGGGTTGCCGCTGTTAGTCGTACAACCAGCGAGTGCAAGGCCTCCGAAAGCGAGCGCAGCGGTAGTCTTCAGCATGAAGTTTCGTCTTTGCATCGTTTTTCTCCATCATGGTTCCTGGGCGCAACCTCATATGGTGTTGCCGGGCTGCTTTTAAGTTATATCACACGCAAGCCTGAAGAGCGTACTTCGTCGTTCGGCGAAAAGCCTTGTGGGGCGGGGGTTTGCGAGCTATCGCAACGCACGTTGCTGTAATTTTGACCGGTGGTGGGAGGGCGTTGAAAGACGCTCGGACAGCGCCTTTGAATGGGCTTCCGGCGAATCGAACCGCGCACGAACCGGCCCGTACGCGGCTGGGTTGAAACCATATCGAAGACCGGTTTTTACCGATTTTTCGCGCTCACGATTCGCATTGAAATCGGATTGAAAGTGTTGCCTCGACGCTGCATCCGCGCCCGTATCCTCACCCATGGTTTGCCGGACTTTTGACCGGCGGCGGGCGCCGCAGCACACGGCGAATCATGCCGATCAATACGCCGATCAGGAACAGCGTGACGGCCGGCACGATCCAGTAGCCGACGAACGCATGCCAGAGATAACCCATGAGCGTAGAGCGGCGCACGCTGTATTCGTTGCGGGCGTCCTGCTGGCGGGGCGCATTGGCCGCCAGCACATCGGCCGGACAGCCGGCGGCTTGCGCCTCGTCGGGCTTGCCGTGGCAGCGCGCGGGCGCGCCGGCGGCGCGTTGTGCGTCGGTGAAATTCCAGGTGGTCAGCGCACGGTCGAGGTCGACGGCGTTATACGCCATTTCCTCCCGGATCTCGCTGACTGCAACGATCGCCACGGGCACCGCCCAGAAAATGATGACGACCAACCACCGCCTCAACCAGCGGTTTTTATGCTTCGATACCATCCTTGCCTCCGATCGATGCTCTGCAGCACCAACGACAAGATGGCGGCCCGTCTAATGTTGTGTATGGGGGTGGGCCGTCTCCGCAGCCATCATAGAAGAAAAACGGCGCGTTCGCGCGGGTGGACTGCGAAGGGAGAGGTCGTGCGACGGCGGCTGCCGGGAAATAAGCGACGACGCAAAGCAGGAGTCGGAACAGAAGGGAGAACCGGGCCGCGCCGGAAAACGGCGCGGCCCGGTTCGAGCAATACGCGGCGAGACGCGCGGCGTGTGGCCCGCGCCGCTTGCCTCGTGTTTAGTTAGCGGGCGTGGACGACAGGCAGGTCTTCATGAAGGCCTTACGGTCGTCGCCTTTCTTGCCGGTGGCTTGCGTGTTACACGCCTTCATCTTGTCCTGCTGGCTCATTGGCGCTGCGGCGGCCGGCTTCGCGGACAGGCAGGTCTTCATGAAAGCCTTGCGGTCGTCACCTTTCTTGTCGGCAGCCTGCTTGTTGCAGTCGGCCATTTTCGTTTGCTGGCTGTTCTGCGCGAACACCGGCGAAACGAGGACAGTACCCAGCACCAGCGCAGCGATAGCGGATTGGATTTTCATGTGACACTCCATCGGTGGTGAAAACGTTTTTGGTCGTTCATGCGCGTGGGCGTCAACGGCGTCCAGGACCCCTCGGCACGTCCATTATGGCAAATGCTGTCTGCCAGAACGGACGGAATGCCATTCCGGTTGACAGGCGAGCACGCTGGTTTTCCCCTACGCAGCGGGGTTGGCGGTGCTTCGGGGGGATAAAACGGCCGAATCGCAGCAATGCAAAAATATGTTATGCAATCCGGATTAATTGGTAAGGCGTATGCAAATGAATTAGGCCGCCGTCATTCCATATGGACGATCAAATTCTACACATCCAATTTGCATTGCTGCAGGTGCAAATGAATAGGAAATCGGCAGAAAATCCCGTTGAAGATCATAGGGGTAATCTTGACTGGAATTCCTGCGCCGATGCGCGGCCCGTCGTCTCAGTCAAGCAAGCCAAAGGAGGCTCGCCATGCACTACCTGTTGATGTATGACCTCGTGCCGGACTACCTCGAGAGGCGCGGCACGTATCGCGACGCTCATCTGGCGCTCGCCTGGGCGGCAGTGGAGCGCGGTGAATTGCAACTCGCCGGGGCCTTGACCGAGCCTGTGGACACGGCCGTGCTACTCTTCAAAGGCGGCTCTTCCGAAGCCGCCGAAGCCTTTGCCAGAGCGGATCCGTATGTACTCGCGGGGCTCGTGACGCGCTGGCGCGTACGCCCATGGATGACCGTGGTGGGTGAGCGCGCGGCGAATCCCGTGCGCTAGAAGCAAGCCGCACCGCCGCGCTCGCGCGGCGTCGAGAGGAATGCGAACAGCATGAAGAAGTGCTGTGGTCGCTTCGACGGCAAGCGCGCTTCGATGTCACTCAGGTGCTGTCAAAATTCTGCGCCCAGGCATTCCGCAGCCAGGCGTAAATGCCATCAAAATGCATGGAAATGCGTTGTGGCTCAAATATAAATTTCGTAAACGCTATTCGCCGTCGTTGCCACACCGTTGTGCTGTGCAGCAGCGTCTTTCAGCGCCGGAACCGACGGCAGTTCTGTTACGGCAATACGAGAAATGACGCAGCAAAAAGGACAAGATTGTTTCCATCCGTAACACTTGTCTCAATCATATTCACGCAAACCCTGGTGGTGGTATGCTTCGTGCACAAATTCTCCCATGCACGAGTGAGACCACGTTTTGTGCTTCGCAATAGGGACAAACCGCACTAAGCCAGTGCGCTATTGACCCGCAAACAGAACGTACAAAACATATTTGTGCAACCGCGGGCTGCACACGGATCGTGAAAGTTGAATCCGTGGCCGCCCAAAGCCGCGGCCCGGCCAGGCTGCGTGGAGAAAACCCAATGTTTTTCGATGAGCTAAGCAATGACGAATGGGCGCTGCTGGCAGCGCTTGTCTCTGATGAGCCGGCCGTCCGTCTGAACCGACGCGGCCGGCCCCGCGCCGAACCGCGTATCGTGGCGAATGCCGTTCTGTGGATCCTGACAACTGGCGAACCCTGGTCGAAACTGCCGGGCCGCTATCCGTCGGGTCCGACATGCCGGCGCCGTTTTGAAGAATGGCAGTTAAACGGCACGCTGCTCGAGATGGTTCGGCTGTTGTCCAAAACCGGACGTACCTTCGCGTACGTCCCGCAACCGGCGCCGCCCGTCGCGGCCAAACCGGCAGCACCGGTAGCCGAAACCCCCAGCGTGCGCGACGAAGGTCTGCGCGGTGTGTCGTGGAAGAGCCCCGAATCCTGGCAGGCGCCCGGCGTATCGAGCAGCCTGAGCAACTGGCGTTCGGCGGATCCGTTCGCCGATATTACGCGCCAGTTGTCCGGAATGACGACGGGTATGACAAACGCGCCGCCGGTCTCGCGTACGCGTTCGGCCCCCTCGATACCTGCATCACCCGCGGCACGGCCTGCCATGCGCGCCGGTCTGCAAGGCATGGATGAAGCGCGAGCGGTGGACACGGCAATGCATGGTCTGGATTCGGCTATCGCGTCGGCACGCCGCGCGCAACAGCTTGAAGATCAGCAGCGCAGTTCGCTATCGATGAGCCTCGCGCCACGCGGCACGCAAGTCGCCGACCGGCGCGGCTATGTGATCTACGTTGCGGCAGAGCAGGTGCCCAACGCCATGTATCGCGCGTGGGCGGAGATCATGCAGGACGGCAAACGCGTCGAGCGTTCCGGCCTCGTCGGTCCGCGCTTTGCCGAGGCCGACGCGGCGGAGGAATACGCGCTCGAATGGGCGCGGCAGTGGATCGACCGTGAATGCCGTACGCAGGCTGCAGCCGAGGCCACACCTGCAGTTAATGCCACTGCGGCCACTGCGGCCACTGCGGCTGCTGCTGCAGCGGCGCGTCCGTTGCCGGCCATGCGTCATGTGCCGGAGCCGGTCGCGGTGAATCACGGTGGGCCTTTGCACGGTCCGCTCAATGCATTCCGTGGACCGCTGCGCCGTTACCCGAGCGAACCGGCCGCACCTGCAACCGCAACCGAAAGCAGTGCATCAGATCGTTTTCCGTCCTATCCAGAACTCATCTCCCATGCGGGGTGAGCACGGCGGTTAGCGATACAGCAATACCCCCGCGGCCGTCAGGAGCAACAGCCGCAGGTTCCCGCTTCATTCGTTGTGAATCATTGACGTCCATACGTATCGTCGAAGCGCACGATATCGTCTTCGCCGAGATACGAGCCCGACTGCACCTCGATCATTTCGAGCGGCATCTTGCCCGGATTCTCGAGACGGTGGGTGACGCCCAGCGGAATATAAGCCGATTCGTTTTCGGAGACGATAAAGCGCTCTTCACCCCGCGTGACGAGCGCCGTGCCGCGCACGACGATCCAGTGTTCCGCGCGGTGATGATGCATTTGCAATGAGAGCCGGGCACCCGGTTTCACGACAATGCGTTTGACCTGGAAGCGCTCGCCGGTATCGACGGAATCGTAGTTGCCCCACGGGCGATGCACCTTGCGATGGTTGGTCGCTTCCAGTCCGCCATCGTTGCGAATCCGTCCGACGATCTTCTTGACGTCCTGCACGCGCGATTTATCCGCGACCAGAATCGCATCGGCCGTTTCGACCACCACGAGATCCTGCGTGCCGACGCAGGCGATCAGGCGTCCTTCCGAATGTGCAAAGGTCGAGCTGGCCCCTTCGAACATCACGCGGCCGCGCCCCACGTTCCGGTCGGCGTCTTTCTCCGAAATGTCCCAGATCGCGTCCCACGAACCCACGTCCGACCAGCCCGCTTGCAGCGGCACAACCACGCCGGATGCAGCGGTCTGATCGTTACCCAGTTGCTCCATCACCGCGTAGTCGATCGAATTCGACGGCGAGGCGCTGAATGCATCGCGTTGCAGGCGGAAGAAATCGCCGTCCGCTTTGCCGCCTGCGAAGGCCGCGTCGCAGGCTTCGTAAATCGCCGGCTGGAAGTGGCGGATCGCCTTCAGCCAGGTCGAGGCGCGCATGATGAAAATGCCGCTGTTCCACCAGTATTCCTGCGATTCGATATACCGCTGCGCCAGTTCCAGATGCGGTTTTTCGACGAAGCGATCGAGCTTGTGCGCGCCGATCTTGCCGGCTGCATCGGTGTCCGTTGCGCGAGCGTCATTAGGCGTGCCAAGCGCCGCGCCAATGCGGATGTAGCCATAACCCGTTTCCGCACGGGTCGGCACGATGCCCATCGTCACGATATGGCCGGCTGCCGCATGTTGCACGCCGGCCGCTACCGCTGCACGAAACCCGTCGCTGTCGGTGACCGCGTGATCGGCGGGCATCACGACCATGATGCCGTCCTCGTCCTGCGCGGCGATCGAAAGGGCAGCCACCGTCAGCGCCGGCGCCGTATCGCGTCCGGCGGGCTCGAGAATCAGCCGGGTCGGCTTGCCGCTCGTGCGCAATTGCTCGGCTGTGGTGAAGCGCTGTTCTTCGTTGGCCACCACGACGAGTTGCTCCGCAAGCGGATGGCCCGTTTCGAGCCCGTCGAGCCGGCGCGTGGTCGACTGCAGCAGCGAGTCGTCGCCGAGCAGGCCAATCAGCTGTTTCGGATGCTGCTCGCGCGACATCGGCCACAAGCGTGTACCGGAGCCGCCCGCCAGAATCACGGGATGAACTTTGAGCTTGACGTTTAGGTGCATAGCTTGCGTGGACCGGGTGTCGGCAGGTGTGGCCGTAACCGGAGCTGTCATGATGGACTCCTCGAGGCTGGGTGAATGCGTCGAGTTTTATCACGAAGTAAAGAATCAATAAAAGCGCGTTAAATAGAAACTATATAAACCGTCTAATAAAATTGGCTGTTTCGTGAAGAAAAAATGTCCGGCCAATTTTTAAAAAAGAAAAATTACCCGAAAAAAATCACAGGTAATTTTTTTATCCGATGGAATGACGCAGAATGGGGACGAAAGGCGGGGCGTAAGTTTCGTAGGAAAACGGACGGACTGGCTCGCATCCCCTTCCAGAAAGGCGCGAAACCGGCCTCTCAAACGCAAATTCGGTAACAATTGCCGCACAAAATTCCGAAAAAATATCGAAAATTTGACCGATACATTTTGAGATATTTTGCTGTCTTGCAGTCCGAATTTTAATACCGCTTTATCTATACATGTACAAGGGTATTCACTCACTTCGACACCTGTTTTCCGGATCGTCCGTTCAGGAATTTTTTTAATCCGGAAAGCGGCAGGGCAATTAACACCGGTTCAATCAGTTTCGCGCCGCGCATCGTCTGCAGGCGCGAATAGCGGCGTTGCTCTCCCGGTGGCAGGACGTGATGAGTGTGACGGGAATTTAACCAACCAACGGATGGCACTTGACTGACGAACTGAGGGGCAGCTCATGCTGAGCGTTCTATCGAGAATCATCGACATCGCCATGGTCGCGCTCGGCGCGGCTATTGCGACGGCCGTGCACAACGGGAAATTGGTGTGGCTGGACGACGTCCAAAGCGTGTCGCTCGCATTCGACTGTCTGCTCGTGGTGGTGTTCTTTCCTGCGCTCGGGATCTATCAGTCGTGGCGCGGCAAGCCGCTGTACGACCTGCTGTGCCGCGTGGCGGGCGGCTGGGTGATGGTGGAGATCACCGGCATCCTGATCAGCTTCAGCCTGCACCGTTCGGACAGCCTGTCGCGTCTGTGGCTGTTTTACTGGGCGATCGCCACGATCGTGCTGCTGATCGTCACCAAGGTGATCGTCTATTCGATCCTGCGCGGACTGCGCCGCGAAGGCTTCAATCAGCGCGCGGTGGCGATCGTCGGCGGCGCGCCGTATGGGCGCTTCCTGATCGAACAGATGCGCAGCCGCCCGGAAGCTGGCTTCAGCCCCGTCGTGCTGTTCGACGAGGAGGGCACGATCAACCCGTATGAAGATCCGGATGCGAGCGATGCGATCGAAGGCGTGCCGGTCGAACGCGATTACTCGCGGATGCTGCAACTGGTGCGTCAGCGGGCGATTCGCGAACTGTGGCTCGCGCTGCCGATCTCGAAGGAGAAGGCGATACATCGCTTCGTGATGGACCTGAAGAACGACTTCGTGAACATCCGCTTCATTCCGGACGTTCGCAGCCTCACGCTCTTCAATCAGCCGATGGTGGATCTGCTCGGCGTGCCGGCGATCAACCTGGCCGCCTCGCCGATTACCGATCTGCGCGTGCTGCCCAAGCGCATCTTCGACCGGCTGTTCGCATTGGCGGCATTGACCGCGCTGTCGCCGGTGATGCTGGTGATCGCTGTGATGGTGAAGGTGAGCTCGCCGGGTCCGGTGTTCTTTCGCCAGAAGCGCAAGGGCATCGACGGCAACCAGTTCGAGATCTACAAGTTTCGCTCGATGAAGATGCACAAGGAAGAGGCCGGCAAGATCACCCAGGCGACCCGGCGAGATCCGCGTATCACCGCGGTCGGCGCGTTCCTGCGGCGCACCAGCCTCGACGAATTGCCGCAGTTCATCAACGTGTTGCGCGGCGAGATGTCGGTCGTGGGTCCGCGTCCGCACGCGCTCGAACACGACGACATCTACAAGGATCTGGTGAAGGGCTACATGCACCGTTACCGGATCAAACCGGGCATCACCGGGTGGGCGCAGATCAACGGCTATCGCGGCGAAACCGACCGCATCGAAAAGATGATGGGCCGCGTCAAGCTCGATCTGTACTACATGCAGCACTGGACCTTCTGGCTCGACATCAAGATCGTCGTGCTGACGCTGTGGAAGGGCTTTGTGGGCAGCAACGCATATTGAGGCGCAGCCGCGCAACGCGCGGCCGCTCTCCTGAATCAACTCCATTTTCCGAGGTGTAATACATGAACCTGACGATCATCGGTAGTGGCTACGTAGGCCTCGTGACGGGCGCATGTCTCGCCGACATCGGCCATGACGTGTTCTGTCTCGACGTCGATCAACGCAAGATCGACGTGCTCAACAACGGCGGCGTGCCGATCCATGAACCGGGTCTGCAGGAAATCATTGCGCGCAATCGCAAGGCCGGCCGCCTCAAGTTCTCGACCGACATCGAGGCCGCGGTCGCGCACGGCGACATCCAGTTCATCGCGGTGGGCACGCCCTCCGACGAAGACGGTTCCGCCGACCTGCAATACGTGCTCGCCGCTGCGCGCAATATCGGCCGCCATATGACGGGCTTCAAGGTCATTGTCGACAAATCGACGGTGCCGGTCGGCACGGCTTCGCGCGTGCGCGACGTGATCGCCGAGGAACTGGCCGCGCGCAACGCGAGCCACATGTTCTCCGTCGTGTCGAATCCGGAGTTCCTGAAAGAAGGCGCGGCTGTGGAAGACTTCACGCGCCCTGACCGCATCGTGCTCGGCTGCGACGAAGACGTGCCTGGCGAAAAAGCGCGTGAGCTGATGAAGCGTCTCTACGCGCCGTTCAACCGCAATCGCGAACGCACGCTGTACATGGACGTGCGTTCCGCCGAGTTCACCAAGTACGCGGCTAACGCGATGCTTGCCACGCGCATCTCGTACATGAACGAGCTCGCGAATCTGGCCGACCGCGTCGGCGCGGATATCGAAGCGGTGCGCCGCGGCATCGGTTCCGATCCGCGCATCGGCTACGACTTCCTGTATGCCGGTTGCGGCTACGGCGGCTCGTGCTTCCCGAAAGACGTGCAGGCGCTGATTCGCACGGCAGCCGACCACAAGGCCAATCTGCGCATTCTCGAAGCGGTGGAAGCCGTCAACGACACGCAGAAAAAGATCCTCGCGCAGAAGATCGTCGATCGTCTGGGCGAAGACCTGTCGGATCGCACCTTCGGCGTGTGGGGCCTCGCGTTCAAGCCGAACACCGACGACATGCGCGAAGCGCCGAGCCGTCCGTTGATTGCCGAACTGCTGCGTCGTGGCGCACGCGTGAAGGCCTACGACCCGGTCGCGATCGACGAATCGAAGCGCGTATTCGCGCTCGATCTGAAGGACGTGCCGCAACAGCATGCGCGCCTGTCGTTCGTGAACGAAGAGATGGAAGCGGCCGAGGGCGCCGATGCACTGGTGATCCTCACCGAATGGAAGGTCTTCAAGAGTCCGGATTTCGGATCGCTCAAGGAGAGCCTCACCACGCCGCTGATTTTCGACGGCCGCAATCTGTACGAACCGGACGCGCTGCTCGAACTCGGTATCGAGTATCACGCGATCGGCCGTCAGCACGCGCTGCGCAATGCGCCGGCGAAGGTCGGCGCAAACGGTCTGCCGGTCACGGCAGACGCGGCCGATACCGTCGAGGCCGGCCAGTAAGTTGGCCAATGAGTTGGCCAATGAGTTGGCCAATAAGCCGCCGCGCAGCCAAAGCCTCACTAAGGAGCCCGCCATGTTCGCCAACGTTCTGATCGTTTGCCACGCCAACGTGTGCCGTTCGCCCGCAGCCGAGATGCTGTTCAAGGCCCGGCAGCGCGCGCCGTCGCGGCCTTCCTCGGCGCCGATCGCGTTTCATTCGGCGGGTCTCCGCGCCACCAACGGCCACGCCATGGACCCGGTGATGCGGCGCCTGCTCGCCGAGCAGGGCGTCGCCTCCGGCATCCACTATTCGCGGCGCCTCGACCGCCATCTCGTGCGCGCAGCGGATCTCGTCCTCGTCAGCGAGCGCGCGCAGGTGAGCGCGGTCGAAGCGCTCGATCCGGCTTCGCGCGGCAAGGTCTATCCGCTCGGCAAGTGGGAAGACGATTCCGACGTCGCCGATCCGCACGGCGGCAGGGAAGTCGACTATAGGGAGAGTCTCGTGCTCATCGAACACCTGGTCATGGGATGGCTGAAGAAAATATGCTGATGAAAAAACGCACTGCACACACATTCGCGAACGTTAATTCGACGGGTTTCAAATCGAAATTCGCCGCCACGCTTTTGCTGACGTCCTTTCTGTCGGCCTGCGCTACCGCACCTGGCAATTACCTCGACACGTCCCGTCTGAAAGACGACGGCCAGCACCAGGGTCAGCAAGCTAACGAAACCTATCCGGTTCATCTGATCGACGGCCCGCTGGTTGCTGCGCAAGCTGAGGCGCAAGCCACTGCCGCGCAACAGGCGCTGCCGGCTTCGCACTATAGCGATCCGTCGCAGTACGTGTACCGGCTCTCGCCGCAGGACATTCTCGGCATTACCGTGTGGGACCACCCGGAATTGACCACCCCGCAGGGCAGCACGCTGTCCGCGGGCGGCAACACCACGCAGTCGATCGGCGGCGCCTTGCAGCAGCCGTATACCGCCGCGCTGCCGGGCCAGGCCGATCCGTACGGCCAGACGATTGCCCCCGACGGCACGATCTTTTTCCCGTTCGTCGGCCGCATCAAGGCCGCGGGCAAGACCGTGGGCGAAGTGCGCGATCAGTTGAGCGCCGGCCTCGTGCGCTACATCCGCAATCCGCAGGTCGACGTGCGCGTGCTGTCGTACCGCGGCCAGAAAGTGCAGGTGACCGGCGACGTGAAGACGCCGGGCCCGCTCGCCATCAGCGACGTGCCGCTCACGCTGGTCGACGCGATTACGCGCTCGGGCGGCACCAACAGCGACGCCGACATCCAGCGTGTGCGCCTCACGCGCAACAACAAGCTCTACGTGCTTGACGCCAACCGCATGCTCGACCAGGGCGACACCACGCAGAACGTCATGCTGCAAAACGGCGACGTGATCAACATCCCGGATCGCAGCGACAGCCGCATCTTCGTGATGGGCGAAGTGAAGACGCCGATCCAGCTGCCGATGCTGAAGGGCCGCCTGACGATCGCCGACGCGCTCACCCAGTCGGGCGGCATTCTCGACACGGACGCCAATCCGCGCCAGATCTTCGTAATGCGCGGCATGCGCGAGCATCCGACCACGCCGGACGTGTACCGCCTCGACATGACGCAGCCGGACGCGATCATGCTGTCGTCCCAGTTCCAGTTGCAGCCGATGGACGTCGTGTATGTGGGTACCGCCGCTTCGACCACGTTCAACCGTGTGTTGCAGCAAGTCCTGCCGACCATCCAGACGCTGTTCTACCTGAAGCAGTTGACGAAATAACTGTCTGAGCCGTCGACAGGCCCGCGCCGCTCTCACAGGGCGCGGGACCGAAGCAAACGCCGAGGCAAACGCGCAAGCCCATGCCAGAGCACACGCTGAAGCCCACGCCGAAGCAACCGAAACGGGATCGAATTGTGAGCAACCAAATCTCTCCACACATGGCCGGTCCGATCAAGACCGAAGAAGAGGACGTCGTCCTCGGGCAACTGGTGCAGGTGATCCTCGACGACATCTGGTGGCTGATCGCGATCGCCGGCGTGATCGTCGCGCTGGCCGCCGCGTACTGTTTCCTCGCCAAGCCTATCTATTCGGCCGATGCGCATGTGCGGGTCGAGCAGTCCGACAACACCTCGCAGGCGCTTACGCAGACGCAAACGGGCGCGGCCATTACCACCGGCTCGACTTCGCTGCCGACCGATGCCGAAATCGAAATCATCAAGAGCCGTGGTGTAGTCGGCCCGGTGGTCCAGCAACTGAAGCTGAACTTCAGCGTCGTGCCGAAGACGATTCCGCTGCTCGGCAGCATCGCCGCGCACCTGGCGACGCCAGGCCAGCCGGCGCCGCCGTGGCTGGGTCTGGCTTCATACGCCTGGGGCGGTGAAGAGGCCGACATCGATACGCTCGACGTGGTGCCCGCGCTCGAAGGCGAGAAGCTGACGATGAAGGTGTTCGACGAACAGCACTACGAGCTCTACGCAAAGAACGGTGCGCTGCTGCTGCGCGGCCAGGTCGGCCAGCAGGAGCAGGGCGGCGGCGTGACGATCCTCGTGAACAAGCTGGTGGCCCGGCCGGGTGAAGAGTTCACCGTGACGCGCTTTAACGACCTCGACGCGATCACCGCGTTCCAGTCGGCGATCACCGTGCAGGAGCAGGGCAAGCAGACCGGCGTGATCCAGATCTCGCTGGAAGACAAGAGCCCTGAGCACGCCGCACTGGTGGCCAATGCGCTCGCGCAGTCGTATGTCCGTCAGCACGTGTCGAACAAGCAGGTCGACGCCAGCAAGATGCTCGACTTCCTGAAGAGCGAAGAGCCGCGCCTGAAGTCCGATCTCGAACGCGCCGAAGCCGCGTTGACCGCTTATCAGCGTCAATCCGGCTCGATCAATGCGAGCGACGAAGCCAAGGTTTACCTCGAAGGCAGCGTGCAGTACGAACAGCAGATCGCCGGTTTGCGTCTGCAGATGGCGCAGTTGACCGAGCGTTACGGCGACGACCATCCGATGCTGGTGGCCGCGCGTCAGCAGATGGCCGAACTGGAGGCGCAACGCGCCAAATACGCTGACCGCTTCCGCGATCTGCCGGCAACCGAAGTGAAGGCCGTGCAGTTGCAACGCGATGCGAAGGTGGCCGAAGACATCTATGTGCTGCTGCTCAACCGTGTGCAGGAGTTGTCGGTGCAGAAGGCCGGTACCGGCGGCAACGTGCATATCGTCGATCAGGCGATGCGCCCGGGCGCGCCGGTCAAGCCGAAGAAGGTGCTGATTCTTTCGGCGGCCGTGATTCTGGGCCTGATCTGCGGCACCGGTTTCGTGTTCCTGCGCCGCAATATGTTCAAGGGCATCGACGACCCCGACCATATCGAGCGCGCGTTCCATCTGCCGGTGTACGGTCTCGTGCCCTTGAGCGCCGAACAGGCTTTGCTCGAAAGCGGCTTCCAGCGCGGCGGCGAACGCCTGCGCTCGGTGCTGGCGAATGCGCGGCCGAAGGACGTCACGATCGAAAGCCTGCGCAGCCTGCGCACGTCCATGCAGTTCACGATGATGGACGCGAAGAACCGCATCGTCATGCTGACCGGCCCCATGGCCGGCGTCGGCAAGAGCTTCCTGACGGTCAATCTGGCGGTGCTGCTCGCGAACTCGGGCAAACGCGTCTTGATGATCGACGGCGATATGCGGCGCGGTGTGCTCGAACGTTATGTGGGCGGTACGCAGGACAACGGCCTGTCGGAATTGCTGAGCGGGCAGATCTCGCTCGAAGAAGCGATCCGCGCTTCGAATGTCGAAGGCCTGAGCTTCATCTCGTGCGGCCGCCGTCCGCCGAATCCGTCGGAACTGCTGATGTCGCCGCGCCTTCCGCAATACCTGGAAGGCCTCGCCAAACGTTACGACGTGATTCTCATCGACACGCCGCCGGTGCTGGCCGTGACCGATGCATCGATCATCGGCGCCTATGCCGGTTCGACCTTCTTCGTGATGCGTTCGGGCGTGCATAACGAAGGCGAGATTGCCGAGGCGTTGAAGCGCCTGCGCGCCGCCGGCGTGCACGTGCAGGGCGGCATCTTCAACGGTATGCCGGCGCGCTCGCGCGGCGGCTACGACCGTGGCTATGCGGCGGTCCAGGAATATCTGAGCACCTGAGCCACAAGACTGAGCCCAGTTTGCTGACGCCAGCGCAAACACGTTAGAAAAGGACATCACGATGAAAGTCACCGTACTGGTTCCGACTTACCGCCGCCCGGCCGACCTGGCGCGCTGCCTCGCGGCGCTGCAACGGCAGTCGCGCGCGCCGGACGAAGTGGTGGTGGTCGCGCGCGCCGACGACGAAGCGACCCACACCTGCCTGCGCGATCCGGCCGTGCCCGGCAGCTTGCCGTTGTCGGTCGCGCTCGTGGAAGTGCCCGGCCAGGTCGCGGCCCTGAATCGCGGACTGGACGCGGCCAATGGCGACGTGATCGCGATTACCGACGACGACGCCGCGCCGCACGTCGACTGGGTCCAGCGTATTGCTGCCGCGTTCGAAAGCGATGCGCGCCTGGGTGCGTTGGGCGGCCGCGACTGGGTGCATGAAAAAGGCCGCGTGCTCGACGGCGAGCGGCCGCTGGTCGGCAAGGTCACGGCGCACGGCAAGATCATCGGCAATCACCACCTGGGTGTGGGCGGCGCACGCGAAGTCGACATCCTGAAGGGCGCCAACATGAGCTACCGGCGCGACGCGATTCGCACCATCCGTTTCGATCAGCGCCTGCGTGGTGCGGGTGCCCAGGTTCACAACGATATGGCCTTCAGCCTTGCCGTGAAGAATGCCGGCTGGAAGCTGATGTACGACCCGCGTGTGGCCGTCGACCATTTCCCGGCCGAACGTTTCGACGACGACCGTCGCGACGCGCAAACCATGGCGGCGTTGCGTAATGCCGCCTTCAACTTCCACCTGATCCTGCGCGACCAGTTGCCGCCGCTGCGCCGTGAAACCGCGTGGTGGTGGTGGACGCTGGTGGGCACGCGCGTCTATCCGGGCCTCACGCACGCCGCACTTGCTCTGGTTTCGAAGCAGGCGAGCCTGAGGCTGTCGCGCTGGCGTGCGGTGCGCACCGGCGCGCACGAGGCGCGCCGCGCGTTGTCGCGGACCGCGTGAAGCCCGCGAGCGCTCACGTGTCCCCAACGTCCTGCACGTTCGTGCATCGGCACTGGCGCCTGCTCGCGCAGGCCGATGCCCCTTTCCACCGGCAGAGCGGAGTGTCTGCATGAGTACGAAAGTTCACGTTCATCTGTTTTACGGCGCCGACCCGCGCTTTTACCGGCCGGGCGACAACATCGGCTGCCTGTACGGCTATCACCATGCCGAATCCGCTGCGTTCAAGCTGACCTATTCGCAGGACGCGCGCGAAAGCAAACCGGTGCGTTTGCTGCGCCGCGCGCTGAAGGCGGCGCTCGGGTTCGACTTCATCCATACGTGGCGCAACCGCGACGAGATGCTGCGCTCGGACGTCATCTGGACGCATACCGAGCAGGAATGGCTGTCCGCCGCGCTGATGCTGCTGCTGAGCGGCCGCAAGGCGGGTGCTGATGCCAGCCCCTTGCTGTTGGCGCAAAGCGTGTGGCTGCTCGATAAATGGCCTTCCTATGGGATTCTGCGTAGCTGGCTATATCGCAAGCTGATGAAACGCGCCGACCAGTTGACAACCCTTGCCACTGAAAACGCCGAACTGTGCCAGCGTTACTTCAATCGCGACGCGAAGCCGCTCCTGTACGGCCTGAACACGCAGGACTTTCCGGTGAAGACGCCGACCGAGTGGACGCCGCACACGCCGATCCGCATCGCGGCGATCGGCAACGATCGCGACCGCGATTGGGAAACGCTTATCAAGGCTTTCGGCAACGATGCGCGCTACACGGTGAAGCTCGCGACACGCCGGCGGATTCCCGCCTCGCTGCGCGCGCCGAACGTGGAGATCGCGTTGTTCTCCGGGATCAAGAAGCAGCACGAACTCTACGACTGGGCCGACGTGATCGTCGTGCCGCTGCGGCCGAATTCGCACGCCTCAGGGATCACCGTGATGCTGGAAGCGGCGGCGGTCGGCAAGCCGATGGTGGTCACCAACGTCGGCGCGTTGCAGGATTATTTTCCGGCGGGCGAGGCGGCTTACATCCCGCCGTTCAATCCGCAGGCGTTACGCGAGGCGGTGGACCAGCTCGCCGCTTCGCCCGCGGATGCGTTGCACCAGGCACAGGCGGCTGCCGCCGGTTTGCTGTCGCGCGATCTGACCACGCAGAACTATGCGATGCAGCACGTGAGAATTACGCAGGAGATGCTGCGGGCGCGCGCAGCGTCGCGCGGACGTGTGGTGGCCGGTGCCGCCGACGCCGATGCCGTGGCAACGGCGCCGCGTGCCGCGGTGAACCAGCCGGCGCGAGTTCGCGCGGGCAGCCAGGGGCAAGGCCAACGCCCTGGGCCGCGCGAATCACGCGGAGGTCTCTAAACGATGTCGACGATTGCGCGAGGCGGCGACAACGCGGAGCGGGTACTGTCCGGCGCTCGCAAGGAGTGGCTGCCGGAGGCCTTACTGTGGCTGATCACCGTGATGTTGATCATCGCGCATCAGGGCACGGTGCTTACGCTCGGATTCCCGGTGCTCGCGATCCTGACGGGCCTGTGGCTCTACTTCAAGAGCCCGGCGCGCTACATCGGCTTCATGTGGTGGCTGTGGTTCCTGAGCCCGGAAGTGAGGCGTCTTGCCGACTGGTCCAAAGGCTCGTTCACGCCGACCAGCCTGATCCAGGTCGCGCCGCTGGCCGTGACGATGATCAGCGCCTTTTCTTTGCTGCGCTACTACAAGCTGCTTTCGCAGCGGCGCGGCCTGCCGGTGCTGCTGGTTCTGATGGGGCTTGCCTACGCGTTCATGATCGGTGTGATGTCGAGCGGGCCGCTCGCCGCGACCTATGACCTCGCGAACTGGCTCTATCCGATCCTGATAGGTTTTCACATCATGGCGCACACGCGCCAGTACCCGAAGTATCGCGACACCATCGTGAGTACCTTCATCTGGGGCATGCTGGTGATGGGCGGCTACGGCCTGATCCAGTTCTTCATCATGCCGCCATGGGACGCGCTGTGGATGCTCGGCTCGCAGATGAATTCGCAGGGCGATCCGGTGCCGATGGGCGTGCGCGTGTTCAGCACGATGAACTCGTCGGGACCGTTCGCGTTCGCGATGATGGGCGCGATGGTCTATGTGATGGCGGCGACGCACCGCGTGCGCTGGGTTGCTGCGGCGCTGGGCTTCTTTGCTTTCGCGCTGAGCCTCGTGCGTTCGACGTGGGGCGGGTGGGTGATCGCGCTCCTGATCCAGCTGGTCAAGGCGAACAACAAGGTGCGCGTGCGGATCGTGGCGAGTGCGGTGCTGCTCGCCGGTCTTTGCGTGCCGTTGCTCACGGTCGGCCCGGTCGCCGAGCGGATGCAGGCGCGCCTGAACACGCTCGTCAATCTGAGCGACGACCAGAGCTATGCCGCACGTAACGAGTTCTACGCGACCTTCGCGAAGACGGCCTTTACCGACGTCTCCGGCGAAGGCATGGGCGCGACCGGCACCTCGACCAAGCTCTCGAACGACGGCGGCCAACTCGGCCAGTACGGCAACTTCGACAGCGGCGTGATGAACATTCCGTTCGTGCTCGGCTGGCCCGGCACCTTGCTCTACATGTCCGGCATCGTGTGGCTGGTGGTGCGGGCGGCGCTCGCGTCGTTCAAGCTGCGCAACGACAAATTCGTGTCCGCCTGCCTGAGCCTCAGCCTCGCGACCTTCGCGATGCTGGTGTTCACCAATTCGCTGGTCGGCACCGGCGGGCTGCTGCTTTTCATGAGTGTTTTTTCGATCCTATCCGCGGTGCACTACGAAAAGATGAACCGCAGACGCACGCTACTTTTCCACGGAGGCACTGATTGAGAGTCGCCATTGTCACGCACGTCGTGCGCCATAACGACGGCCAGGGGCGCGTCAACCACGAGATTGCGCGCGCCGCCCTCGAGGAAAACATCGCTGTGACGCTGGTTGCGTCGCACGTTGCGCCGGATCTGCTCGCGCATCCGAACGTCCGCTGGGTGCCGATGAAGATCGGCCGCTGGTGGCCCACCAATCTGTTGCGCCAGCAGGTGTTCGCGTTCAAAAGCGCAATGTGGCTGCGCGCGCATCGCCGCGAATTCGACGTGCTGCACGTGAACGGCTTCATCACGTGGGTGCCCGCCGACGTCAACACCTCGCACTTCGTGCATAGCGGCTGGTTCGGCAGCAAGTACTACCCGTTCGGCCTCACGAAGGGCGTGTGGTCCGCGTATCAGTCGGTCTATACGCGCTGCAACGCGTTGCTCGAACGTTGGGCTTACCGGCGCTCGAAGGTGATCACGGCGGTGTCGCAAAAGGTCGCCGATGAAATTCGCGCGATCGGCTTGACGCCTGATAACCGGGTCGATGTGATCTACAACGGCGTCGATACGCAAGGCTTCGCGGCTGCCACGGGCGACCGCACGAAGTTCGGCTTACCGGCGGACGCGTTCCTGCTGCTGTTCGTCGGCGACTTGCGCACGCCGCGCAAGAACCTCGGCACGGTGTTGCAGGCGCTCAAGCATCTGCCCGAGCATGTGCAGATCGCAGTGGCCGGGTTTCTGCCGGGCAGCCCGTATCCGGAACAGGCGAAGGCGCTCGGCATTGCGCATCGCGTGCATTTTCTCGGGCTGGTGAAAGAAATGCCGGTGCTGATGCATTCGGTCGACGCGTTCGTATTCCCGTCGCGCTATGAGGCGATGAGCCTGTCGTTGCTCGAAGCGATGGCCGCGGGCCTGCCGGTGGTCACGGCGCGCACGGCGGGCGGCGCGGAAATAATCACGCCGGAATGCGGCATCGTGCTCGACGATCCGGACGATCCCAAGGCATTGGCGGGCGCTATCGCACGTCTTGCGGAAAACGACGAAGCACGCCGCGCGATGGGCGTCGCCGCCAACGAACTTGCGACCGGCTTCGGCTGGGCGCGGATGGCCGCGCAATACATCGCGCTGTACCGGCAACTGGCGGGGCAGCAGAAGGACCGCCGACGCAGCGAAGTGGAAGCCGCGGTGGTCGCCAAGACCGACGCGCTGACGCTGAACACGCTAGCCGGGCAGACAATCCACCACAACGCTCAGAACGCTCAGGGACAACAACTATGACCTCAAGATCAATCAAATCGCTGCAGATCGGGATGCACTGGTTTCCCGAACGCGCGGGCGGCCTCGACCGCATGTATTACTCGCTGGTCGGCGCATTGCCGGGCGCGGGCGTCGCGGTGCGTGGCGTGGTGGCCGGCTCGCCCAAAGTGGCCGCGGACACCGGTGGCGCGATCAACGGTTTTGGTTCCGCCGCGCAATCGCTGCCCCTGCGCTTGATGGCGGCACGCCGCGCGCTGCGCCAGGAGATCAGCACCTCGCGTCCCGATGTGATTTCGTCGCACTTCGCGCTGTACACGTTTCCGGGCCTCGACGTGACGCGCGGCATTCCGCAGGTCTCGCATTTCCAGGGACCGTGGGCCGACGAGAGTCATGTCGAAGGCGCCGATTCGCTCGGCCAGCGCGCCAAGCGCTATCTGGAACAATCGGTGTATGCACGCTCGTCGCGGTTGATCGTGTTGTCGGAGGCTTTCGGCAAGATTCTGACTTCGCGCTATCGCATCGCGCCGGATCGCGTGCGCGTGGTGCCGGGCTGCGTCGATGTCGAGCAGTTCAATCTGCCCATCACGCCGGCCGAGGCGCGTCTGAAACTGCAACTGCCGCAAGACCGGCCGATCGTGCTAGCCGTGCGGCGTCTGGTGCGCCGCATGGGCCTCGAAGATCTGATCGATGCGGTGAAGCTGCTCAAGCGCACCGAGCCCGATGTGCTGTTGCTGATCGCGGGCAAGGGGCGGCTTGAAGGCGAGTTGCAGGCGCGTATCACCGAGGCGGGCCTCGAGGACAACGTGAAGCTGCTGGGCTTCGTGCCCGATCAGCATCTGGCTGCGTTGTACCGTGCGGCGAATATCAGCGTGGTGCCGACGGTGGCGCTGGAGGGTTTCGGGCTGATTACCGTGGAATCGCTGGCTTCGGGCACGCCGGTGCTGGTGACGCCGGTGGGCGGTTTGCCGGAAGCGGTGGCGGGTCTGTCGCCGAATCTGGTGTTGCCGGAGACGGGGGCAAAGGCAATTGCTGAAGGTCTGGCGGGCGCATTGAACGGCTCACTGAAGTTGCCGGATGCCGATGCCTGCCGCCGCTATGCACGCGAGAACTTCGATAATTCGGTGATCGCAAAGCGTGTGGCGTCGGTGTATAGCGAGGCGATCGCGGCGGGTGGAGTGCACTAAAGGCTTCTTGACGCAATAGAAAAAGGCCTGAATCATTGCGATCAGGCCTTTTTTTCATGGAGTGACGACTGCCCACACAGCCGACACTCAGGACAGCATTAGAACGTCTCGTGATGTTCATTCCGGCCCAAGTCCGCATGAACCATCATGTGGCACAGTTGTTCAAGCGTGGTTTCCGGCTTCCAGCCGAGCTTCTCGTGCGCCTTGTCCGCGCAGCCGATCAGCAGATCCACTTCCGCCGGGCGATAGAACTTCGGATTCACGCGCACCAGCGTCTTGCCGGTTGCCACGTCGATACCCGTTTCACGCTCTTCCTTGCCTGACCATTCGATCTGATAACCCGCGGCGGCAAACGCCATGCGCACGAAGTCGCGGACCGTCTCGGTGCGGCCGGTGGCGAGCACGAAGGTATCGGGTTCATCGGCTTGCAGCATGCGCCACATGCCTTCCACGTATTCGAGCGCGAAGCCCCAGTCGCGCTTGGCGCTCAGGTTGCCGAGTTCCAGCACGTCCTGTTTGCCGAGCTTGATCTTCGCGACGGTGTCCGTGATCTTGCGCGTGACGAATTCGCGGCCACGCAGCGGCGATTCGTGGTTGAACAGAATCCCGCTGCTCGCAAACAGGTTGTACGACTCGCGATAGTTGATGGTCGACCAGTGCGCGAACAGCTTGGCCACACCATACGGGCTGCGCGGATAAAAAGGCGTGTCCTCGCGTTGCGGCACTGCCTGCACGAGACCGAACATTTCCGACGTCGACGCCTGGTAAAAACGGGTCTTCGGATTGAGAATGCGGATGCCTTCGAGCAGATTCAATGCGCCGATGCCGGTCACTTCGGCGGTTGTCACGGGCTGGTCGAACGAGACACCCACGAAGCTTTGCGCGGCGAGGTTGTATAGCTCGTCGGCCTGCGCGCCTTCGAGCAGGCGCAGCGTTGAGCCCAGATCGGTCAGGTCGTGTTCGACCAGACGCAGATTGGGATGATCGAGCACGCCGAGCTCACGAATGCGCCAGAAGTTGACCGAACTCGTGCGCCGGTAGGTGCCGGTCACGTGGTAGCCCTTGTCGAGCAGCAGTTTGGTCAGATAGGCGCCGTCCTGTCCGGATACGCCGGTGATGATCGCTTTGCGTGGTTGGCTCATAGCTTGCCTTCGATATTGGTAAAAGAGAAAGAGAGGTGCACCTGAAAAAAGAGCTTCAAAGCGTGCCGTCCAGTAGTCGCCGCACCAGCGGATCGACGACCTGAAAATCCTGTTCTGCCTTGAGCCGGTACAAACCCGGCTTGGGATGCGCGCCGTCGGACATCAGCGTCTTCCAGTCCGGCAGATTGCTGACGTACGCGAACTGATCGACGAGCGGCACCTGCTGTTCGGCGGCCACCCGGCGCGTCATCGCGACCATCGCGGCGAGCCGCGCGTTCAGGTGGTTGTCGGGCATCGGGTTCGAGGTCTGTAGAACCGGCTCCTTGCCAAGCGCGCGGGCGGTTTTCACGAGCGTCGTTTCCGCTGCGTAAAACTGCTCGGGCGTCTGGTTCTGCATCACTTCATTAATGCCGTAGTTGATCAACACAATCTGCGCGGACGAAGCGGCCAGCCGTTCCTGCCACGGCAGGCCGGCGGTCGGGCCGGCGCGGCGGTTGCCGGTGCCGTCGCGCAACTGGCTCGCCATCGTGCCGCCCACGCCGTAGTTCGTGACGTGCACCTTCTGGCCGTACCTGGCTTGCAATTCGTCCTGCAGATACGACACGGCGTTTTGCGCCTGCGGTCCGCAGTGGCCCTCGCTGCACGTAATGCCGAGCGTGGTCGAATCGCCGTAGGCGTCCACCAGCACCTGCGACGCCGGTCCGCTGGCGTACGCATCCACTGTCAGCGAAATCAGCACCGACGCAACAGCCGACACGCTCGCAGCGAGCCACGCGCGGCGCCTCATGCGCGGCTTTGCGGCGCTCGCGACGCGCCCCCCGACACGCTGCCGGCCGGTGCATGCGCTTTGTCTGCCGAGCCGAAGATCAAACGTTTTTCGAACGCGAACCACGTGATGCTGGCGTAGGCGAGGGTGATCGCGAGTGCCAGCGCCGCCGTCAGATAGCGGTTCAGATGCAGGGGCCACAGCGTGTACAGCACGCTCAGGTGAATCAGATAGATCGTGTAGCTGATGGTGCCGATATAGACCAGCACGGGGTTGCACAGCAGCCGCTTGACGATGCCCTTGCTTTGCAGGGCGATGACCACGACCGAAGTACAAAGCACCAAGGAAACGCTGTAGAGCGCGGCGTTCGATAGCGGCGTATTGGCCGCCCGGAACCGCGGATAGTGCAGATGCAGCCACGCCAGCACGGCGAGCGCGGCAAAGAAGCCGAGCACGGCGAGGCCCTTGAACGGCTCGAGTGCGTTGCGATCGCGCCGTACGGCGACGGCGAGCAATGCGCCGGCCGCCAGCAGGTCCATGCGGAACGGCGTGAGGTAATAGATCGGCCAGAACGAATCGAACCAGGGCGTGGCGACCGCGCGCAGCACCGGCACCAGTACGATCAACGCAGCCGCCACATAGCCGAGCACGCGCTCGGGCAGCAGCAGGATCACGAACGGCCAGAAGATATAGAACTGCTCTTCGACCGCCAGCGACCACAGCACATTCAGGCTGTCGTGACCGCTTTGATTGAGCGCGTCGCCGATATTGGTCGCGAAGAACGCATACCACTGCCAGTGCTGCGCCCAGCCGAAGCCGAACAGAATCGACGACATCACCATCAGCAGCAGATAAGGCGGCAGGATGCGCCGCGCCCGGCGTGCATAGAAATAGCCGAAATACGACTGCTGACGCGCCTTGCGCTCGAGCAGGATGCCGGTGATCAGGAAACCGCTCAAAACAAAAAACAGATCGACGCCCATCCACAGCGGCGCTTTCAAGGCGTGCTGGGCGAATACCGCGAGCACGGCGATGGCGCGCAAGCCGTCGAGCTGCAGGATGCGGCGAGAGTGAGAAGGCGCTAAGGGCAGTGCGCTAGCAGTCATGAACCGTCCATGGTGTGAAGCGGATGGGCCGGGCGAAGGATCGCGCGAGCCGTCTCAAGTCAGGAACAGGGCTTGAGGGCAGGAGCGCGCTCGCTTCGCATCGCAACGGAAGTGCATTCGATTCTAGGGAAAATAAATTGATGAAAAAACGGGAATGAAATGGATAAATGAATCAGATTGCAACAGGGTGTTTCGTTATCCATTCTCAATAGATTTTTATGCTTGTGTCTTGTGGCTGTCGCAATCTGTAAGAAGTGCAGCCGGAGTCAGGTTGCATCGGTAAGGATGGGGCGCAACGGCACTGCGGGACGCAGCCGTGCAGGTCCATTTTCATTTAATCGATTTTTAAATCATTTTCTTTCACGACGCTTAAAGCGTCGAATATTTTTGAATTATTTTCGATTTTCGTCACGGCATTCTTTCCGCGTAATGTGAGCCGTGTGGACGGGGGCCGGGGATGGCGCGTGCGTCACGCGCCCGGCGTTCGTATTCGATCGGGTTCGCGCTGCGGTTCTGCGGTGCTGCGGCGAGCCTGCTCTCAAAGCCCCGCTTTATACGTCGTGTCTTGCGGGAATCAGTCTCGTGTTCTTGCGCCGCTTCTAGCGGCGTCAGCCGTCATCTCATTGGATTTTGCATCCGCGCGGGCTTTTACCCCATCGCGGCACGGCCCTGATTGGAGGAATAACTTTGGCCCGTTTCACGTTCAAAACCTGGTTTGCTGTGTTTGCCTATGCGGCCGGAATGACGGCCGCATCGGTCAGCTTCACGGCATCCGCGGAAACCGTCTTGAACGCGAAAAATTCCTGGATCGGCAATACCTTCGGTTTCGGCGATGGCACGTGGACGCAGATCAACATCACCGCCATCGCGGTCGCGCCCGACGGCAAGGTCTATACGAACGCGCCGTGGGACGAAAGCGGTGCCGAAGCGAGCGTCTACCAGAACGGCAAGATGCTCGGCTTCGCGGGCGGCACGCATGGTTGGGGCAACGGCGGCGGCAGCGCGGTCGCGGTGAATCGCAAGTACGCCTTCGTGGCGATCGAAGTCGGCAACGAGAAAGGACGTCTGGTCGAGCAGGGCGTGTGGCCGGAGAAGGGCAAGCAATGGTTCGGCATTTCGCGCAGGCAGGTCGCCGATCCGAAGCGCGCCGCGCCGTTCCAGCCAGCCGCGAAAAGCGCTGACCCGCATGCGCAACTGGCAGCGGGCTTTCTGATGATGAACGAAGTGCCAACCGGCACGAGTGCCGAAATCGGCGGTCTGGCGGCGAACGACACCACGCTTTACGCGGCGAACACCGCGCGTGATCGCATCGAGGTGTATGACGCGGAATCGATGCAGCAGAAAACAACCTGGACGGTGCATGAGCCGGGCCGTATCGCGTTAGCGCCTGACGGCACGCTCTGGGTTTTGACCGGCACGCGCAACGATAAGACGCCGCAGGTGGAGCACTACACCGCCGCGGGCAAGCGCATCGACGAAACATTCACGCTGCCCGCCGATACGGTCGCGGTCGATATCGCCCTGGATGCACAAGGCCGGGTTCTGATCGCGGACAACGGCCCGCGCCAACAGGTGCTGTTTTTCAGCAAAAACAACGGCCGTTATGCGGAGTCGGGTTCGCTCGGTGAACGCGGCGGCATTTTCAGCGGTACGCCGGGCAAGCCGGGACCGCAGCGCTTCAATGGTTTGACCGGCGTGGGCGTGGATGCACGCGGCAACGTCTATGTGTCGACCAACGGCATCGGTCCGCGTTACGACCCGATCGGCGCGGGCCTCGGCGCCACGCTCGAGAGTTATGCGCCGGACGGCAAACAGAACTGGCAGGTGCAAGGCTTGTTATTCGTCGACGGCGCATGGATCGATCCGTCGCGTCCGGACAGCGTTTATACCGGTAACAAGCGCTTCGAACTCGATCTCTCGAAGCCTGCGGGGCAGGACTGGAAATACGCGGGCTTTCTGTCGAACCGCTTCAAGTATCCCGACGACCCTGTCTTTCACACCGACCAGTATCCCGGCTTGCCGATCGCTCGCAAGCTCAAGGGACGCACGTTCCTGTACCTGACCGACATGTATGCGGATCACCTGAAGATCTATCGCTTCGATCCGCAGCATGACGGCGAGACGGCAATTCCTTCGGGCTTCATCGCCGGGCGTGAGCGCGCGGTCGCCAAGGTGCCGAATGCGCCGCCGGGCGGCGACTGGATCTGGCGTGACGTGAACGGCGACGGCAAGTTCAACACGGACGAATTCACGCTCAACACGAGCGGCACGAAGCTCGCGGGCGGCTGGGGCTGGTGGGTCGATAGCGCCGGCGATATCTGGCGCACCCGCGATAGCAAGGGCATTTACCGCTTCCGTTTTGGTGGTCTCGATGCCAAGGGCAACCCCATCTACTCGTATTCGAACCTGACGCAGTACCCGGTGCCGCAGCCCTTCACCGAACTGCATCGGGCGATCTATGAGCCCGACACCGACACGATGTATGTGACCGGCTATACGCCCGATACGCCGGTGGATCGCGGCTTCTGGAAAGAAGTGGGCCGCGTGCTGGTGCGTTATGACAAATGGTCGAGCGGCAATCCGGTGCAGCGCTATTCGATCACGCTGCCGTGGACCACGCAGACCAAACCCATCGCCACAATTATCGGCCTCACGGTCGAAGGGCAATACCTCTTCGGCGTCGAGCCGGTCGGCGCGGTGCACGTGTGGGACAAGGACAGCGGCAAGGAGATCGGCGTGATCCGCCCGGGCCCGGAAGTGGGCAGCGCGTCGGGTTGGGTCGACGTACCCAACGGCATCAGCGCCGCGAAGCGCAGCAATGGCGAGTACCTCGTGTTCGTCGAAGAAGACGCGCGCGGGAAAGTGATGATGTATCGCTGGAAACCATGACACAACGTATGGCATGACCGCTTTCTTCGCAATACCAGGCAAATGTAGTCAAACCCAAGGCATCCGATGGACAAAGGCATTCTCAAGAACGTAGCGATCAACTTCTTCGGGTTGGTGCTGCCGACTTTCGTCTCGCTCGTGACCGTGCCGTCGTATATCAAGCTGCTCGGCGTCGAGCGCTACGGCGTGATCAGTCTCGTGTGGACCCTGATCGGCTACTTCGGGATTCTCGATCTCGGCATGAGCATGGCCGCGCAGAACCACATCTCGAAGGCGCGGGCCTCGGGCGACAAGGGCGAGAGCGCGCGCGTGTTCTGGAGCGCGACATGGCTCAATCTCGCGACGGGTGTGATCGGCGGCCTGATCATCTATTTCGGTGCGTTTCTGTACACCGCGTACTTCACCAAGGTGTCGCCCGAGTTGCAGCATGAAGTCTATATGGCGCTGCCGTGGCTCGCGGTGGCGATTCCGATTGCCAACGTGTCGTGGGTGTTCGCCGGTGCAATCAACGGCGCGGAGCGCTTTGGTGTCTACAACACCAATCAGACGATTGGCACCTTCCTGTTCCAGTTGCTGCCGCTCGGCGCGGCGCTGTGGCTTGGGGCGACCTTGCAGAACGTGCTTGCCGCCGCAGTGTTCGCGCGGATTCTCGCGGCGATTCTGCTGGGCCGCTCCGCGCTGAAGGTGCTGGAGATCCGCAGTGTTTTGCCGCCGCAACTCGGCGTGGCGAAGGGGCTCTTCAACTTCGGTGGCTGGATGCTGATTGCGAGTGTCACCAACATGATCGCCGAATCGCTCGACCGCGTAATGCTGGGCACGAGTCTCGGTGCGCGCTTCGTTACGTACTACACGGTGCCGCAGAACCTCGTGACGCGTCTGAATATCGTGCCGACCGCGCTGGTGCGCACGCTGTTTCCGCGCCTGTCTGCCGTGGGCCGCGCGGATGCGGACACCATCACGCAGCAGTCGCTTGAATTCCTTAACGGCGTGTTCACGCCGGTCGCCCTGGTCGCGATGCTGGTGCTCGAGCCGTTTCTGCATCTGTGGGTCGGCAATGAGATCGCCACGGTGGCCGCGCCGGTGGGCCGGATCATGATCGTCGCCGTGTGGCTCGTCGGCCAGGCGAACGTGACGCGGATTCTGATCCAGTCACAGGTCAACCCGGCCACCGCCGCGCGTGTCGGCCTCTTTGAATTGCCTTTGTTTGCAGGGGCATTGTGGCTCGGCATTACCCATTTCGGTTTGACGGGCGCCGCGATGGCCGTGGCCGGCAGGGCGCTGTTCGATTACGTCGTGCTGCTGCGCCTGTCGGCGATTCGCGCCCGCCAGATCGCGCTCGACATGCTTGCCCACCTCGCTTTTCTGCTGGCCAGCCTGTGGCTTGCCAGCTTCCTGCCGAGTCTCGCTCTCGCGATCGTCGCCGGCCTGTTGATGGTTGGCGCGAACGTCGCCTGGTCGATCACGATGACACCCGCTTTGCGCGATCTTGCGCGTTCACTGCTGTTGCGACTGAATCCGAGGAAAAGCGCATGAACCACGAAGTCCTTGAAGAAGCCGTGCTGCAACCCGCGACGCGCAGCGCACTGGCTGAACTCACCACCGTACCCGGTGCTCAGGCGCCGTCGCGCCGTTCGGCGTTGCGTAGCGACAAGACGGTGCGTGTCGCGATCGTGCACGACTGGCTCGTTACCTATGCGGGCGCCGAGAAGGTGCTCGAGCAGATCGTCGCCTGCTTTCCGGACGCGGACCTGTTCAGCCTCGTCGATTTTCTCGACGATCGCAGCTTTCTGCGCGGCAAACCGGTCACGACCTCGTTTATCCAGAAACTGCCGCTTGCACGGACCAAATACCGCACGTATCTGCCCTTGATGCCGCTCGCAATCGAGCAGCTCGACGTGTCGGCCTACGACGTGGTGATCTCGAGCAGCCACGCCGTTGCAAAGGGAATTCTCACCGGCCCCGATCAGGTGCATATCAGCTACGTGCACTCGCCGATTCGCTATGCATGGGATCTGCAGCATCAGTACCTGCAGCAGTCGAAGCTGACCGCCGGGCCGAAGTCCGCGATGGCGCGGCTGATTCTGCACTACATCCGCAACTGGGATATCCGCACGTCGAATGCGGTGGACGGCTTTGTTGCAAATTCCGATTTCATCGCGCGACGGATCAAGAAGGTCTATCAGCGCGAAGCGCAGGTGATTTTTCCGCCTGTCGATGTCGAAGCGTTTGCGCTATGCACCGACAAGGATGATTTCTATCTGACCGCCTCGCGGATGGTGCCGTACAAAAAGATCGATCTGATCGTCGAAGCGTTCGCGCAGATGCCGGAGCGCAAGCTGGTGGTGATCGGCGATGGCCCCGACATGCAGAAGATCCGCGCAAAGGCAGGCCCGAATGTCGAGATCATGGGCTACCAGCCGTTCAAGGTGCTCAAGGAAAAGATGAGCCGCGCGAAGGCGTTCGTGTTCGCCGCGGAAGAAGACTTCGGTATTTCGGTGGTCGAAGCGCAGGCCTGCGGCACGCCGGTGATCGCCTACGGCAAGGGCGGGGCGCTTGAAACCGTGCGCGATCTGTCCGAGTCGAAACCTACGGGCATGTTCTTCGACGAGCAGAACGTCGAGTCGATCATTGCGGCAGTCGAGCGTTTCGACGGCCACGTGAAGCGTTTTTCGCCGGTGGATTGCCGCGCGAATGCCGAGCAGTTCTCGGCCGCGAATTTCCGCGAGCGTTTCTTCGCTCACGTGCGGGCTTCGGTGCCGGCATTGCGCTCGGCGACGTTGCCGTCGTACGTTCCTTATAAAGCAGAGCCGGGCGCCAACGCGCCGCGCATTCTCGCGGTCGACCAGAGCGGCGTGCTCGGCGGCGCCGAGTTATCGCTGCTGGAAATCGTTAAAGCTCTGCGCTCGCGCATCGAAGTCGTGCTGTTCGACGACGGCCCGTTCCACACTGCTTTGGCCAAGGCTGGCGTGACCGTCAACGTGCTGGACGCCGGCGCATTGCGCAATGTCCGCAAGCAGGGCGGTTCGCTGCCGAAGGGCCAGGCGCTCAAGGGCTTGCTGTCGCTTGTGCGCGCCACCGCGAAACGCGCGCGCGACGCCGAGGTGATCTATGCGAACACGCAGCGCGCGATGGTGATCGGCGCGATTGCCGGCAAGCTCGCGAGGCGGCCGGTGGTCTGGCATCTGCGCGATATCGTGAGCTCCGAGCATTTCGGCGGCAAGCAACTGGCGATCATCAAGTGGTGCGCGCGCCTCGGCCTCACGCACGTGATCGCCAATTCGGCGGCCTCCGCTCACGCCTTCGCGGAACTCACGCACTTCGATAAAAAGCGTATCGACGTGGTGTTCAACGGTATCTCCGCGACGCCGTTCGACGCCTTGCGCACAGTCCCGCAAGCGACGCTGCGCCAGCGCCAGCGCCTGAACCTGCCGCAGGATGCGTTTCTGGTCGGTTCGTTCAGCCGCCTCGCGCGCTGGAAGGGCCAACACGTGCTGCTCGAAGCGATGGTCCTCAATCCGCAGATGCATGCCGTGCTGGTGGGCGCACCGCTGTTCGGCGAGGACGCGTACGAGTTCGAGCTGCATGCGTTCGTCGCCGCGCACAACCTGGGTGGCCGGGTGCATTTCCTCGGCTTCCAGCACGACATTCCGGCTTGCATGTGCGCGGTCGATGCCGTCGTCCATACGTCGATCACGCCGGAGCCGTTCGGTCGCGTGATCGTCGAAGGGATGCTGGCGCAGCGGCCGGTGGTGGCGGCACGCGCGGGCGGCGTGCTGGAGATCATCGACGATTACGAGAACGGCGTGCTATGCACCCCCGGCGACGCGCATGGCCTCGCCGACACGCTCGCCGAGTTGCGCTCGAACGACGACCTGCGCAACAGGCTGGTTAGAAACGGCTATCAGACGGCGCTGAGCCGGTTCGGGACGGCAACGTATGTGGAAGGTGTCGAACGGATTCTGAAGCGCGTGGCGGGGCGTTGAGGGGCTTGCGCGGGGCTTCTTAAGCAGATGAACGTGCGAAGTGATTTAACGCGGGGGTAGGCAGGGACTCGGCCGGTCTTTGTCGTTAGCGCAGCGGAGCGAAAGTCCTGAGGACTTCCGCTCCGTTTTTTTCGCGCCACACACCGGCTATGCAACCGGGTTGTACAACGTGGTCCCGGCGGCACGGCTTGCTTACATTGTCGAAGGAGAAACCTGTTTCTGAACTGAACAGTGTGTTTCTCCGACCTTTCTATTACATCGCTCTCAGGCTGGCTTCACTACATCCTTCGGTTTGAAACTCGCGGACCACTTCATCGCCGGCAGTTCGACCAGCCGGTAGAACACGTAGGCCACCGGCACGGCCACCAGCATGTAGCCGAACGACGGCCAGATCGACATCTGCAGTGACGAACGGAACAGGATCGACGACAGCAGCACGAAGATGGGCAGATGGATCAGATACAGCGAAAAGCTGAAATCGCCGAACCGTGACAGGAGGCGCACGCCCGGGGTATCGGCCTTATCAGCGTTAGGGCGCTCCAGCGCCTTGTACAGGTAGAAGGCAAAGCCGACCGCCCAGAGTTGAAATGCCCCGTACTGGCCGAAATGAAACGCCGCGCAGCCGAGCGCGATGAACGCGGCGGCGAGCACGTAGAGCCAGACCGATGAACGCGCCTCCGGCGTGCTGCGGGCCTTGGCGTCGGCGATCCACGCGCCGAGCGTCCACGAAAACCAATAGGACGTGAAGAACTGCAGATCGTGGCGTTCGAGCACATAGGCGGACACCACATTGATCACCGCGACGATCGCCAGCACCGAGGTCATGCCCAGGCGTCGGCGCAGCGCGAACAGCAGCGGATAGATCGCGTAGAACTGCACTTCGAGCGATAGCGTCCAGAGCGCGCCGTTCGACCCAAACGTCTTGCCGGCTACCCCTTGCAGCGAAAACAGGTTGACGAGGAAGGCCTGCAGGCCGATCTCGCGGATCTTGTGATTGACCGGCGGCAACTGCAGGCTGACCCAGTCGAGTGCAAAAGTCAGTACGAGCGCGGCCAGCAATACCGGATAAATACGCGCGAAACGGCGGATCCAGAAATTGCCGGTGTCGAGCCGGTAGTCGGGATTTTTTGCCAGACGTAGCGCGCCGCCGCGATGGATGCAGTAGCCGCTGATCACGAAGAAAATCGGCACGCCGGCCGAGCCCCACGCGATCGGGAAGGTCAGGTAGGCGGCGATCGTACTCAGACTGAACGAATGGCCGACGCTCTGGTGAAAGGTCTGCATGCCCACCCATTCGACCTGGCGGCAATGAAAATACGCGACCAGAAGCGCGGCGAAGCCCCGCATGGCGTCGATTACATGTTCCTTGCCAGCGCCCTCGGCGCGCGCTTCGCTCTGCGCGCGCGGCGCGGCGGCCGCTCGTGACGGGGAACGGGGCAGGGATGAGCCGGCGGCATCCAGTGCTGAGTCGCTCATGCGCGGTCCTTAATCTGAAAGAAGAAAAAGCTTATTCCGCGGGCACGCCGTGCGCGCCCGCGGTGCATCACATGCTAGTGCACCGCGGAGGTAAAAAATCGATAAAAAATTGCGTGGCAAATCGAATTAAATGGCGATTTTGTGACGAAGTGTAATTCCGCATAAGTACTTGCTACATCGAATTATTTACCGCTTTTGTTGTGCTAATTTAAGTCACGGATTCTCTTGACCAGAGGTGAAGTCATGAACCTGCATTTACTCGCCGGCATTGCCGTGCTGCTGATCCTTGTCGCCGCCTCCGCCTACCGCGAGGCGCTGCGCAACGAGCCGATCCGCCGTTTTCGGATGAATCCGGGCAAGCTGCCCCAGCTCGACGAGAACGAATGAGCGGTGTCCGGGGCGCTTGGTGCATTCACGAGACGCTCCCGGACGCGCTTGAGATGGCCCGCGGTCCGCTTCGCCGGATACGTAAAATTTTCAGAATTCCAGAAAATAATTCGCTGCCGGTACGTAATTGTTTCCTGCTGCATGCCACGATCCGGCATATCGAAAGCGAATCGAATTATTTATTTGAATCGAGAAAAAATTAACGCACGAAATGGATTAATTTTTTTGTTAGTCTTTTCGGCGAAATCGAGTGGCCGCGAGGCCCGCGAACACACTAATTTCTAACCGATGTGGGAATGCCTACCATGCTGAAAGTCACCAAAGCCGTGTTTCCCGTAGCGGGCCTCGGGACACGCTTTTTGCCGGCTACCAAAGCAAGCCCCAAGGAAATGCTGCCGATCGTCGACAAGCCGCTGATTCAATACGCGGTTGAAGAAGCGATTGCCGCCGGCATCACCGAGATGATCTTCGTGACGGGCCGCAGCAAGCGCGCGATCGAAGATCATTTCGACAAGTCTTACGAGATCGAAGCCGAACTCGAGGCACGCAACAAGCAGAAGCTGCTCGACCTCGTGCGCAGCATCAAGCCGGCCAACGTCGACTGCTTCTATGTGCGTCAGGCCGAAGCCCTCGGTCTGGGTCACGCGGTGCTGTGCGCCGAGAAACTGGTGGGCGACAGCCCGTTCGCCGTGATTCTGGCAGACGATTTGCTGCACAGCTCGAAGCCGGTGATGAGCCAGCTCGTCGACACCTTCAACCACTATCACAGCTCGGTGATCGGCGTCGAAACCATCGCGCGCGAAGACAGCCGTTCGTACGGCGTCGTGGATGGCCGCGAGTGGGAAGACAATGTGATCAAGCTGTCGGGCATCGTCGAAAAGCCGGCGCCGGACAAGGCGCCGTCGAACCTCGGAGTAGTGGGCCGCTACGTGCTGATGCCGACCATCTTCAAGCATATCCGTGCGCTCAAGCCGGGCGCGGGCGGTGAGCTGCAATTGACCGACGCGGTGCAATCGCTGCTGACCGAAGAGCAGGTGCTCGCGTATCGCTACTTCGGCACACGCTTCGATTGCGGCAGCAAGCTGGGCTATCTGAAGGCGACCGTGGAATTCGCGCTGCGTCATCCGGAAGTGAAGGCGGAATTCGAAGCGTATTTGCAAACCTATATGCAGGCGAATATGTCGGCCGGCGTGCCGGCGCAGTACACGGCTGAAGCAGCTTAAGGTGTAGGAAACTCGGTGTAGGAAACTCTTCACGCAGAAGCAACGCGCAGTACTATCGCGCAAATTAAAACGGGCGCCGCGTGATGCGGCGCCCGTCTTTCTATCTGGCGTGGTTTGGGGCTGAGACCCAGGCCACGTGCAAGAAGCCTTTACTGCGCCTTCTTCACTTCCAGTCGGAACTTGTGCAGCAACGGTTCCGTGTAGCCGCTCGGCTGTTCACGTCCTTCGAACACCAGCGCCTGCGCAGCCTTGAACGCCAGCGTGTCGAAGCCCGGCGCCATCGGCTGGTAGTGCGGATCGCCCGCATTCTGCTCGTCGACCACCTTCGCCATACGCTTGAAGGTCTCTTCGACCAGCTCGCGCGTGACCACGCCGTGATGCAGCCAGTTCGCAATGTGCTGGCTGGAGATACGCAGCGTTGCTCGGTCTTCCATCAGACCGACGTTGTGAATGTCCGGCACCTTCGAGCAGCCCACGCCCTGATCGACCCAGCGCACCACGTAGCCGAGAATGCCTTGCGCGTTGTTCTCGACTTCGCTGCGGATCTCATCCGCGTTCCACTGCGCTTCGGCAACGACCGGAATCGTCAGCAGGCCGTCGAGCAGTTCGTCGCGCACCTTTGAGTAGTCCGTGCGTTCGAGTTCCTGCTGAACCGCCTGCACGTCGACCTGGTGATAGTGCAGCGCATGCAGCGTTGCGGCGGTCGGCGAGGGCACCCATGCGGTGTTCGCACCGGCCTTCGGATGCGCGATCTTCTGTTCGAGCATGGCGTGCATCAGGTCCGGCATCGCCCACATGCCCTTGCCGATCTGCGAGCGGCCACGCAGGCCCGCGCTCAAACCGACCAGCACGTTGCTGCGCTCGTACGCGGCAATCCATGCGCTCGACTTCATGTCGCCCTTGCGCATCATCGGGCCGGCTTCCATGGCCGAATGCATTTCGTCGCCGGTGCGGTCGAGGAAACCCGTGTTGATGAACGCGACACGTTCGGACGCTTCGCCGATACAGGCGAGCAGGTTGACGCTGGTGCGGCGCTCCTCGTCCATGATGCCCATCTTGATCGTGTTGCGCGGCAGCTTCAGCAGGTCTTCGACGCGCGCGAACAGTTCGCTCGCGAACGCGACTTCGGCCGGGCCGTGCATTTTCGGCTTCACGATATAGATCGAACCGGTGCGCGAATTCAGCTTGTGCTTGCGGTCGTGCAGCGCGCACAGCGTGGTGATGACGCCATCGAGAATGCCTTCCGGAATCTCCTTGCCGTCTTTCGTCAGCACGGCCGGATTCGTCATCAAATGGCCGACGTTGCGGACGAACAGCAGCGAGCGGCCATGCAGCACAACCGGCGCCGTGCCGTTCGCGGCGGTGTACACGCGATCGGCGTTCAGACTGCGTGTGAAGGTCTTGCCGCCCTTCGTGACTTCTTCCGTCAGGGTGCCGTTCATCAGGCCGAGCCAGTTGCGATAGAGCTGGACCTTGTCGTCCGCATCCACGGCTGCAACGGAGTCTTCGCAGTCGATGATCGTGCTCACCGCGGCTTCGACCAGCACATCCTTCACGTGCGCCGAATCGGTCTTGCCGATTGAATCGTTCGCGTCGATCTGGATTTCGAAGTGCAGGCCGTTGTGCTTCAACAGCACGGCGGACGGTGCGCTCGCCTCGCCCTGATAGCCGATGAACTGCGCCGGCGTTTTCAGTTCGGTCTTGCCGCTCTTCAGCGTGACGACGAGCTTGCCGCCTTCGACGCTATACAGCGTGGCGTCGACATGCGAGCCGTTTGCGAGCGGGGCGGCCTGGTCGAGAAACTTGCGGGCATAAGCGATCACCGCGGCGCCACGCACCGGGTTGAAGGCCTTCTGCTTTTCCGCGCCGTTGGTCTCGGGGATCGCATCGGTGCCGTACAGCGCGTCGTACAGGCTGCCCCAGCGGGCGTTGGCCGCGTTCAACGCATAGCGCTGATTCGACAGCGGCACGACGAGCTGCGGGCCGGCCTGTTCGGCGATTTCGGTGTCCACTTGGTCGGTCGTGGCTTTGACGCTTGCCGGCGACGGCACGATGTAGCCGATGCCTTCGAGGAAGGCACGGTACGCGCGCAGATCGCGCACCGGACCCGGATTGGCGCGATGCCACGTATCGAGTTCGGTTTGCAGGCGGTCGCGCTCGGCCAGCAGCGCACGGTTTTTCGGCGCCAGCTCATGCACGAGTGCGT
Organism: Paraburkholderia nemoris; assembly: GCF_905221015.1. NCBI lineage: Bacteria > Pseudomonadati > Pseudomonadota > Betaproteobacteria > Burkholderiales > Burkholderiaceae > Paraburkholderia > Paraburkholderia nemoris. The sequence continues at coordinate 135,409 of NZ_CAJNBO010000003.1, read as the reverse complement.
CGAAACCTGACCAGAATGCGGCGCTGTCGATTCCGGTGCCGGGCAGGGCTTCGGTTTCGACGAACTGGTCGAGGTTGGCGGCGACTTGCAGTCCACCGCGCGTGTTCATCTGAGTCATCGACTGCTCCATCCTTGAATGGGACCGATGAGGGGGCATCGGTCCGTGTTGTGTTTCGTTTTTATTGCCGCCGCGTTGAACGGATTCCGAATGGATCCGGACTTAAGCAGCGATTGCCTGAATCCCCGCCTTGGCGATTTGCGCGTCCTGATCCGACTTGACGCCCGATACGCCGACCGCGCCGACCACCTGGCCGTCGACGATCACCGGCACGCCGCCTTCCAGCGTGCCTTGCAGCGGCGCGCTCAGGAATGCCGTGCGGCCGTTGTTGATCATGTCTTCGTATACCTTGGTTTCGCGACGGCCGATCGCCGAAGTGCGGGCTTTTTCCGTCGCGATGTACGCGCTGGCCGGCGCGCTGCCGTCCAGACGCAGCATGCCGAGTTGATGGCCGCCGTCGTCGACCACCACGATGGCCACAGCCCACTGGTTCTTCTCGGCCTCCGCGCGGGCGGCTTCGAGGATTCGGGTCGTTTCGGCAACGGTCAACACGGGTTTGCTCAGCATAATGAATTTCCTGTTTCGTTTATGGTAGGGATGCTTCTACAAGTTCAATCCTGTAACGCACCGGAGTGTGCCCGGCGCCGGCCCTGTCTTTGCCCGAGCGGTTCGATTGGGGATTTTACGTCCAAGCGTGGCCGGAAGAAACGACCGCATCGTCCGGCCGGTTTCAGGCAGCATGGCGAATCCCGCCGGATTCGCGATCGCGCGGCGCAAACTCTTGCGCAGCAGGCGTTCCGGGGCGGGCTGCTCAATAGAAAGGCTCAAGTTCGGCCCGACCGATGCCCGGCAGCACGCGCCAGCGCTTTACAATCGGAGTTCAACACAAAATGCGCGTGTTTCCCACACCACCCACACTATGCCTACCATCAGCGAGCTTTTTGTCTATCCGATCAAATCCTGCGCCGGCATTGCGTTGAACGAGGCACGCCTGCTCGCCACCGGCCTCGAATACGATCGATACTGGATGGTCACCGACCCGAGCGGCGCGATGCTCACGCAGCGCGCGTATCCGCGCATGGCGCTGATCAGCGTCGAGCTCGGCGAACATGAGCTTGTGATCCGCGCGCCGGGCATGAGCGAGTTGCGTACACCGCTCGAGGCAGCCGAGCTCAGCGCTCCGCACAAGGTGCAAACCGTGGTCTGGCGCGATGCGGCCTACGGCCTCGACACCGGCGAAGAGAGCGCAGCGTGGTTTTCGGCGTTTCTCGGCGTGCCGTCGCGCCTTCTGCGCTTCGATCCCGAACGCGAACGACAGGTCGATCCGGACTACACCGCTAGCGTCCCCGGGTCCACCACGTATTTCGCCGATGGTTTTCCGCTGCTGGTGATCGGCCAGGCCTCGCTCGACGATCTGAACGTGCGCCTGAACAGTAAGGGCGCGCCGTCCATTCCGATTGACCGGTTTCGCCCGAACGTCGTGCTGACAGGGCTCGAAGCGTACGAAGAGGACTATGTCGAGAGTCTGAGTGTCGGCGGTGCGGCGGAGGAGGCCGTGGAACTGAAACTGGTCAAGCCGTGTGCGCGCTGTCCGATGCCGACCGTCGATCAGGCAAAGGGCGCGCCGGATCCCGATTGGCCGAACGAACCTACGGATACGATGAGCGTCTACCGGGCGAATCCGCAGCGGGATGGGGCGGTGACGTTCGGCAACAATGCGCTCGTCGCGCGCGGGGCTGGGGCGTGGCTGCGCGTCGGTCAAACGGTCGACGCTGAATTGGGCTTTGGCGATTAATGCTGGCCACGCCCGGTCAGCGCCGCGAGGATCACCGGCATCGGCACGGGTTTGACGAAATGATGATTGAATCCGGAGCGTAACGACTCGCGCCTGTCCTCGTCGCGCGCGAGGCCGGTCACAGCGACCAGCATGGGCGCCGGCGTGTCGGCCTCATGGCGGATGCACCGGGCGACCGCACGACCATCGAGACGCGGCATTTCGACGTCGAGCAGCGCGGCGCCGGGGTGCCACGCGCAATACTGCGCGAGCGCGTCGAGGCCGTTGCGCGCGGTCCGGATGTCGAAACCGTGTGCGCTGAAATAGAGTACGTAGGCGGCCAGCAGATCCGGATCGTCGTCGGCGATCAGGAGGCGGGCGGCATCATCAATGGACATCCGGCTTCTCCAGGTTGCGTACCTTGTATTGAGCAATTTGAGGTCCCGATAGAATCGAAGCTCACTAGTCTGTTTTTTTCGCGCATTCCGGCACGGTATCTGGCGCGGCTTTCTTACGAATGAGTTACCGCTCGGGGACGATGAGGAAGCGCGAATCGCACTGGATAGCGAAGCGGGCAGCCGCATCCACTGTGTGTTCTTGATCCTGCGTCTGATCGGCAAGAGCACCGGGATGGGCTTTGCCGCCGCCTGTCTATCAGGGCCGCCGCACAGGGCGGATCTACAACCTGGGTAGGTACATTTCCGTGTCGATCGGTCAGATCGCGCACGGCGAGCGTCGCTAAGCGCCGCGAAACGCTGCCCGCACGTACACGGTGCTGCGTCGCACCATCCCTGTGCCTCGCTGCATCAAGACACGCCACATCCTCCACTGGCAGCAGACCCAGGTCATATGCCGCAAAGCCCCGTCACACAGCGCCACAGCGGGAATTTCTCTCGATTGGCACAACCTTTGCATTAAGCCCTGCCAGCGGATCAACGTGGATCCGTCGCGAGTGCAACAACAAAGTACTCGCCGCAGCACAGGTCAGGACAACGGCGTCCCCCGAATTCAGTCATCGACTGGGTTCGCGGGACGCCGTTTTTATTTCCGGAATCGCTTTCGCGCAGCAGCCAGCCGGCAGCGATTCGAGCCCAGCACATTGAGGAAGCCGCGGTCATGAAAATCATCGTTATCGGTCACGGGATGGTCGGCCACAAACTGGTCGAATGCCTGGCGCAAGACGCCGCGCATGGGCTCGACATCACCGTGCTGTGCGAGGAATCACGCCCTGCGTACGACCGTGTGCATCTGTCCGAATTCTTTGCGGGCAAGACGGCGGACGATCTGTCGCTCGTCGAACCGGGTTTCTTCGAGCGCCAGAATGTCTTGCTGAAGCTCAATGCAAAAGCCGTGGCGATCGATCGCGACGCCCGCACCGTAACGGTATCGACCGGCGAGACTCTGCCGTACGACAAGCTGGTGTTCGCTACGGGTTCCTATCCATTCGTGCCGCCCGTGCAAGGTCGCGAACGCGCCGACTGCTTTGTCTACCGCACCATTGACGATCTGGAAGCGATGCAGGAATGCGGCGCCCGTTCGAAGACCGGCACCGTGGTGGGCGGCGGCCTGCTCGGTCTCGAATGCGCGAAGGCGCTGCGCGACATGGGGCTGGAAACACACGTGGTCGAGTTCGCGCCGCGTCTGATGGCGGTGCAGGTGGACGAAGGCGGCGGCCGCGTGCTGCGCGCCAAGATTGAAGAACTGGGCGTGACGGTGCACACGCAGAAGAACACCTCGGCGATTGTCGATGGTGAGACGGCCACGCATCGCATGCAATTCGCCGACGGCACTCACCTCGACACGGACATGATCGTGTTCTCAGCGGGCATTCGGCCGCGTGATGACCTCGCGCGCCAAAGCGGCCTTGCGCTCGGCGAACGCGGCGGCATCGTGATCGATAACGCGTGCCGCACCAGCGACCCGCACATCTACGCGATCGGCGAATGCGCGCTGTGGGAGGGCAAGCTGTTCGGTCTCGTCGCGCCCGGCTACGAGATGGCGCGCGCGGTAGCGAAGCAACTGCACGGCGACTCGGCGGAATTCGCCGGCGCCGACATGAGCACCAAATTGAAGCTGATGGGCGTGGACGTCGCGAGCATCGGGGACGCGCATGGCAACACGCCGGGCAGCCGCGCCTATCAGTTCAGCGACGAACGCAAGCAGATCTACAAGAAGCTGGTGGTGTCCGAATGCGGCAAGTATCTGCTCGGCGGCGTGATGGTCGGCGATGCGAGCGAATACGGCACGCTGCTGCAGATGATGCTAAACCGGATCGAGTTGCCGGCGTCGCCCGAATTCCTGATTCTGCCGTCGTCCGACGGTCAGGCGAAACCGGCGCTCGGCGTCGAGGCCTTGCCCGCCGGCGCGCAAATCTGTTCGTGCAACAACGTCTCGAAGGGCGACCTGTGCGCCGCCGTGTGCGCGGGCGCGACCGACATCGGCGCGTTGAAGTGCGCGACCCAGGCCGGCACGTCGTGCGGCGGCTGTGTGCCGCTCGTCACGCAGGTGATGAAGGCCGAGATGAAAAAGCAGGGCCTCGCGGTCAACAACCACGTGTGCGAGCACTTCCCGTATTCGCGCCAGGAGCTGTATCACCTCGTGCGAGTAGAGGGCGTGCGCAGCTTCGGCGAATTGCTGGCGAAGCATGGCCACGGCCTCGGCTGCGATATCTGCAAACCGGCGGTGGCGAGCATTCTCGCGTCGTGCTGGAACGAATTCGTGCTGAAGAAAGAGCACGCGGCGCTGCAGGACACCAACGATTACTACCTCGCCAACATCCAGCGCGATGGCACTTACTCGGTTGTGCCGCGCATGGCGGGCGGCGAAGTGACGCCTGATGGCTTGATCGCAGTCGGTCAGGTCGCGAAGAAATACGGTCTCTACACGAAGATCACCGGCGGTCAGCGAGTCGATCTGTTCGGTGCCCGCGTCGAGCAACTGCCGTTCATCTGGGAGGAACTGATCGCGGCCGGCTTCGAATCGGGGCATGCGTACGGCAAATCGCTGCGCACGGTGAAGTCGTGCGTCGGTTCGACATGGTGCCGATACGGCGTCGGCGATTCGGTGGGCCTCGCGGTCGAACTCGAGAACCGCTACAAGGGCCTGCGCACGCCGCACAAGATCAAGTTCGGTGTATCCGGCTGCACTCGCGAATGCGCGGAGGCACAGGGCAAGGACGTCGGCATCATCGCCACCGAGAAGGGCTGGAATCTCTACGTGTGCGGCAACGGCGGGATGAAGCCGCGCCATGCCGAATTGCTTGCCTCGGACCTCGATAAGGAAACGCTGGTGCGCTATATCGACCGCTTCCTGATGTTCTACGTGCGCACGGCGGACCGTCTGCAACGCACCAGCGTGTGGCGTGACAACCTCGAAGGCGGACTGGACTATCTGATCGACGTGGTCGTCAACGATCGTCTGGGCGTTGTTGCGGAGCTCGAGGTGGAAATGCAGCACGTGGTCGACACCTACGAATGCGAATGGAAGCGGGCCGTGACCGATCCCGAGACGCGAAAACGCTTCCGTCACTTCGTCAACAGTGGCGAGCCGGACAGCAATGTCACCTTCGTCGAGGAACGCGGCCAGATCCGGCCCGCGACGGTGGCCGAGCGGCTATCGAAGCTCACTTCGATTCCTGTGGTTGTCGAGACTGTTTGATTTTCTTTGCGCTATTCACTGAGGACTTCCGCCATGAACCTTGACCGCCTGCCGCTCGCCTGGACGCCCATTTGCCCGCTCGACGACATCGTCCCCAATACGGGCGTCTGCGCGCTCGTCAACGGCGAGCAGGTAGCGGTATTTCACGTAAACAACGGCGACGCGGACGGCGCCGTGTACGCGATCGAAAACTACGATCCGGGCTCCCAGGCCGCGGTGCTCTCGCGCGGACTGATCGGCAGTCTCGGCGAACGCCTCGTAGTTGCCTCGCCGATCTACAAGCATCACTTCGACCTGCGCACCGGCGAGTGCCTCGAAACACCGGCGTATTCCGTCAGCGCGTTCGCCGCGCGGGTGGAAGACGGGCAGGTGTGGGTCGCGGCCTGAGTTGCCGATTTCTCTTTGTATTTATTCGAACGACGTCGCGCTCCATGTCCTCCGCTAACGTAAAAACCGTGTGCCCCTACTGCGGCGTTGGCTGCGGAATGGTGCTGCACGTCGAGGACGGGCAGGTCGTCAAGATCTCCGGCGATAAAGAGCATCCAGCTAACTTCGGGCGGCTCTGCACGAAGGGCCAGTCGGCGCATGTCGCGTTGCGCAAGTCTGGCCGTCTGGAAGGCGCGTTCGTGCGTCATGCACGCGACCAGGATCCGACGCCGCTGCCGATGGCGCAGGCGATCAGCACCACGGCGGCACGCTTGCGCGGCCTGCTCGACGCACATGGACCGGACGCGCTGTCGTTCTATGTGTCGGGGCAGATGTCGATCGAGGCGCAGTACCTCGTCAACAAGCTCGCCAAGGGCTTTGTCGGCACCAACAACATCGAATCGAATTCGCGTCTTTGCATGGCGAGCGCGGGCAGCGGCTACAAGCTTTCGCTTGGCGCGGACGGCCCGCCGGGATCGTACGAAGACATCGATCATGCCGACCTGTTCTTCGTGATCGGCGCGAATATGGCCGACTGTCACCCGATTCTGTTCCTGCGCATGATGGATCGCGTGAAGGCGGGCGCGAAATTGATCGTGGTCGATCCGCGCCGCAATACGACGGCTGACAAGGCCGATCTCTTTCTGCAGATCAAGCCGGGCACCGATCTGGCGTTGCTGAATGGTTTGCTGCATCTGCTGCACGAAAACGGCCATACGGATGCGGTCTTTATTGCAGACTTCACCGAAGGCTGGGACGGAATGCCCGCTTTTCTCGCGGACTACACGCCGGAGAAAGTGTCGAAAATTACGGGCCTTTCTGTAGAAAACATCCGCCAGGCCGCGCAAATGATCGGCGCCGCGCCGGAGTGGATCAGCTGCTGGACCATGGGCCTGAATCAAAGCACGCATGGCACGTGGCACACGAATGCGATCTGCAATCTGCATCTGGCGACCGGCAATATCTGCCGCCGCGGCAGCGGTCCGTTTTCGCTGACCGGCCAGCCCAATGCAATGGGTGGCCGTGAAATGGGCTACATGGGACCCGGTTTGCCGGGGCAGCGTTCGGTGCTGGTCGAAGAAGACCGCGTGTTTGTCGAAGACCTGTGGGGCATTCCGAAGGGTACGCTGAAGACTGAAGTCGGCAACGGCACGATCGATATGTTCACTCGCATGGCTGCGGGCGAGATCAAGGCGTGCTGGATCATCTGCACGAATCCCGTGGCGAGCGTTGCGAACCGTCAGAACGCGATCGCCGGACTGCGCGCGGCCGAACTCGTGATTTCACAGGATGCCTTCCTCGACACCGAGACCAACCGTTACGCCGACGTGCTCTTGCCTGGCGCATTGTGGGCCGAAGCCGAAGGCGTGATGATCAACTCCGAGCGCAACCTGACGCTGATGCAAAAGGGCATCGAACCGCCGGGCGCCGCGTTGCCGGATTGGCAGATCATTGCGCGTGTCGCGGGTGAAATGGGTTTCGCCGATGCGTTTACCTATGCGAGCGCTGAGGAGGTGTTCGAAGAGATCACCCGTGCATCGAATCCGAAAACGGGTTACGACCTGCGCGGCGCGAGCCATCGCCGTCTGAAGGAAACGCCGTTGCAATGGCCGCTCGGCGCTGACGCCGCCGCCGACCGCAATCCGGTTCGCTACATCAACGACGGCGTCAGCCAGACGCTGAAGCAACTACCCGACGGCGGTCTTCCGCGGCTCGTGTTTCCGACCGCAAGCGGCAAAGCCGTGTTCTTCGCGCGTGCGTTTGCAGCCCCGGCCGAATTGCCCGACCGGGAATTTCCGATCGTGTTGAATACGGGTCGCTTGCAGCATCAATGGCACACCATGACCAAGACCGGCAAGGTCGCGATGCTCAACAAGCTCAACCCTGGGCCGTTCGTCGAGATTCATCCCGAAGACGCTGCCACGCTCGGCATCAAGGCAAAAGATCCGGTTGAAATCCGTTCGCGGCGAGGGCGTGCCGTGTTGTCGGCGGTCGTTACGGAGCGTGTGCAAGCAGGGAACTGCTTCGCGCCGATGCACTGGAACGACGTTTTTGGCGACGACCTGTGCATCAACGCCGTCACCAGCGATGCAATCGATCCGATCTCGCAGCAACCCGAACTCAAATTCTGTGCGGTCGCGCTGAGCCCGGTTGCACTTGATGCCATCGAGCCGGTTTCTAATGCGGGTGACGAGACGCTCATCGATGGGCCTGCCGCTGCAGCCGACCCGGCGACAGCAAGTGCCATATCGGCGAACACCGAGGAACTGGAAATGCCCCGCATCAATGCATTGACTAACCTGTTGCAGCTTCCGCAGACATCCGCGCCTTCGTTTACGGAAACCGAGCGGGCGTATCTGGCCGGTTTCGTCAGTGGTTTGCGTTCGGCTGAAGGACAGGGCATCCACGGCGTGCCGGTCCTGCCGGCCGGCGCACCGTTCGATCCGGTGAACCGCTTGTATGTGGACGGTTTGCTGGCCGGACTTTATAGCCGCAGCGGAACCGATGCGGCCGCGCCGGCAGGTGCGCTTGCCGCACCGCATTTCGAAGCGGCGCATGCATCCAGTGTGCGCATCTTGCGCGTGCGACCCAAAGTGACCTTGCTATGGGCCTCGCAAACCGGCAACACCGAATCGCTGACCGAGCGTTATGCCACGCGTCTGATGGAGTCGGGCTTCGAAATCCGCACGTCGTGTATGGCGGACTACCAGGTGTCGGCGCTCGCGAAAGCGCAATACGTGCTGCTGATGTCGAGCACTTTCGGCGACGGAGATCCGCCCGACAACGCACAAAGTTTCTGGAGCGAACTGGTCAGCGACGCAGCGCCTCGTCTCGAAGGTTTACGCTACGCGGTGCTCGCGTTAGGCGATCGCAACTATGATCAATTCTGCGGCCACGGCCGCCGCCTGGATGAGCGTCTCGCTGCGCAAGGCGCGCTGCGTTTGATGGATCGCGTCGACTGCGACAGCGAGTATCAGGAGAATGCAGACGCGTGGCTCGAAAGCATCATCGTGCGTATCAAGGAAGAAGATGCGGCGCTGCATGCAGTGCCGCCGGGCGGCATGATCAACGCCGTGGTGCCCGGCGCCGTGCCGACCAAAACGCGTCCGGCCGCATCGCGTCTCGTCAGGAACCTGCAACTGAACAAGCAGGGCGCTGCCAAGGATACGCGCTACTTCTCCTTGAGCACAGGCGACTCGGGCCTCGAATACGAAGCCGGCGATGCGCTGGGCGTATGGCCAAGCAATTGTCCCGAACTGGTCGACGAATTGATCAGCCTGAGCGGCCTGAGTGCTGACGCTGCGGTCACTGTGTCCGGCGCGGGTGAAATGCACCTCGCCGACGCACTTGCCAGACACTATGAGATCGCGCGTCCCAGCCCTGACGCGCTCGCGTTCATTGCCGCGCGCAGCAACAACGGAGCACTACGCGATCTGCTTTCTGCAGAGCGCAAGGCCGATCTCAAACAATGGTTGTGGGGCCAACAACTTGCCGACGTGCTCCACGAATTTCCCGTCAACCTGACGGCAACCGAATTGACCGGCATGCTCAAGCGTTTGCAACCGCGGTTGTATTCGATTGCGTCGAGCCCGAAGGCGCATCCGGGCGAAGTTCATCTGACGGTTGCGGCGGTTCGCTACAACAATGGCCGCCGTCATCGCAAGGGCGTGTCGTCGACGTTCCTCGCCGATCGAGCCGGGGATGTCGCTGTGCCGGTATTCGTGCAGAAATCCGCACATTTTCGTCCTCCTCATAGTTCTGACACGCCGATCATCATGGTCGGTCCGGGAACCGGCGTTGCACCGTTTCGCGGCTTTCTGCACGAGCGGCGTGCACGCGGTGACAAGGGGCGCAACTGGCTGTTCTTCGGCGAGCAACATGCGGCCACGGATTTCTACTATCGAGACGAATTGGAAGCGATGCGCGACAGCGGTCTGCTGACCCGCCTCGATGTCGCTTTCTCGCGCGATCAAACGGAGAAGGTCTACGTGCAGGACCGCATGCGCGAGCAGGGTGCGCAACTGTGGGCATGGCTCGAAGAAGGTGCGCATTTCTACGTTTGCGGCGACGCAAACCGGATGGCAAGAGACGTCGACGCGACGCTCAAACATGTGGTTGCTCAGCATGGGGGGATGAGCGATGAAAAAGCCGCCGAGTATGTGGGCCGCTTAGCGCAAGAAAAGCGCTATGCACGCGACGTTTATTGATTTTTGAAGCGTCCGGCTCAGACGCGGCATCACGGTTTCAGAGAGTACGAAGTCAAGCTTGAAAGAAGGACCCGGATGGCATGGAGATTGCGTGTCAAACCGGTATTCAACATCGTGACCATTCCGGTGCGCGGCGCCTCAGCGTCATGTACCAGGCAAGCGAACAACCAGTCAATGTGAGGATATCTAATGAAAAACGTGATGAGCTCTCTAAAGAGCGGGGATTGGCGCGCGCTAGTGGCGTGTTTCCTCTATTTCGACACCGGCTTCACTGTCTGGGTGCTATACGGGCCGCTCGCGCCGTTCATCAGCAAAAGCATTGCGATGACGCCTGCGCAGCAAGGTTTGCTGGTCGCCGTGCCGGTGCTGTCGGCAGCGATCCTGCGCGTGACGCTCGGTAATCTGTATCAATCCGCGCATGGCAAGCGCATCGCGCTGATGGGCGTCTTGCTGTCCGCGGTGCCGACGATCGTGCTGCCGTTGTTGCCGTTCGTGCCGTCGTACACCTTGCTGCTGGTGCTCGGTGTATTCCTCGGCGTGGGTGGCGCGAGCTTCGCGGTGGCGCTGCCGATGGCCGGCAGCAACTATCCGCCGAAGGTGCAGGGCCTGGTGCTGGGTCTTGCCGCCGCCGGCAACATCGGTGCGGTGCTCGACGGCTTCCTGTTCCCGCAACTGGCGACGCACTACGGCTGGCAACTGGCGACCGCCGGCGCACTGCCGTTGCTCGCGATCGCCGCGATCACGCTGTACTTCTGGGCCAACGATTCCGGTATCAAATCCGGCAGTGTGCTGCGCGCGTTCGGCAGCTTCGCGGTGACGCTCGTCGGCTTGATCGTGCTCGTTTTGCTGGTCGAAGCGGGCATGTTCGGTTCCGGCAAGACGGGTGTGCTGCTGTTGCCGGTGATCGGCGCGCTGCTCGCGATTGCTGTGCTGCCCAAACGCTATCGCTCGGTGCTGTCTGAGCGCGACACGTGGGCGATCATGCTGGTGTACAGCATCACGTTCGGGGGTTTTGTCGGCATGTCGTCGTATGTTGCGCTGCTGCTGACCAATCTGTATCAACTGTCGAAGATCGACGCGGGCCTGTTCATGGCGCTGCTTGCCGCAACCGGCGCGATCGTACGGCCGCTCGGTGGTCTGATCGCAGACAAAGTGTCGGGCGTGCGCGCGCTGACCTTCCTGCTCGCGGTCATTTCGCTGTGCGACTTCGTTTTTGCTGCCGCGATGCCGTCGATGGTGGGCGGGATTGTGCTGCTGCTGTGTCTGTATGTGGCCTTCGGTCTGGGCAATGGCGCGACCTTCCAGCTGGTGCCGCATCGCTGGGCCGGCCGCACCGGTTTGATGTCGGGCATCGTCGGCGCCGCGGGCGGCATCGGTGGATTCTATCTGCCGGTCGTGATGGGCATCGCGAAGGAAAGCACGGGCAGCTATCAGATGGGCTTCGCGACCTTCGGCGCGCTGGCGGCTTGCGCGTTCCTCGCGATCGTCGCGCTGCGCCGTCCGTGGATGGCGTGGTCGATGCATGCCAACGTGATGCATGCGCACGCAACGGAGTAATGCAATTCGGCATCCATAACGCTGCGTGCCTGCCGATGGCGCTCACGCAGCGAGGATGCCGGGAGGAGCGAAAGGGTCAATCGAATCATAAGCAGAAGACATGAGCATCACGAAAGATCGGGTTCAGGCACCACAGTCCGAAGCGGACGTCTCCAGCGAGGTATTGAGCTCGTTGATCAACATGGCAGGGCGTCAACGGATGCTGTCGCAGCGCATCGCGTTGCAGTCGATGTTGGCGTTTCAACAGTTCGACGGTGCGTTGGCGATTGCGCAGGAGACCTTGCGTACGTTTTCCGACAGCCATACGGCGCTGGTGCAAGGCCGCGATGGCTTGCCCGGACTATTCTCGCCGGCGTTGCACGAAGCTTTTCACGGCAGCGGGAATGTGGCGAAGAAGATCACAGACTTTATCTCGCTGGCCTCGGTAGCACTAGAGGCGATCGAACGCGGCTCGCCGCGCGCCAATGAAGCACTAAACGCGTTAATCGGTTCCGTCGATCCGTTGCTGACGCATCTGCACGCCGTGACCGCTGTCTACGAGCAGGAAAGCCGGCGCATTGCGCGGGCGCAGAAGAAAGGCCAGCAGGATCTCATCGAGCGGATCAAAGCGATCGCAAAAGAAGCGCATATTGTCTCGTTCAACGGTCAGATCGTGGCGAGCCGCTCGAATGTGACCGGCCGGGAGTTCGCCGTGATTGCGGGCGTAATGACTTCCATCACCAAGGAACTTGAGGCTGTGGTGAGCGCGTTTGTGCAGAAGACGTCGGCGGGATAAGCAAGCGCCTGTGGCGATCTGTTTCGCCGTCCTTCAGTAGAAGTCAGGGCGCTGCCTGAAAATACGCAGGCAAATACTTGCAGGTTGCCAGTTGCGAGCCTAATATGCAGTCAGGAGGCTGCATATGACGATCTCATCTGACACACCCAATAACGCGTCGACTGACCGCATCGAAAAACAGATCCTGCTGAAGGCGCCGCGCTCTCGAGTATGGCGCGCGGTGTCGAACGCCGAGGAGTTCGGCAAATGGTTTTGCGTGGATTTCAGCGGCAAACAGTTCGTCGCCGGTCAATCCGTGCAAGGCAACATCACCTATCCGGGCTACGAGCATCTCGTCATGGACGTACTGGTAGAGCGCGTCGAGCCCGAACATCATCTGTCGTTTCGCTGGCATCCGGCCGCGGTCGATGTGTCCGTCGACTACTCACCCGAGCCCACCACGCTAGTCGTATTCGAGCTGAGCGAGGTCGACTCGGGCACGTTGCTGCGGGTGGTCGAATCGGGCTTCGATCAAATTCCCGCTGCACGCCGCGCGGAAGCGTTCCGCATGAATAACGGCGGGTGGGAAGAGCAGTTGATCAACATCGAAAAGCATGTCGCCAAGGGATAAGCCGGCAGTGGGCAATGCGCGAGTGAAGGCGGCCATGCTGCGAAGTTCCGCGCAGATTTTTGCGGCGCTCGGCGACGAAACGCGGCTGCGTCTGATCGCCGTATTGTGCGCGGGCAGTGCGATGTCGATTGCGCAGTTGACCGCCGGCACTGAGATGACGCGGCAGTCGGTCACGCAGCATTTGCAGGTGCTTGCCAATGCGGGCCTCGTGCGCGACGTCAAGGTGGGCCGTGAACGCCTATGGGCGTTCGAACCGGCGCACCTCGACGAAGCGCGGCGCGCGCTTGAGGCGATCTCTCAGCAGTGGGATCACGCGTTGCTGAGGTTGAAGGCGGCGGTGGAGGGCGAATGATGCGGTTGGCGGTCGCCCGCGTTCAGAAAATCAGAATGTATACGCAACGTGAACATCGCAAAAAATTGAACACCTATGGCCTGGAGCCGCTCACCGCGCGGCTCCAGCGCAGCAATCCCCTAATCCTCAGAACTTGTGCCGCAGCGCGAGCCGCACGGCCACCTGATTCCCCGTCGACGACGGCGCCTGCACCCCCGGAATGAACGCGTTGTCGAGAATCGAGTGGGTGGAGTCGCCCGCGACCTTCTGATACTCGCCCTGCACATACACGTCAGTGCGTTTGGACAGGTTGTAATCCGCCATCACACCGACCGAGTGAATCTTCGGCTTCACGCTGCCCGTCGACGCATCGTAGTTCTCCATCGTGTACACATACTGCGCGCCGATAAAGAAGGCCGGCGTGAACTGGTATTTGCCGTTCACTTCGAAGTTCTGGTACTTCAGTGTATTCAGGCTGACACCCGATGCCGCCAACGGGATGCCGATATAGCCGTTGCCGGTCGGGTCCTTATAGTTGGAGTTGGTGTAGGCAAAACCGGCGGTCGCCGAACCGAACGTGTAGTTGATGCCGGCGCCGAACACCCGCATGCGCCCGGCGATAAAGCTCGCGTCGTTCGCGGTGATCGCGCCGGTGGAACCCGCGCCCGGATTGTTCGCCTGCAGGTACGCGGCCGCAATCAGCAGGCCGCCGTTCGCGTACTGGCCGCCGAAGCTATAGGCGCGGTTGTTCGCGAAGTTCGTGTCGTTGCTGAAGCTGTACACGCCGCCGAACTGGAAGCCCGCGATGTCCGGGCTCGCGTACTTCACGCTGTTGCCGAGACGGAACGAGTTGTCCGTGTTGTCGTTGTCATACGGGTGCGCAAACAGGTAGCCGGCCCAGTTGCCGTTGGCGGTGGTCTGCGCAAGGTAGTCGACCACCGAGTCGTACTGGCGCCCGAGCGTGACCGTGCCGAACCGGTTGTCGCTCAAGCCCACATAGGCCTGGCGGCCGAACATGCGGCCGCCCTGGCCGAGCCGCCCCGAACTCACGTCGAAGCCGTTTTCCAGCTGGAACACGGCCTTCATGCCGCCGCCCAGATCTTCCGAACCCTTCATGCCCCAGCGGCTGCCTTGCGCATAGCCGCTCGCCATTTCCCAGACCGCGCCGCGCCCGGCATTGTTGGTGTAGTCAATGCCTTCATCGAGCACGCCGTACAGGGTCACGCTGCTTTGTGCGAAGGCGCACGGGGCCGCCAGCGAGGCAAGCGCGGTGAATGCTGCGGTGGCGATGACATTCTTTTTCATTGTGAGCTCCAGACTTTGGTAATGAGTGACCCCAGACGGTCGAAACGGGGTTCGACCGTCTGTAAAGGCCGCTGCTTTTGGCAAAGCCCGGATTCTGCTATTCGAGATGGGATTCGCGTGTGAGGCACATCCCTGGATAAACGTGATTTTTTCGAATGTTTGTCCCGCGAATTATTCGCTTGTGGTGCGCCGTGCCCCAGAGAAAAATTCCGTCCATGCACCTTTGGCATGAAGGCGATAGCCGAAGGCAATGCGCCACCGCACCAGGTTTTCAGGAGACGAGATGCGACTCGATCGAAATTTTGCTAACGGCCGCTTTATCGACGCGGCAAGCGACGAGCTCATCGCCGTCACCAACCCCGCTACCGAAGCCGTGATTGCCGACGTCACGGGCGCCACCGAAGCCGAGGCTATCGCCGCGGTCGACGCCGCAGCCGCCGCGCAGAAGGGCTGGCGCAAGCTGCCTTCGGCCGAGCGCGCGGTCTATCTGCACAAGCTCGCCGACGCGCTCACCGAATGCGCGCCCGCCATCGGCGCAGCGCTCGCGCTGGAGTCGGGCAAGAGCGTCGCCGATGCCACCAACGAAGCGATCTATGCCGGCCAGATCACCCGCTACCACGCCGAATGGGCGCGCCGCATCGAAGGCGAGGTGATTCCGAGCGACACGCCCGACGAAAACCTCGTGCTGCATCGCGAGCCGATCGGCGTGGTGGCGTGCCTGATCCCGTTCAATTACCCGGTCTATACGTTCATGCGCAAGGTGGCGCCCGCGTTGATCGCCGGCAATACCGTGGTGGTGCGCCCCAGCAACAACACGCCGACCTCCGCGTTCGAGATCGCCAGGGCAGTAGAGAAAGCAGGGCTGCCGGCCGGCGTCGTGAACATTCTCGCGATGAATCACGCAACCGCCGAGGCGCTTTGCACGCATCCGAAGGTCGGCATGATCACGCTGACCGGCAGCGTTGGCGCGGGGCGCAAGGTGCTTGAATACTGCAAGGCGAACATCGCCAAGCCGTCGCTCGAACTCGGCGGCAAGACGCCCGCCATCATCGAGGCGGATGCCGATCTCGAGAAGGCCGCGCGCGACCTGGTCGCATCCAAAACCACGCACTGCGGGCAGCTTTGCACGGCGATCGAACGCGTCTACGTGCAGGAAAGCGTGCATGACCGTTTCGTCGCGCTGCTGAAGAAGCACATGAGCGCGGTGGAAAGCGGCGATCGTGCCGAACAGCCTTCGCTGATGGGGCCGCTTGTCAACGACGCGTCGCGCCAGTCGATTCACGGGATGGTCGAACGCGCGATCGCTGCGGGCGCCACGCTCGAAACCGGTGGCCGGCTGCCGCAAGGCAAGGGCTTTTTCTATCCGGCGACGTTGCTGTCGAACTGCCGTCAGGACATGGAAATCATCCAGGAAGAAACCTTCGGCCCGATCATGCCGGTCGTCAAATACCGCACGCTCGACGAAGCCCTGGAGATGGCCAATGACCATCAGTTTGGTTTGTCGTCGGTGCTCTATACCGAGAACTATCGCAGTGCGATGAAGATCGCCAACGGTATTGAGGCAGGCGAGTTGTATGTGAACCGTACGCCGGCCGATCCGTATCAAGGTTTCCATGCAGGCTGGAAACGCTCGGGGCTCGGCGGCGACGACGGCAAGCACGGCATGCTCGAATTCACACAGACCCGTCTCGTGGTCATGAAGTACTAAAGCTGAAAAGCTGCAACCGGCGCGTGCCGCGCGACTCGGAGTAGTCGGCACGCGTTGTTTTGAAACCCGCAGAAACGCAGCAGATCCGCTGCACTTATAAAAATATTTGAAGACCCGGCGGCCCGGTGAACCGGCGCTGTGTCTTCCAGGAGCGCTCACGTGTCATCTCAGCCCGTTCAAACCGCCGCTTCGCTCGCCTCGAGCGCCGCGGAAACCGCATTGCAAGCCAACAAGGCTCAACGCTACATCCAGCTCATGTTGCTGGTCGTGGCGGCTGGAGCGATTTATCCGATTCTGTATCTGCGGCAGGTCTATCAGCCGACGATGCTCGAAGTGTTTCACATCACCGATAGTCAGCTCGGCTATCTGTATTCGTCGCTCGGCACGATCTTTCTGCTGAGTTACTTGCCGAGCGGCTGGCTCGCCGACCGGATCGCGCCACGCCTCCTGATCTGCTTTTCGCTGATTGCAACCGGCGTGCTAGGTCTGTGGTATTCGACTGCGCCGTCGTTCCAGATGTTGATGCTGATCTTCGGCGGTTGGGGTTTGACGACTGGATTGACCTTCTGGGCTGCCGTCATCAAGCGCGTGACGATGATCGCCGGCACGCACGAGCAGGGCCGCTTCTTCGGTTTGCTCGACGGCGGACGCGGCTTGATCGAAGCGATGCTCGCGACCATCGCGATCACGTTGTTCGCGTGGTTCACGCAGACCAAAGGCGAACCGGTAGCGGCTGGTTTCAGGCTGGTCGTCTACATGTACGCGTTTCTGTGCATCGCACTGGGCGTGGTGCTTGCGCTCGTCAAAGATCCGCAAGGCGCTAAGGACGCGGCGGCCAACCGCGCCACGAAAAAACGCAGCAACGTGCTGGTCGATCTGAAAACGCTCGCGTCGATTCCTGAGTTGTGGCTGGTCGCGGCTATCGTGTTCTGCGGTTACCAGGTGTTCTGGGCTACTTACAGCTTCTCCGCGTATCTGCACGAAGGCGAGATCGGCTTGACGGTGGTGATGGCCGGCACGATCACGACGCTCAAGCTATGGATGCGTCCGATCGGCGGCATTGGCGGCGGCTTTCTCGGCGACCGTTATTCGAAGGTCTCGGTGCTGGTGATCGCGCTCTTTCTCGCCGCATTGTCGCTGCTGGGTCTGATGGCGGCGCCGCGTATCTCGAGCCATGTGCTGCTGGTGTTCCTCGTGCTGTTCATCGGCATTCTGACTTACGCGATCCGCGGGCTGTACTGGTCGCTGCTGGATCGCTGCAATATCCCGGTCGAAACGATGGGCCTCGCGATCGGCCTGATCTCCGTACTCGGCTATTCGCCCGACGTGTTCCTGCCGTTGATCAACGGCTATCTGACGCAGAACTTCCCGGGCGTCTTCGGTTACCAGCTTTACTTCGGCTATGTGGCCGGAATGGCGGCGCTCGGCGGCTTTGCCGGCCTCGCGCTGAGAAACATGCTTAGCAAAAAAGGGGTTGCGTAAATGAAAGTCGTCTCGCTCGAAACGCATATCGTCGCCGTACCGCCGCCGCACGTGGGCGGCATGTACTGGATCTTCGTCAAGCTCAAGACCGATTGCGGTATTGAAGGCGTTGGCGAAATCTATTCGGCGACGTTCCATCCGAAAGCGATGACCCACATCATCGACGATGTATTCGGCCGCTATCTGCTCGATCACGATCCACACCATATCGAGCGGCTCTGGCGCCAAGCGTATTCGAGCGGTTTCACGCAACGTCCCGATCTGACGATGATGGGCGTGGTCAGCGGGCTGGAAATGGCGTGCTGGGACATCATCGGCAAGGCGGCGAACAAGCCGGTGTACGAACTGCTCGGCGGCATGGTGAATCAGCGTCTGCGCTCGTACACGTACCTGTATCCGAAGAACAGCCGCGGCGAATACGACTACGACGATCCCGATCTCGCCGCCGAATGTGCCGTTGAGAACGTGAAGCGCGGTTTCACTGCGGTGAAGTTCGATCCGGCGGGGCCGTATTCGGCTTACTCGGGCCACCAGTTGTCGATGGAAGTGCTCGACCGTTGCGAGACCTTCTGCCGCCGCATTCGCGAAGCTGTCGGCAGCAAGGCTGATCTGCTGTTCGGAACGCATGGGCAGATGGTGCCGTCCTCAGCGATCCGGCTCGCCAAGCGCCTAGAGAAATACGATCCGTTGTGGTTCGAGGAACCGGTGCCGCCCGGACAGGAAGGCGCGATGGCGCAGGTCGCGCAGCACACGAGCATTCCGATTGCCGCGGGCGAACGCCTGACCACCAAGTACGAATTTTTCAAGCTGCTCGAAGCGGGCGCAGCGTCGATTCTGCAACTGAACGTGGCGCGTGTGGGCGGCCTGCTCGAAGCGAAGAAAGTCGCGGCGATCGCCGAGGTGTATTACGCGCAGATCGCGCCGCATCTGTACAACGGTCCGATTGGCGCAGCCGCCAGCATTCAGCTCGCCGCCTGCACGCCGAACTTCCTGATTCAGGAAAGCATCGGCACGTGGGACGGTTTCCACGCCGAGGTGTTGAAGAAGCCGATTCAATGGGAAGACGGCTACATCATTCCGTCGCAGGAACCGGGTCTGGGCGTGGAGTTGAACATGGACGTCGTTCGGCAGCACACGCCGTACACCGGCGAGCGTCTGCATCTGCAGATGGCAGCACTTCCTGCCGACGTGAAGGATCTCGCGCCGGCCAAGGGTTGAGCCTGGCGGATTCAGCTGTTTTACGCATTCAATGGATTGGGCGCCGCTTGGCGACATAGAGCATGAACTACGATTACATCATCGTCGGCGCGGGTTCGGCGGGCTGCATTCTCGCCAATCGCCTCTCGGCGTCGGGCCAATATTCGGTGCTGCTGCTCGAAGCGGGCGGCAAGGACAGCTCGTTCTGGTTCAAGATCCCGGTGGGTTTCACCAAGACGTACTACAACGAAACCTATAACTGGATGTACTACAGCGAGCCCGAAAAGGAACTCGACAACCGGCCGATCTATTGTCCGCGCGGCAAGGTGCAGGGCGGCTCCGGCTCGATCAACGCGATGATTTACGTGCGCGGCCAGCCGCATGATTTCGACGACTGGGCCGCGGCGGGCAACCCGGGCTGGGCGTTTCGCGACGTGCTGCCGTTTTTTCGCAAGCTCGAATCGCATCCGCTCGGCAACACGGAGTATCACGGCGCGGACGGCCCGATCCGTATCTCGCCGATGAAGGATGCCGTCCATCCGATCTGCCACGTGTTCCTGAAAGGCTGCGACCAGGCCGGCTACAAGCGCAGCGACGACTTCAACGGTGAACGATTCGAAGGCGCGGGTATCTACGACGTGAATACGCGCAACGGGCAGCGTTCGTCGAGCAGCTTCGAATATCTGCATCCGGTGTTGACGCGCAAGAACCTGACGGTCGAGCGTGACGTGCTCGCCAGCCGCGTGCTATTCGACGGTAACCAACGGGCCATTGGTGTGAGCGTGACGCAGAACGGCGCGACACGGCAGTTCATGGCGAACCGCGAGGTGATCCTGTCGGCGGGCGCGGTCGATTCGCCCAAGCTGCTGCAACTCTCGGGTGTAGGCGATAGCGCATTGCTGGCGAAGCATCGCATTGCGATGGTCAAGGAACTGCCCGCTGTGGGGCAGAATCTGCAGGACCACCTGTGCGTGAGCTTCTACTATCGAGCGAACGTCAAGACGTTGAACGACGAATTACGCCCGTTGCTCGGCAAGCTCAAGCTCGGCCTGCAGTATCTGCTGACGCGCAAGGGGCCGCTCGCGATGAGCGTGAACCAGTCGGGCGGGTTCTTCAAGGGAAGCGATCAGGAAGTGCAGCCGAATCTGCAGCTCTACTTCAATCCGCTGTCGTACCGGATTCCGAAGAGCAACAAGGCGAATCTGGAACCCGAGCCGTATTCGGGCTTCCTGCTGGCATTCAACCCGTGCCGGCCGACGAGCCGCGGTTCGATCGAGATCGCGTCGAACCGTGCGGAAGACGCCGCGAAAATCCGCATCAACGCGTTGACCACGGAAAAAGATATCGACGAAGTGATCCAGGGTTGCCAACTGGTGCGCAAGGTGATGGCTTCGCCGGCGTTGAAAGAGATCACAGTCGAGGAAATCTCGCCGGGGCCGCAGGTGAATACGCGTGAGGGCTTCCTACAGTATTTCCGCGAGCAATCGGGTTCGATCTATCACCTGTGCGGTTCGTGCGCGATGGGCGACGACCCACGCACCTCAGTGGTCGATGCGCGCTTGCGGGTGCATGGCGTTACCGGCTTGCGCGTGGTCGATGCGTCGATCTTTCCGAACATCACGTCGGGCAATATCAATGCGCCAACGATGATGGTCGCGGAGAAGGGCGCTGAGATGATTCTCATGGATGCTGCCGTTGAAGCGGCTTTTAAACCCGAAGCGGCGGAGCTGGCTGCTGCCGCCTGAGTTCGCCCGGCTCAGCCCGCTTCACCCAACTGCGCCGACTCGGACGAATCGAGCGCGCGCTCGGTCAACCAGATCTCCTGCTGCAACCACTCGCGGAACAGTGCGACGTGCGGCAGCTCGTCCTGTTCCGCGCGCGTAACGAGCCAGTACGACTGGTGGCCGTCGACGTGCACGTTAAGCACCTGCACGAGTTGGCCTTCCGCGAGTTCACGCCCAATCATGTGGCGATCGGCGATGGTCACGCCGAGTCCGTCGATAGCGGCCTGGATCGCGTGATCGAGCAGATCGAATTCGTAGCCGCCGCGGGTGTCGACGTTTTCGATGCCGGCGGCTTTCAACCAGTGCTGCCAGGTCAGATAGCGCTGATCGGCGCTCGCGAGCACGTGCAGCAGCGTGAACTGATTCAGATCGATGGCCGCGCGACCGGCCTGGCGCGCGAGCAACGCGGGCGCGCAGACGGCGATGTGCCGTTCGTTCATCAGCAGACGATTGTCGAAACCTTCCCACTCGCCGTTGCCGAAACGGATGGCGCAATCGAGCACACCCGATTCGGCGAGATTGTCGTCGACGCGGGTCGACAGGCTGAGTTCGAGATGCGGATGCGCGTCGCGCAGACGTCCGAGACGCGGCATCAGCCAGCGGCTCGTGAAGGTGGGGGGCGCGTTGATACGCAGACGGTTGCGATGGGTTTTCTCCTGCAGGCTGCGAACCGTGAGTTCGATCCGGTCGAATGATTGTTGCAGTGCTTGCAGGAGGATGCGGCCGGCGGCCGAGAGTTCGAGGTGGTGATGGTGACGCTGGAGCAAGGTCTCGCCGAGTTGGGCTTCCAGTTGCCGGACTTGCCGGCTGACCGCGCTTTGCGTCACGTTCAGCAGTTCTGCTGCGCGCGTGAAGCTGCCCGTGCGGCCGGCGACTTCGAAGGCTTTGAGCGCGTTCAGCGCGGGCATTTTGCGTTTCAAGGTGGGGCACCCAAGGGTAGGCTGACGCGCAGCGGCGCGGGTGCCCGCTATTTTACTGTGTTGCCCTCGCGGCGCTACAGGTCCGCACGTCTTGTGGCGGCGATGTGTTCGTGCCGCAAGACGTGCAGAGACCGACCGGTCAATACGCGATGCAGACCGACTTGCTCTCGGTATACGCATCCACAATGGCCTTGCCGTGCTCGCGTCCGATCCCCGAGGCCTTGAATCCGCCGAACGGCATCGCGGGGTCAACCATGTTGTGCGTGTTGACCCAAACGGTTCCGGCTTCGATGCCGTCGACCAGTCGCAGCGCCTTGTCGAGTTGGTTCGTCCACACACTCGCGCCAAGGCCATATTCCGATGCGTTGGCCTGAGTCAGGACCTCGTCGATATCGTCATAGGGCATGGCCACCAGCACTGGTCCGAATATCTCTTCTCTGACCACGGAAAGCGGCTTGCATGCGCGATTGGCAATGACCGTCGGGCGGACAAAGAAGCCATCCGCATCTACGGCCGCGTCACGTGACAGGATCTCGCCGCCTTCCTGCCGGCCTTGCGCGATCATTCCCATGACCTTGTCGCGGTGCCGTGCGGAAACCATGGGGCCCATCTGCGTTGCGGGATCGAAGCCGGAGCCTAATGCGATTCCATCGGCCACGGCGGCGATACCTTGCACCACTTCGTCGTAGATGGAGCGCGCAACGTACAGGCGGGAACCTGCGGTGCAGACCTGTCCGTGGTTGAAGAAAATCGCGCCGGCTGCGCCTTCGATCGCTTTCTTCGGGTCACAGTCGTCCAGCACGATCACGGGGCTCTTGCCGCCCAGTTCCAGCGATGCGCGTTTCAGATCGTTAGCGCATTGGCGGCCGATGATGCGGCCTACTTCGGTCGATCCTGTGAAGGTGACCTTGTTCACGAGCGGGTGCTTGACTAGCGCTGCGCCAGCGGTTTCGCCGCGGCCTGTGACGACGTTGAGTACGCCTGGTGGGAAGCCGGCTTCATGGGCCAGTTCGGCGAGGCGGATTGCCGTCAATGGCGTTTCTTCCGCTGGTTTCAGTACGACGGTGCAGCCGCATGCGAGGGCTGGGGCGATCTTCCAGACCGCCATCAGGAGCGGGAAATTCCACGGGACGATTGCGGCGACCACGCCTGCTGGGACGCGTTTTGTTGAGGCGTTGTAGCGGGTGCCGGGTGGGAAGGGGATCGACAGGTCGAAAGTCGTGCCCTCGATTTTGGTGGCCCAGCCGGCCATGTAACGGAGCCATTGGACGCTGCCTGAAACTTCCAGCATCTTGGAGAAGGCTATTAGTTTTCCCTGGTTTAGCGTTTCTAATGTGGCTAGTTCGTCGGTGTGTTGTTCTACCAGGTCGGCTAGTTTTAGTAGCAGGCGCTCACGAGTGGCTGGCGGCATTCTGCGCCAGGTGTCTGACTCGAAGGCTGCTTTTGAGGTTTTTACTGCGTGGTCGATGTCGGGTTCTGATGCGTCTGGGAGGTGGGATAGTTCTTCGCCTGTTGCTGGGTTGTAGATGGGGAAGGTTTTGCCTGCGGCGCTTGGGGTTTTTTCGCCGTTGATGAACATGGTGGTTGGCAGCTTTGCTGGGATTTTCTGTTCGGGCATGGTTTGTCTCCGACGGGGTGATGGTGGTGGTGCTGTTTGGTTGGCGCTTTTGCGGTCTGTTTTGCTGTTTGCCTGCGGCGGTGCCTTTCCTTGTTTTGTTTGTGGTCTATTAGCGTTGCCCCTGTGCGGGGCGGCACCTACTTTTCTTTGCCGCCGCAAAGAAAAGTAGGCAAAAGAAAGCGGCTCAAAACCACGCCTGCTAAGTGGGCACTGTGGTTTGCTTCGGGTAGTGGTGCATCTGGAATCTGTGTTCTCCCACATTCGGCGTTCGTGACAAGGGAGTCATACTTCCCGACTTGCACCTTGTGCTCGTCGGAAGAGTCTGCCTGGCGGGAGTGATGGTTTAGATGCTTGCTGAGCACCTTTTTCTCGAACCAGTTGGTTGCTAATGTGCCGGCGCATATCAGGTTCGCAATCGCGCTTAGCGCATACAGCACGATGAATCCGTCGCCGAAAAAGTAGGGCGTTGTCGACAATGTTGCGCCCAATACCATCCCGATGTGGTGGGCGGCTCCAGGACAACCCGCGCTCAATGCGCCGCGCGATTTTCTCCGCAGTTTCATGAGCGCCGGAATCGTCAGGCAGTCGAGAATCAGAAATATCTTTGCTGCGAGTAGTGCCAGTGTTGGACTGTCGGCAGAAGCGAGGGCCCCAATTAACACCGCTCGTAGCACGTACAGCAAATTCAATATTCGGTTGTTGTTGCCGGATCGGTCGGCGATGAACGCCAGTGCGCAAACGGTACCCACAGAAAGCAAGATCTGCAACATCGGTTGTGTGCCACTCATGCCGCAAATCGCATACAACTGGAAACGCGCGAGACTGCCGCTCGATAAGCCCGCAAACAATGCGAGCAGCACCGTCGCGCCAGTCACGCGGATGGTTCTGGGCGACTGATCCGTGTTTTGATCCGCGTACTGATTTCGATCGAAATCCTCAGGAGGCAAGGCTTGCGCGCCAACAAGATGCTGTCCGTACAACAGCGCCACGCCACCCACCACCACAAACAACCCCGCTATCGCGGTTGAATGCTCCAATCCGGCCGCATACGCCGGTACGACGCCCATCGCACTCATCGTGGCAATCAACGTCACCGCCGTCGCAAGCGTGCTGTGTGTCCTGGATACCCGCGACATCAACAGCGGCACGATCACCATCGTTGCTAATGCCAACGCGCTCATCCACAACGCGCTGGCTCGTTGGCCAAGGCCGGCTTGTGTCACCAGCGTCGCGGCACCGCTTGCGAGCAGCACACACGCCGCACCACTCATGCTCGCCGTCAGCTCGCGTGCTGCGCCACCCATGCTCGCCATCAACGCACATGCTGCCCAACCCACGCTCGCCATTAATCCGCGTACCGTGCCCGCGCACGCGATCAGCCCGTGTACCGCAGCGCCCGCGCCCGCAATCAGCATGCGTGCCACGCCGCCTTCGCTCGAAGTCAGCCGGCGTACCACGCTGCACGCGATCGCGGGACGTACGTATGCCGTGTCGGTCACGCGTGCAGCACTGGGCTGCGCGTCGCGCGTCATCGAATCACCGCTTGCAGCAGCCATGATCCGCAAACTTTCCATCCTCGACGCTGTTCTGATCCCGCTCGGACGGTAAGTCCATCGTCGGGTTGGCGGAGAAGAAGTTGTTCGGCTTGAGCATGAAGCCGGCGTATTCCACCGGCATCACGGGGAAGTCCTCGGGTTTGCACACGTGCGTGTGGCCGAAGCTGTGCCACAAGACGATGTCCTCGTTCTCGATGTTGCGGTTCGCCTCAATGTAGCGCGGCAAGCCGTCACCGCCCGCGTGCTGGTTCGGATAGTCGCCGCTCGCGTAGCGCTCGGCCGGATCGAATGGCGTGACCCACACGTGACGTGTCGCAAAGCCGCCGCGTTGGCGGACCTTCGAGCGTTCGTCGGCGAGCATCAGCGGGGAGTCGTTCACGATCAGCTTGTAGCCAGGATTCGCGCCGACGGCGTTCTTCACGTTCGGGTTGGTCACTTTCCAGTAACGTCCGGTGCGGCCGTTTGCAAGGCGTGCGGCTTCGCTCTCGGTCTTGAATACGTGTTTGGTGGTGTCGAAGACGTTGCCGTACGGATTCGTTTCGCCCATCGGACGCGGCACGAATTCGTGTTCGGTCACCGTGTTGCGTTCGCCGTCCACCATCATGTGCATCCGTGCATTGAAGAAGTGCTGATGGGTCGGGCCGCCGAGGTTCTCGGTGATCATGCCGCCCCACGGATACGTGTCGCCGTCAGCCACCGCCGAGGTTTGTACGATGCCGGTCAGCTTGCATTCGAGCTGGACGGTGCCGTCCTGATACAGGTACCAGTAGAAGCCGTAGTCGTAGTTGCCGACTGTCGCGAAGAAAGAGATCACGAGGCGTCGCGAGCGGCGCATTTCGAAAACGCCGGTGCGAAACTCGTAGTGCTTCCACAAGGTGCCGTAGTCCTCTTCGTGCATGCATACGGCGTTCTTCATCATGAACGCATTGCCGAAATCGTCGGCGGAAGGAATGTCGAAATAACGGATTGTGCCAAGGCAATCGCAACCGAGTTCAAGCTGATTCGCCAGTTTGCCGAGGCCGTACTCACCGGCATCGAAGGCACTCTTCCAGTAGTGATTCGTGCTCGGGTCGGAGTAGGGCACGCACATCTCCGTTACGCTCGCACGGTAGATGATCGGCCGCGCGTTCTTGCCGTCGTCCCATGACAGCTGATGCAACACCAGGCCTTCGCGCGGCGTGAAGCCGACGCGGAAGCTCCAGTTCTGCCAGCTCACGTGCCAGCCGTCGATCTTGAAGCTCGGGCCCTCGGGTTGGCTGATCGACAGCGGTTTGAGCGTGTTGCGCGGCTCGCCGAGGCTCGGTGTGTCGTAGTTGTGCTTCGCGCGCGGAATCGGAATGATGCGGCCGTCGTCCACCAGTTCGATCACTCTCTTCTCGAGCAGATCGACCACCGCCACCACGCCTTCGATCGGATGCGCATAGCCGTTGTCGGTCACGGTTTCGCGGTAGTAACTCACGCAACGCACGAGGCGCCGGCCATTCTCGTTCTCGCGGTCGAAGCAGCCGGCGGAAAACGGATCGACCTGGACGCGCTCCAGATCCTTCTCAGTCAAACCGCGCTTCATGACCGCAACGCGCCATGCGTCGTCGCTCT
The DNA here is from genome assembly GCF_905221015.1 of Paraburkholderia nemoris. NCBI lineage: Bacteria > Pseudomonadati > Pseudomonadota > Betaproteobacteria > Burkholderiales > Burkholderiaceae > Paraburkholderia > Paraburkholderia nemoris. Next base: position 108,847 of record NZ_CAJNBO010000003.1, on the reverse strand, counting down.
TGACGATCTGCTCGGCGTTCATGAAGTCTTCGATCATGATCGGCGGCTGGCCATATGGCGCCTGATCGAACGGCAGCACGTTGCGCGAGGCGATTTTTTTCTCTCTCAGGTCCACATGGAATTCGGTGGTCGTGCCATTCGTGCGATCGATTGCGAGGACGAACGCCGTGCGCGAAAAATATTCGCCGGTCTTGAATGCGATCACTTCGGCCTTCGGCGGCTCGCGCAATTCGACCATCGGAAAGCGCACGTGCCCGTCGAGGTTTTCAGCGGCCTTCACGAGATCGCAGGCAAGCTGCATTTCGTCCGGACTCAGCGGATCGAGCGGATGAACGGGGGCGTGTGCGGTTTTCGTGGCATTCGTGTTCATAAGGTTCCCGTAAGGAGTGTGCTGGACCGGACTGCGTGCGAGGCTGCGTGAAACGCGTCGAACGCTGAGTCGATGGCAAATCGTAGGAACCCAATAATATTTTCGCGCTTGCTTATCGCGCCAAATGAACGATAAAGTGCGCCAGGAGGAAAGACACTGCAGCACATCAGCGAAGACTTGAGAGGAGACGCTCAGCATGAAAAAAGTCACGCTCAACGGTAGTTTCCCTATGATCCGCGCCGCGGTCATGGGGCCGGTTGTGCGCGCACTCGATGCATCAGGCGCTAATTGCGACGCGCTGCTCGAAGCGTTCGGCATGAGCCGCAAGCTCCTGTCGAATCCCTATGAAATCCTGCCGCTGACGCGTTACGTGACGGCCTTCGAGCGCGCGGCCGAAGTACTCGGCGAACCGTCGCTCGGCCTGCGTCTAGGCAGCGAATTGCAGGTGACGGAGCTCGGGCCGGCGGGTCTCGTGTTTCTATCGTCGCCGACCTTGAATGCGGCAGTGCGCAAGTTCTCGCTCGCGCTCGCGTCGTGGCAGAACACCACGACCTGCGAGTTGTTGCGCGATGGCGAATGGCCGGTATGGACCTATCAGATCGCCAATCCGCAGATCTGGCCGCGCCGGCAGGACGCGGAATACAGCCTCTCGACAATGTGCCATATGATCCGGGCCGTGCGAGGAGCCGCGTGGAATCCTGCCGAAGTGCATTTCGAACATGCCGCGCCAGCTGACCTCAAACCGTATGCACGCATTTTCCGCGTACCGGTGCGCTTTCAGCAGCCTTTCAATGGCGTGATCCTGCGTCCATCGGATCTCGATGCGCCGCTCAAAAGCGCCGACACGCAAATGGCGCGCATGATGGAGCGCCATGCCACCGATCTGATTGCGCGCGATGCGGTGCCCCACAGCATCGCTGACCAGGTTCGCGATCTGGTGACGCGGCGGCTCGCGCACGAAAAGCTGATCGTTGCCGACATTGCGAAAGATCTCGGGCTCTCGCATCGCTCATTGCAGCGGCACCTGGCCGAGGCGGGGACTTCCGTGCGGCAGATCGTGCGCGAAGAACGGCAGCGTAGTGTAGAAGGACTGCTTGAACGTGAAGGGCTCACCAATGCGGCGATCGCTCGCGCCGTGGGTTATGCCGACGCAACTGTGTTGTGGCGCGCCACGCGCAACTGGAAAAAACAATAGATGGTGATGGCGCTGCAATTGCTTTCATTCTGAAAGAACTTGAAGGCGCAATCCTCACACGAAAAAACTTCCGTTTCCTAACTATTCACGGCGAACCGCATTGCTTGAGACGCTCGCGAGCATTGGCGCAATTTATCGAAAATTTGGCGCAGTTCGCGAAGTCGTTTTATTTTTTAGCTACCTACCATGCGCTCACACCGAAACTTCGAACGTCGGTCAAGCGAGCGTCTGGACCAGTATTTCCAGGGTTTAGGCGAGTTCCAGACTAGCCAACAAAATAGAGGCAGCGATGAATGAACCCTACTCTCCGACCCGTCTGGTCGACGCGGAGAATCCCGTGGAACTGAAGGGCAATACGTTGGGCCTGTGGCAGATCGTGTTTCTTGTGATTTCCGCGGCCGCGCCGCTGACCGGCATGCTCGGTGCGGTGCCGCCCGCGATCAGCTTGGGCAATGGCGCCGGCATTCCGGGCGCGTTCGTGATTGCCGGCGTCGTGCTGCTGATCTTTAGCGTGGGCTTCGCGTCGATGAGCCGACATGTGGTGCGCGCCGGTGCGTTTTACGCGTACATCACCGCCGGACTTGGACGGCCATTGGGCATGGCCGGCGCACTCGTCGCGCTGATGTCGTACACCTTCATCCAGATCGCGCTATACGGGCTGTTTGGATTTTTCTGCACGGTGATTCTTTCTCCACTTCTGCACACGGCGATGCCCTGGTACGGCTATTCGCTGATCTGCGTGGCGGTGGTGCAATTCACCGGCATCCGCGGTATCGATCTGAATAGCCGGCTGCTCGGCGTGCTGATGTGTCTGGAACTGGGCATCCTGTTGCTGCTTGCGATTGCAATCGTCGTGCATGGTGGTGGCCCGAACGGCCTCACGCTCGCGCCGTTCACGCCGGAGCATGTGTTCAGCGGCCACCTGGGCATTGCGGTGATGTTCGCCTTTGCGTCGTTTATCGGTTTCGAAGCGACGGCGATTTACGGCAAGGAATGCCGGGACCCGAAAGTGACTGTGCCACGCGCGACGTACGTGTCGGTGATGCTGATTCTCGTATTCTTCGCTTTCGTCACGTGGACGATTGTTTGTGCGTATGGACTGAACGACGTGGTGGCAGTCGCGACGAAGCAGCCGGGCGATTTCTGGTTCATTCAATCCGGCAAGTATCTGGGCGGTGCGGTGACGACGGTGATGAGCTTCCTGTTGCTCAGCAGTATCTTCGCGAGCCTGTTGTCGTTTCATAACACGCTGGTGCGTTATATCCACGCGCTGAGCCTGGAGGGAATCCTGCCGCAAGCGTTGAACCGCGTGCACGAAAAATACCGTTCACCGTATGTGGCGAGCTATCTGCAAACGCTCTCCGTGTGCGTTCTGCTCGGACTCTTCATTGCGGCAGGCAGCGACGCGTTCAACATCGTGTTCAGCTGGAGTTCGGCGCTCGGCACGATCGGCATCGTGATGCTTCAGGCAGTGACGAGTTTTTCCGTCATCGCGTTCTTCCGCAAGACGCGCAAGGATACGCGCGTATGGCACTCGTTCGTTGCGCCTCTCGTCGGTGGCATCGGCCTGCTGTATATCGGCGTGATTCTGGTGCGCAATCTCGATGCGCTCAGCGGCTCCGATAGCCCGATCGTCAAGTCTTTCCCCTGGATCGTATTCGCGGTGGCGCTCTCCGGCGTCGTGATCGGTCTCATCTTGCGTAAGAAGCGACCGGATATCTACGCGCGCTTCGGGCAGTAATCGAACAGCGCGCAAGACACTCAGCGCGCGCTAGCTCACCACGTTCTAACGATCGACTGTTGCCGTTCATTCCTGAGCGGCGGCGGAGTGGTGTCGTTCGTTCGGGGCGTCCAGTTTGTTCTTGCTGATTTCACCACTCAACTTCCGGCTAAAAAATATGGCAGACACATTCGTCAAGCGCTCAGCGCTTGCGCTGGCCGCGTGCGGCCTCGCGATGGGCGCACATGCGCAATCTTCGGTGACGCTCTATGGCACGGTCGACGCCGGCGTCGTGTACACCACCAACCAGCAGACGACGCTCGCCGATGGCAGCACCAACGGCCACGCGAATTATCAGCTGGCGGGCGGCAATCTGGTGCCGTCGCGGTGGGGTTTGACAGGCGCTGAAGATATTGGTGGCGGCACCACGGTGAACTTCACGTTGGAGAACAGCTTTCTGATCGGCAACGGCGCGATGCTGCAATCGAACACGCTGTTCAACCGTAACGCATGGGTCGGTTTGAACAACGGCACGTACGGCGCGCTGACGTTCGGCCGTCAATACGATCCGTTCTCCGACTACATGGGGGCGTACGCATCGAGCAATAACTGGGCGACGCTGTACGGCTCGCATTTCGGCGACGTCGACAATCTCAACGAAGCGTTCAACTTCAACAACTCGATCAAATACATCAGCCCGAGCTTCGGTGGTTTGACGGTGGGTGGGTTGTTCAGCCTGGGTGGCGTGGCGGGGAATTTCTCGCAGAACAAGGGCTGGGCACTGGCGGCGAATTACGCGCAGGGGCCGTTGTCGCTGAGCGCGGGGTATCTCGAGTTGAATCAGCCGTTGCAGGCGGCCTTGGGCGGCACTACCGGGTATATCGGCGATTTCAGTTGCGCGAACGCCGACGCGTCGTATTGTCTGCTGCAGCAGGCGAGCAAGGTGAGGATTTTCGGAGCAGGGGGCTCGTATGCATTCGGCAAGGCGGGCGTGGCGCTCACCTATACGCATACGCGCCTATCACAGAGCCAGTATTTCGCGAGTGCGGCAAGGCCCGCTGGGGAAGATATTTCTTTCGACATTGCCGAGTTGAATACGACCTATATGGTCGCGCCGGATTTGCAGCTTGGTGTGGCCTATATTTTCAACGACGCCAAACCGAGCGGCAGCGCTTCGACCCGTGTGCACCAGATCAACCTTGGCGCGGTGTATAGCCTGTCGAAGCGGACGGCGGTTTATGCGGTGGCGATCGGGCAGAAATCGTCCGGCGCCGGGCTGGGGATCAATCCCTCGACGGGGCAGACGGAAAATCTGGCGCAGATTCCGAATATCGTCAATTCGGACACGGACAAACAACTCTCCGTGATCGTGGGTTTGCGGCACAATTTTTAATCTGCCTGCGCGGCGCTGGCAAACCGATCAACGGAGCCAACGCCGCGTCCCGACTCACTCAACGTGCCGCGTGGGAAAAAATTAATCTGCGAGGCGCTTGTCCGAAAGTGCGTTCTGGCAATCCGCCAGCACCTGCTTCACCAGTCGTGCCTGAGGGTCGAGCTCGTCTGTATCGAGAATTTCCTCGACCGCGTCCCGCGCCCAATCGGCCTCGACAAATTTCGCGTGCCGCTGCGCAATCTCCAGTGCGGTTGCGGACAACCTGGCGATACTCAACCAGTCTGCTTCCCGGGACCGATAGTCGAGCCACTTATGAGCGGCCTGCACGTGAAACGCCGCGTCAGGCCAGTCCTCATTCAGGTAATAAGCGCCCAGGCAGCCGCAGGTGAGCCAGCACAACAGCTCCAAACGGTCCCGTGGACTCAGATGATGGCGTACATCACTCATGGCGACGCTCGCTGCTGAAATTTGCGTTCCGGTGAGGGCGGCAAGCCGCCCTCCGCTTACGTTACACAATATCACGCAGAATTCACGAGCGGCAATGCCTGACTGACCCTGGCGACTCCGGCACCACAAACATCACGGGGTAACCCGCAGGCGACCTGACTCCGCTAGCGCGTAGCGACGATAAACAGCCGCGGGAACGGCAGCAGCACGGTGCCGTCAGCCTGGGCCGGATAAGCGCGCGCGATCGCATCCCGGTAGCGCGCGAGGAAGACGCCTTGCTCGCTGTCGTCGAGCTCGGCGAGGAACGGTCTCAGCGCGCTGCCTTTGAACCACTCGACCACCGCGTCCGCGCCGCCCGCGAGCGGGTGATGGTAGACGGTGCGCCACACGTCGACCCGGGCGCACAGTGGCTTGAGCAGCGCGTAGTACCAGTCGGCTCCGTAGCGCATGGTGCGCTCCACACCCCTCAGCTTGTTCGCCCAGGGGCCGTCCGCCGCGATTTCGCGCAGCAGGCGGTGCGCGGGTTCGTCGAGGTTGTCCGGCATCTGCACGGCCAGGTTGCCGCCCGGCGCAAGTTTTTTCACCAGCGACGGAAACAGCTGCTCGTGATTCGGTACCCACTGCAGCACGGCGTTGGCGAGAATGAGGTCATAGGGGCCGGGCGCAGCCCACGTTTCGATGTCGCTCACCTCGAACTGGAATTGCGGCAGGCGCTTGACGGCCGCCGCGATCATGTCGGCGGAACTGTCCATACCGCTGACCGTTGCGCCGGGCAGGCGGGCCGCCAGCGCTTCGGTGGAATTGCCGGGGCCGCAGCCGATGTCTACCGCCACTCGCACTTCCGTTGCCGGCACCGCCGCCAGCAGATCCCTGACCGGACGCGTGCGCTCGTTTTCGAACAACACGTACTGTTTTGCCTGCCAATTTGTCGATGAAGTCATCTCGTGCTCCTTTGTCCCGATTGCACCCAATTGCACCTGATTTCCGGACCGTTTTCGCTGACATCCAGCCACAGTGTGTGGTGTCAAATCGATCCAATGCGCTCATTCTGTGCGGCGACGAAGGCGGAGTAAAATGAATTTATCATTCCAATTCCTTCATTTTTCTAATGAAAATCGACACGCTCGGCGTACAGGCGTTCGTCGCGATTGCGGATCGCGGCAGTTTCCAAGGCGCCGCCGATTCGCTGCACGTCACGCAAACGGCCATTACGCAACGTCTGCGCAAGCTCGAAACGTACCTCGGCGTCACGCTGATCGAGCGGACCACGCGCTCCATGGCGCTGACGGAAATAGGGCGCAGTTTTCTGCCGCAAGCGCGCCGCTTGTTGGGCGAGCTCGCCGATGCGCTGGTGGAAATTCGTGAGACGGGTGTGGCCCGTCGTGGCGATGTGTCGATCGCCTGCGTGCCGACCGTGGGCGTGCAGTATCTGCCGCGCATTCTGCAGGCGTATGCCGCGCGTTATCCGCATAACCGCATCAAGATTCTCGATCACGCGTCGTCCGCGGTGGAGGAGGCGGTGCTGCGCCGGGAGGTGGAGTTCGGCATCAATATCTCCGGCGAGCATCATCCGGATCTTGCCAGCGTGCCGTTGACGGAAGACCGCTACGTGCTGATTTGCCATGAAGATCATCCGCTGGCGAAACGACGTCGCATCGCCTGGCAGCAGTTGCAATCGTATCCGCTGATTTTTGCCGGCGAGGTCAGCGGCAATCGCGCCTTGCTCGATGTCGCGCTGGAAAAGAGTGAACTGGCGCTACGCTCGTTTTATGAAGTGCAGCGCAGTTCGACTGCTGTGGGACTGGTCGCTCAGGGTGTGGGTGCGGCGGTCGTGCCGGCGCTGGCCATTCAGAAGGGCGCGTATCCGACGGTTCGTACCGTCGAGCTCACGAATCCGGTGGTTTCTCGCACGCTTGTCCTTGTGGCGCGTAAGACCGCTCAGTTGTCGCCGGCGGCGCAGGCGCTTTACGACATGATTCTGGAACAGGCGACGTTGAAAGCGTGATTCCTGCGCCAACCGTTACAAACACTGCGCCCGCAAACAACTCGCCGCATGACTCAGATCGTCCTCGATCGCGCGTCGCACGCCAGCCGCATCGCGCGCCTTCGCGGCGTTTAGCAAATCGTCGTGGGCGTCGTTGAGCGTAGCGGCGAACTGCGCATCGCCAAACAGCAGATTCGAAATCGGCCCAACTTGTAGCCACACCGTTTCGATCAACTCGAGCAACAGCGGCGAGCCGGCCGCGCGGTAGAGAATCAGGTGAAACGCTTCGTTGGCGTCGAGATAGCCCTTGGCGTCGGCCGTCCGCAAGGCCTGCACCATCTGCGCATTCAGTTTTTCCAGCGTTTCCAGATCGTGCTCGCTGAGATGCGGCACACCCAGCTCGGCGGCCTGGCCTTCGAGAATCAGGCGCACGCGCAGCACGTCGTCGAATTGCTCTTTCGACAGACGTGGCACCGTCACGCCGCAATTGGGCACGTTCACCAGCGCCGATTCGGCCGCAAGGCGCTGCAAGGCGGAACGCACCGGCATCTCGCCCACGCCGAGCTCGGCGGCGACGTGACGGATCTTGATGCGCTCGCCCGGCACGAAGCGCCCGATCGTCAGCCACTGCCGCAGCGTTTCGTAGGTCTGGTCCTGCAGCGTGTGATGGCGCGAAGTTTTCATAAAGCTCGACAGGTCAGTTCCGCGAGGCAGGCGTCAAATGTGGAAACCAGTCTGTCGACGTCGGCCGCCGACGTGTCGGGGCACACCAGGATCATGTTGTGAAACGGCGTGATCAGCACGCCGCGATTCAGTAAATACAGGTGCACGATGTGCTCCAGTTCCGAGTCAAGCTGGCGGCCGGCTTCGTCACCGTTGCGCGGCGGCGTCGGCGTGAACTGGAATTCGGTGCGGGCGCCGACGCGCGTCACGCACCACGCGAGGCCATGACGCGCGATCGCATCCTTCAGACCGGTTTCGATTCGTTCGGCGAGCGTGAACATGTGATCGTAGGCGGCGTCGGTCATCACCTCGGCGAGCGTCGCGCGGATCGCGCTCATTGCCAGCATGTTCGCCGTGAGGGTGGTGCCGATGCCGGAGTGACCGGGCGGTGCGCTGTGCTTGGCGTGCTGCGCGCGGGCCGCGAGCTCCGCGCTGAACCCATACACCGCGCACGGAAAGCCGCCGCCCACCGGTTTGCCGAGGATGAACAGATCGGGTTCAAGGCCGTACGCTCGCGTGTAACCGCCCGGCCCGCAACTGATGGTGTGGGTTTCGTCGATCGCGAGCAGCGTGCCGTAGCGCCGCATGAGCGCTTGCGCTTGCCGCCAGTAGTCCGGCTCGGGCAGCACCATGCCGATGTTGGTCATCGCGGGTTCGGCCAGCACGCAGGCGACTTCGCCATCTTTCAGCGCGTTTTCCAGCGCGGCCAGATCGTTGAATTCGATCACACGCGTGGTGCCCAGCAGGTCGTGCACCTGGCCGATCAGGCTGTCGCGCTGCTGCGGCTTGCCGTCGACGAGATCGACGAACACGTCGTCCACGGTGCCGTGATAGCAGCCGTTGAAGATCACGATCTGTTTGCGTCCGGTCGCCGCGCGTGCCCAGCGCAATGCAAAGCGGTTGGCGTCGCTCGCGGTCATCGCGAACTGCCAGTAGGGCAGGCCGAAACGGCGCGCGAGTTCTTCGCCGACCCACGCGGCGTCTTCGCCCGGCAACATGGTCGTCAGGCCGCGCTCAGCTTGGGCCGCCAGCGCGCGAGCTACCGGGGCAGGCGAGTGGCCGAACATCGCGCCGGTGTCGCCGAGGCAGAAGTCGGCGTAGCGATGACCGTCCACGTCGGTAAACGCGGCCCCGCGTGCTTCTTCGACATAGAGCGAGAAAGGCGTCGACCAGTCGTTCATCCAGTGCAGCGGCACGCCGAACAACAGGTGGCGCGCGGCGCGTTCGGACAGCGCGCGCGATCTCGGCATGGCGTCGGCAAACGCGCGGCGTTCGCGTTCGACGAGCGCTTCTGCGCGCTCCCAGTTGATGCCTTGGCGAGTATTCAAATCCAGCTTCTCCGATGACGTTTCCATAAACCGCCCGCAATCACACGAGCAGTTGCAGATGCTCGCGCTCCCACGCGGTAATGCCTTGCGAGAAGGTCTCGAACTCCTTTTCCTTCACCGCGCAATAGGCCTGCACGAACTTGTCGCCGAGCACGTCCGCGAGTTCGGTGCACTTCAGGAGCGCCTTGAGCGCATCTTCGAGACCGCGCGGCAATTCGTATTCAAGGTCGTAGGCGCTTTCGATCATCGGCGCCGAGGCTTCCTGCTGCTCCACCATGCCGAGATAGCCGCAGGCGAGGGTGGCCGCCATGGCCAGATACGGATTGACGTCGACGCCCGGCACGCGGTTTTCGAGCCGCCGTCCATCCGGTCCGGAATTCGGCACGCGGATGCCGCAGGTGCGGTTGTCGTAACCCCAGCGCACGTTGATCGGCGCGGCGGTGAAGCGCGACAGACGCCGGTAGGAGTTCACGTAAGGCGCGAACATCGGCATGGCTTGCGGCATGTACTTCTGCAAGCCGCCGATGTAGTTGAAAAACAGCGGGCTCGCTGTTCCATCGGGAAGCGAAAAGATGTTCTCGCCGGTTTGACTGTCGACGATGCTCTGATGAATATGCATCGCGCTGCCGGGTTCATGTTCCATCGGCTTGGCCATGAAAGTCGCGAAAATGCCGTGACGGAAGGCAGTTTCACGCACGGCGCGCTTGAACAGGAACACGCGGTCGGCGAGATCGAGCGCGTCGCCGTGCGAAAAATTGATCTCCATTTGCCCCGCACCCACTTCATGCACGAGCGTTTCGACGCCGAGATGCGTGGTCTCGCAGAAGCGCGACAGGTCCTGGAAGAACGGATCGAATTCGTTGACGGCGTCGATCGAGAACGACTGGCGGCCGGCTTCGCTGCGCCCCGCGCGGCCGAGCGGCGGGCGCAGCGGTTCATGCGGATTCTTGTTCTGCGCGATCAGGTAGAACTCCATCTCCGGTGCAACTACGGGGCGCCAGCCTTTTTCCTCATAGAGCTTCAGCACGCGCCGCAATACCGCGCGCGGGGAAATGCCGATCGGCTTGCCGTCGAGTCCGACACAATCGTGGATCACGACCGCGACCTGTTCGATGGCCCACGGTACGAGCCGCACCGTGTTTGGATCGGGGATGCAGACCATGTCGGGATCGCTCGGCCCGACAAAGCGCTCGAAATCCGCGAACTCGCCGTTGACGGTGATCATCAGCAGCGCGTTCGACATGTGCATCTTGCCTTCCGAGAGAAACAGGTTCTTCGGCACGATCTTGCCGCGCGCGACGCCCGTCATGTCCGGTATCACGCATTCCACTTCATGGATGCGGTGATGTTCCAGGAATTCACGCAGGTCGTCGCGTAGGTCGCTTTGCAAGGTTGACTCCAGTCGGTTGATGAAGACGGCGCGAAGCGCGGCTGCAAACCTCGCGCGGACGAGCCTGTTCGGAAAAGCTGGGCATTTTGCATCATGGGATTTGATCAAATCATCGCATGGATTTTCCCTTTTGTGAAATTTGATCAAATATCATCGGAGGATCGAGGGAACCTGAGAATCACCCATGACCGATGCACCGTGGTCGCCACGCCCGTCGCCGGCCCAATGCGTTGCGACCTTGCATACGATTGCCGCCGCCGTCTCCTTGCTGGCGCGGCAGGGGATTGGCGCGGACGTGTTGCTGGCGGGAAGCGGGGTCAGCGAGGGCGATTTGCGTCAGCCGTCCGGGCTCGTCACGCACGCGCAGGAACTGATCGTGTTCGCCAACGCGCTGCAGGCTTGCGGCGATACGCGCATCGGCCTCGACATCGGCCGGGCGATGCATATCTCGAGCTATGGCATCCTCGGTTACGCGATGCTGGTGAGCCCCACGCTTGGCGACGCGCTGCAGTGCGCCCAGGACTTTCCCCTACTACTCGGAAGCTACTTCAAGGTTTCGCTGCGCCGCAATGCAGATGAAGCGGCGATCGTCGCGGCCGATTATCGCTACCGGCCGGATCTCGCCGTGATCAATACGGACATGTGTCTCGCGTCGATGTGGGCGGTGGTCTGCGACGTGCTCTCAGCGCGGCGCGCGCCATCCGCGCTCGAGGTGACGTTCAGCGCACCTGCTCATGCGGACGCCTACGAAGAGCGGATCGGCCGCCGCGCCACCTTCGACGCTGTCGAAAACGCGCTGATTTTTCCGGCCAGCTGGCTCGACGAACCGTTGCCCCTTGCCGAGCCGGTGAGCTACCTGATGTCGCGTCAGCAATGCGCGCAACTCGAGCGCGAATGGGCCACCGCGCCGGGCAACGACGTCACGGCGCGCAGCCTGCGCCTGCTGTATTCCGACCCACGCCGCTACGGTTCGCTGCGCTCGCTCGCCGATGCGCTGTGCGTGTCGGAGCGCACGCTCAGACGGCGTCTCGCCGGCAGCGGCTCCGCCTTCCAGGCGCTGCTCGACCGCGTGCGCCACGATCTCGCGCTCGACTACCTGGTGCGTACGCGGCTGTCGATGTCGGATATTGCCGAGCGGCTCGGCTATAGCGAAACGGCCGGGTTCCGGCACGCGTTTCGCCGCTGGACCGGCCGTTGTCCGAGCGACTACCGCTGCGCGTAGCCTGCGGTTCTGTCCTGAGTTCTTGTGAGCGGAAGGTGTTCGCAGCGCAACTACGTGCTGTCGTCGAGCTACGCTCCAACGTCATGTCGCCCGGCCAGATTGGCCACATTTATCCCCTCGTTGACCGTTTCCCCGTTATCGCCCAGCCGCGTTCCTCGGGCAGAATTTTCCCAGACGAACATAGAGGAGACACGAGATGCGAGCAGTCAGCGTGGCGGCAATCCAGTTGGCCGTGCCGGGATGGGATCGCGAGGCGAATCTCGCGCAAGCAGAGCGCCTCGTGCGCGAAGCGGCGGCGCAGGGCGCGCAGGTGATCCTGCTGCCTGAGCTTTTTGAGCTGCCGTACTTCTGCACCGAACAGGATTCGAAGCACTTCCGCCATGCGCTGCCGTTCGATGGCCATCCCGCCATCACGCGCTTTGCCCGCGTCGCGGCGGAGTTCAACGTAGTGCTGCCGATCAGCTTCTTCGAGCGGGCCGGCAACGTCTTCTACAACACGGTGGCGATGATCGACGCCGATGGAAGCGTACTCGGCCGCTACCGCAAAACCCATATTCCTGACGGCCCAGGCTACAGTGAGAAGTACTACTTCACGCCTGGCGACACGGGTTTCCGCGTCTGGCCGACGCGTTACGGTGCGCTCGGCGTCGGTATCTGCTGGGATCAGTGGTTTCCGGAAACGGCCCGCGCGATGACACTCCTCGGCGCTGAACTGCTGTTCTATCCGACCGCGATCGGCAGCGAACCGCAAGACGCCGCCCTCGACAGCAGCGCGCACTGGCAACGCGTGATGCAGGGCCACGCAGGCGCGAACCTCGTGCCGCTGATCGCCGCGAACCGCACCGGCTGCGAGCAGGGCCGCGACTTTCCACAGCGCTATTACGGCTCGTCGTTTATCGCCGATCAATACGGCGAGCAGGTGCGGAAAGCCGGGCGCGACGAACCCGCGATCCTGCTGCATCGTTTCGATCTGGATGCGGTCGCGGAGACACGTCATGCGTGGGGCGTGTTTCGCGACCGGCGCCCGGCCTGCTACGGCATCCTCGCGACGAGCGATGGCGAGCACCGTACCCAGGAGCAGGTATCTTGAGTGTCGTATTCACGGGCGTGGCCAACCTCGACGCGTTAAACGACATATCAAGCGACGGATTCGAGCAGCAAGCATCCAGAGGAGACATTGCATGTTGACTGTGTATAGCGATCGGCACCGGCTGCATCATGGCCATGCCGAATTGATCGACGGCGAAATGAAGCCTTGCTTCGAGATGCCGAGCCGTGCCGATTTCATCCTGGAACGGGTGCGCGAAACGAAGCTCGGCGACGTGATTGCGCCAGCATCGTTCGGGCTCGATCCCGTGCATCGTATTCATGACAAAGGCTTCATTGCGTTTCTTGCCAGCGCATGGGACCAATGGAGCGCGCTCGGCCGCAAGCACGACGCATTGCCGCTCATCTGGCCAGTGCGCGGCTTGCGCCAGGACCGCGTGCCGGAAGATATCGACGGCAAGCTCGGCTACTACTCGATGGATGCAGGTGTGCCGATCACCGCGGGCACGTGGGCTGCCGTGAGCGATGCAGTGGATGTCGCGCTGACCGGCGCGCGCCATGTGAGGGACGGCGCACGCCGCGCATTCTCGTTGTGCCGACCGCCCGGGCATCATGCCGCAGCGGACTATATGGGCGGTTACTGCTACATCAACAACGCGGCCGTAGCGGCGCAATCATTCCTCGACGCGGGCGCGAAACGCGTGGCGGTTCTCGATGTCGACTATCACCACGGCAACGGCACGCAGAGCATTTTCTATCACCGCTCGGATGTGTTGTTCGCGTCGTTGCATGGCGATCCGCGCACCGAGTATCCGTTCTTTCTCGGGCACGCCGACGAAACCGGCGCGGGTGCGGGCCTCGGCTACAACGCGAACTTTCCGCTGCAACCGGGTACGTCGTGGGCCGACTATGCAGTGGCGCTCGACGCGGCTTGCGCGCGTGTCGCTGATTACGCGCCGGATGCGCTGGTGGTGTCGCTCGGTGTCGATACTTTCGAAGAAGACCCGATTTCGCAGTTCAAGCTGCGCAGCGCTGACTATCTGCGCATTGGCGAGGCGATCGGACGATTGGGGAAACCGACGCTGTTCGTGATGGAAGGCGGTTACGCGGTCGCGGCGATCGGGGTCAACGCGGTGAATGTGCTGACGGGTTTTGAGTCGGTTTGAATGACTCTCTGTCGTGACGCAAGCTGGCCCAGCGCACAACGTGCAAAGTGTCTATGTCCGCTTTATCGCGCTATCGATACGCTACGATTCGAGCCGGAGTCCCGGTGAATCCATCTATAGCGATTGAATGAGCGGCCCCGATCCTATGCTTCAGATACTAGGCAAAGCTTCATCCATCAACGTGCGCAAAGTACTGTGGACGTGTGCCGAACTCGGCCTGCCGTTCGAACGGGAGGACTGGGGTTCCGGATTCAAGGCGACTGATGTGCCCGAATTTGTCGCTTTGAATCCTAATGCCATGGTTCCGGTGATCAAGGACGGTGAGTTTGTGCTGTGGGAATCCAACTCGATCATCCGTTACCTGGCCGGCCGTTACAACGGCGAATTCCTCTACCCAAGCGATCCTTGCGAGCGCGCGAAGTGCGATCAATGGATCGACTGGCAAGCGAGCGAGCTCAATCGCGCATGGAGTTACGCGTTTCTTGCGTTGGTCCGGCAGTCGCCGGCTCATCAGGATGGTCAGCAGATCGACCTGTCGTGCGCGAACTGGGCGCGGCATATTGCAATCGTCGACAGGCAACTGGAGAGAACGGGCGCCTTCATCGCTGGTCCTGCATTCTCGCTCGCGGACATTCCGATCGCGCTTTCTATTAACCGCTGGCTTGAAACGCCGCTGCGGCACGCCGATTTTCCCGCGCTGACGGCGTACATGGAGCGGCTTGCCACGCGCCCCGGCTACCTGGCGTACTGTCGCAACGGAACGCCATGAGCGGCACATACGAGCGACATGCCGCGCACGCCTATGGTGGTGTGGCGCAAGCGCGGCAGGCAGCGCCGTTAGTCAAGGTGCCAACGACGGTTGCCTGAAGCAGCGTCTCGGTATCGATGCGCTTTACGCCCGTGCGTCAGCGTGGCGCAGCCTGAACAGCCCCACGACGCGCGACAGGCCGTGCGCCTGCTCATTCAGCGTCGCGGAGGCGGCGGTCGATTGCTCCACGAGCGCGGCGTTCTGCTGCGTCGCCTGGTCCATCTCGGCAACGCTGCGATCGATCTGGCTGATGCCGGCGCTCTGTTCGTTCATCGCGCCGTCGATTTCCGCAATGACGCGATTCACGCGATCGATCCCCGCAACGATTTCGTGCATCGCCGCACCGGCGGCCTGAACACGCTGCGCGCCCGTGCCGACGCTGGTCTCGGATGCCTGAATCAGGTCCTTGATTTCGCGTGCGGCGGTCGCGCTGCGCTGCGCCAGCGTGCGCACTTCGCCCGCGACCACGGCGAACCCGCGGCCATTCTCACCGGCCCGTGCCGCTTCGACGGCCGCATTGAGCGCAAGGATGTTGGTCTGGAACGCGATGCCGTCGATTACGCCGATGATTTCGGTAATGCGCGCAGAGGACCTGGCGATATCGTCCATCGTGCTGACTGCGCTCGTCACGACTTCACCGCCGCGCGCTGCCGCCTGGCTCGCCGAGGTGGCCAGCCGCGTGGCCTCCACGGCGGATTCGGCCGACTGCTTGACGCTCGCGGTCAACTGCGTGAGGGCAGCCGAGGTGTTCTGCAGATTGCAGGCGGACGTTTCCGTGCGCTGCGACAGATCGCGGTTGCCCATTTCGATTTCGCTGGTCGCGGTCTTCATGTTCTCCACGCCGGCTCGCACTTCCAGTAGCACCGTGCCGATCTTGTCGACGAACGCGTTGAACGAGGCGGAAATCTGCGCCACTTCGTCGTTGCCGACCACCGGCAGGCGATGCGTGAGATCGCCGCTACCCGAGCCGATGGTATCCATGGCATCGCGCACCTGCGAGAGGCTGCGGAACGACTGCGAGGTGAAGAACGCGGCAATGCCCACTGCCGCCAGCGTCAGCAGCACCATCGCCACACCGAGCGCTTGCAGAACGTTGGCCAGACCTGCCGTGGCTTCCGCCTTGTCGAGTGCGATCACCAGATACCAGTCGGTGCCGTGCACCGGTTGCGCCTTGAGCAGTTTCGCAACACCGCCCAGATCGACTTCCATCGGTGCACCGGCTTGCGCGAGCGACGCCAGTGCGTCCGGCGTCAGCGCGGCGGAGATGTCGGTCGCCGGCTTGAGAATCAACTTTGCGTCCGGATGCGCGATAACCTGACCGTCGCGCGCGACTACGAACGCCAGGCTCGCGGGCGTTGGATGCACCGCGGCGACCACTTCGCGCACGCCGTCGAGCGGCACGGCGCCGCTCAGCGCGCCGGTCGCTTCGCCGTTGCGGATCATCGGCGCGGAAAACGAGACGTAGGGGAGGCCCGTCGACACGTCGCCGTACGGCTTCGTGACGATTAGCGTGCCGGCCGCGACGGCCGCCTTGTACCAGGGGCGCGCGGTCGGGTCGTAGTCCTTGGGCGTGGTGCTGCTGGTCGAGAAAAAGGTTTTGTCGGTCCACCCGACGGTCGTGATCGGAAAGCCGTCCGCAGCACTCATATGCTTGACCAAACCTTGCGGATCGCCGTGCTCGACCTCTTCAGCGGTGACCTTCACTGCCTGCGCTTTGGCTGCCACCCACTTGTCGATGGCCAGCGCATTGGCGCCGGCGATAGCGCTCAGGTTCTCCGCGATGGTCGCCATCGTGTTGGCGCGCACCGTGGTGTAGGCAGTGGCGCCCGAGAGCGCGAGTGCGCCGATAACGGTAGCAGACGAAATGATCAGGATACGGGTTCGGAGTGACGAAATCATGGTTTCCGTGAAGGATGGAAGGGTGTTGCACGAATCGGAACGCCTGCTGCGACATCTCGGCACGACCTGAGCCGAACCACGGTTTTAGGTCTACCTTCACGAACTACGGCGGAAAAAAGCAGAACTTGAGGCGGAGTAAGCGGCGTGGATCGCGCTTTCCCATCCAGGCAAACAGGCGAGCGTTGCCCAGCCGCCGCGACGCTGACGTCGCGGGGCCTAATCACAGGGGATTGCTTACAGGAATATTGGCGGAATGCTTACGAAATTCTAAGCGTCGGACGCTTGTGCGTGCCACGCTCGGACTCGCCTACAATGGCCGTTTTTGCGACACAGATTGAAGGTTTAAAGATGCGGGTATCGAAATTTGCACTGGCTTTGCTGACGGCCTGTTTTACTCTCAACGCAAGCGCCGAAATGACGGCCGCGCAATACAAGCTCTGGGCCCATACCGACAACAACTCGGTCTACGCGGCGTATATCACCGGCACGATCAATGCGCTGGGGTGGGCGAACGGGGATCTGGTGTCGAAGAAGCGTCCGCCGCTGTTCTGCCCGCCGCAGAACCTCGCTATCGGCAATCAGAATGTCTATCCGTTGCTCGATCAGTTTTTTACCAACCATCCGAGCATCTCGGACGACTTTCCAATCGGGCTCGCCATTCTGCGCACGCTTCAGGGGGCGTTTCCCTGCTGATACGCCGGATGATCACGGCGACGACGCTATCTTGAACGGGTCCACTGCCCATACCGATAACGCACGGCTTGCGGGGCCGTAAAGACCCCGCAAGCAAACCTCACATCTGCACAAGCCCAGGAATCTGCACGTCCGGATTAACGTCGGCTTCATAGTCCACGCCGGCGATTTCGAATCCGAACAGGCGCAGGAAGTCAGTCTTGTAGCCGCTGAAGTCGGTGAGCTCGTAAATATTGTCGTTGGTCACCTGGGTCCAGAGTTCCTGGACGCGGGCTTGCACTTCGGGATCGAGCTCCTTGTAGTCCGCGCGCAGACGGCCTTCTTCGTCGATGTGCGGCGTCGTGCCGTACATGCTGTCCTTGTAGAGCCCGTAGACCTGCTCGATGCAGCCTTCGTGCGTGCCTTTCGCCTTCATCACCTTGAAGAGCAGCGACAGGTACAGCGGCATCATCGGGATCGCGGAGCTCGCCTGCGTTACTACTGCCTTGAGAACCGAAACGCGCGCATCGCCGCCCTTGGCCGCAAGTTTCTCGCGGATGCCGAGCACCTTCTCGTCGAGATCTTTCTTGGCCGCGCCGATCGAGCCGTTCCAGTAGATGTCGTGCGTGATCTTTTCGCCGAGATAGGTGAACGCGGTCGTCTTCGCGCCGTCGGCGAGCACGTTGGCTTCGAGGAGGGCGTCGATCCACATCTGCCAGTCTTCGCCGCCCATCACCGCGACGGTGTTGTCGATTTCGGCTTGCGTAGCGGGTTCGAGGACGGTTTCCTTGATGACTTCCTTGTCGGTGTCGATGCCGCGCAGGTTGACGGCCTTGCCGACCGGCTTCAGGGTCGAGGTGAACACTTCGCCGGTCTTCGGATGCGTGCGCTTGGGCGCGGCGAGACTGTAGACGACCAGGTCGACCTGACCGAGATCGCGCTTGATGACTTCGATGGTGCGTTGCTTGACTTCGTCGGAGAAGGCGTCGCCGTTGATGCTGGTCGCGTACAGGCCTTTTTCCGTGGCGAATTTCTCGAAGGCGGCGGTGTTGTACCAGCCTGCGGTGCCGGCCTTGGTTTCGCTGCCGGCGCGCTCGAAGAACACGCCGAGCGTGGCGGCGTCCGAGCCGAACGCGGCGCTGATGCGGGCGGCGAGGCCGTAGCCCGTGGAGGCGCCGATCACGAGCACTTTTTTCGGGCCATTGGCGATGGGGCCGCGTGCCTTGACGTATTCGATCTGTTCTTTGACGTTGGCTTCGCAGCCAACCGGATGGGTCGATACACAGATGAAGCCACGCACGCGCGGTTTGATGATCATGAAGCACCTCTTGTCAGAATTGCCGACATTATAGTGGGCTTGGGTTTCTGCCTGTGCGCGGCGCTTGGGTTTGTCCATTTGCCGCGCAAAAATCGGCCTTCGCCCAGCATCTTGGTAGGATTCAGCCTTTCCCAGCAGACGGTAGCAAGTGTGAAGCGCCTGATCACCTCATTCTTACAGACCCTTGAAAAAGGGCTAACCCGGGCGAACCAGCCCATCGTGCGGGGCCTCTGGCATCTGCGCCATCCCACGCTGCGCGGCGTGGCATGGGCCTGTGCCGCAAGCCCGGTGCTGCTGGTTCTGTATGTGCTGATCCTGATTCCGTTCACGCCCAGCATCGGCGACATCCGCAAGGCGAAAATCGAGCAGCCGGCGCAGATTCTCTCGGCGGACGGCAAACTGCTGGCCGAATTCAAGCCCTCGAACCGCGAGTGGGTGAAGCTCAACGACATCTCGCCGAACGTGGTGAATGCGCTGATCGCCACGGAAGACCACCGCTTCTACCAGCATTTCGGGCTGGATTGGCGCCGCACGGCGTCCGCCGCGCTGCATACGTTTTCCGGCGACCGCCAGGGTGGTTCGACCATCACCCAGCAACTCGCCCGCAACCTTTATCCCGACGAGATCGGCCGCGCGCCCACGCTGACCCGCAAGATCAAGGAGGCGATTACGGCCTTCAAGATCGAGGCGCTCTACACGAAGGACGAGATCCTCGAGACCTACCTCAACACGGTGCCGTTCCTCTACAACGCGTACGGCATCGAGATGGCGGCGCGAACCTATTTCGACAAATCGGCCGGCGACCTGAACGTGCTCGAAAGCGCGACGCTTACCGGCATGCTCAAGGGCAATAGCTATTACAACCCGGTGCTCAACCCAGAACGCGCCTTACAACGGCGCAACACGGTGCTGGCGCAAATGGTCAAGTACGGCAAGCTCACGCCCGCGGCCTATGCAACGCTGTCGCGCCGCCCTTTGCGCATCGATTTCGAGCGGCAAACCGAGCCGCCCGGACCCGCGCCGCACTTCGCACAGCAACTGCGCAAATGGCTCGCGGCATGGGCTGATCGCAACGACTACAACATCTATTCCGATGGCCTGGTGGTGCGCACCACCATCGATTCACGCTTGCAGACCATGGCCACTCAGGCCGTGACTTTGCAGGGCAACCAGTTGCAGGGCATCGCGAATTCGGCGTGGGGCACGCGCGCGGGTTGTGCGAACGGCCGTGACCTGCTGCAGACTTTCCTGCGTGAAACGCCCGACTATCGTGCCGCAAAAGACGCGGGCCTGTCGGATGACGACGCGATGAAGCGCGTCTCGTCCGACCGCGACCTGGTGAAGAGCGTGTGCGAGTCCAAGACCCGGGTGCAGGCGGACTTCCTCGCCATGGACCCGCGCAACGGCCAGATCAAGGCATGGGTCGGCAGCCGTGACTTCAGCCAGGACCCGTTCGACCACGTCCAGCAGGCGCGGCGCCAGCCGGGTTCGACCTTCAAGCCGTTCGTCTACGCCGCGGCCTTCGAAGACGGCGCCAAACCCAGCGATACGTTTATCGACAAGCCCGTCGAGATTCCACTGGCGGGCGGCGAAGTCTGGCGTCCGAGCGACGAGGACGAGCCGAGCGAGCGGGCGATCAGCCTGCGCGACGGCCTCGCTTATTCGCGCAACCGGATTACCGCCCAGTTGATGGAAACTGTCGGTCCGAACAAGGTCGCGAAACTGGCGCGCGCCATGGGCGTGCGCGACAGCGAACTCGACCCGGTGCCGTCGCTCGCGCTCGGCACGAGCCCGGTGACGCTGAAGGAGATGGTCTCGGCCTACGGCACGATCGCCAACCTCGGCGGTTACGTGGAGCCGGTAATGGTCACGCGTATCGAAGACCGTAACGGCGAAGTGCTGGCCGAGTTCGCGCCGGCATCGCCCAAACAGGAGTTGCCGGCCGACGCCGCGCGTACCCTCGTCGATGTGATGCGCGACGTGGTGAGCCGGGGTACGGGTTCGAGCATTCGCAGCCGCTTCGGCGTGCGTGGAGATGTCGCGGGCAAGACGGGTACCACGCAGGGCAATGCGGACGGCTGGTTCATCCTGATCCAGCCGCAACTCGTGGCCGGGGCGTGGGTCGGCTTCAACGACAGCCGGGTGACTTTGCGCAGCGACTATTGGGGCCAGGGGGCGCACAGCGCATTGCCGATCGTCGGCGACTTTTTCCAGCGCGCGCAACGCTCGAAGCTGGTGGACAGCCGCGTCAAGTTCGCGACCGATGTGGAGCCGGGCTGGTTTGCCGAACGCTCGGGCAGGCTGCGCGAGTGGTTCCAGCATCTGTTTGCGGCGTCGCCTGCGAAGACGGACGCGACGGCTGTCACACGCAATACGACGCGCCATGCGCCTGCTGTTGCGACTGCGCCGGCATCCGCTGCATCGGCGGCTGCGGCATCCACCGCGTCCACCGCCGCCGCTGATGTCGAACCGCGTGCGCTGCCGCCTCAGCCGCCGCTCCTGCAAGCACCGGCATCAGCGACCGCGCCTGCAAACAGGGCAGTCGACGGTGAAGTGCATGGCAACGGCGAGCCGGCTCTAGCGCCTACGCCCACGCCGGACGATGTGCTGCCGCCGGACGCAGGCGGCGCGGCAAACTCATTCCCGAGCGTGCCGGCCAGCGCGCCGGGGAGCGCATCGCCCTGAGGTTCGACCATGCCGGGCCGCATAGCTAAGTCCGCGCTCCGCAGACGCAGTTACGACGGCCTGGCAACTTTCTCCCTGCCTGCCACGCCGGAGTCCGGAAGACTGCACGACGCCTCGAGCGATGTGTCGTGATGCAGCAGAAGCACGGCCGCCACGCCGACGAGTCCCGCGCCCGACAGACAAAGCAGACCGGCGCCGAAGCCGCCGGTGCTGTCCTTGATCCAGCCCATCGCGTAAGGACCGAAAAATCCCGCCAGATTGCCAAGAGAATTGACCGCGGCGATACCGCCCGCCGCCGCCGCGCCCGAGAGGAACGCAGCCGGCAAGGTCCAGATCACCGGCAGGCAGCCGAAGATGCCGAAGCCGGCAATCGACAACGCGATCATCTTCTGCACCGGATTGTCGAGCCCGGCCGCCGCCGCAATGCCGCCGGCCGCGACCAGTAATGCAATCGCCACATGCCATTTGCGTTCGAGCTTGCGGTCCGAATGGCGTCCCCAATAGATCATGCTGACCACGCCGACAATGTAAGGCAAGGACGTCACGAAACCGGTCTGCAGGTTGGTGAGACCGAAGGACTTGACGATCTGCGGCAGAAAGAAACTGAGGCCATAGTTGGTTGCGTTCGCACCGAAATAGATCAGCGCGACGGCGAGCACGCGCGGATTGAACAGCGCTTCCTTCACGCTGTACGTGCGCACAGCCTCACGATGCTCGCGCTCCTGAGCCTGGCGGGCGACCAGCCAGTCGCGTTCGTCCTTGGCAAGCCAGGTGGCGTCCGCTGGTTTGTCGGTCAGATAGAACAGCACACCGAACGAGAGCACCAGCGCGGGCAGCGCCTCGATCAGATAGACCCATTGCCAGCCGGCTAGTCCGCCGCGTCCGTCCATCGAGAGCAGGGCGCCGGAAATCGGGCCGCCGATCACCGTGGACAGCGGAATGGCCGCCATGAAATAGCCGACCACGCGGGCGCGATAGGCGGCGGGAAACCATAGCGTCAGCAGAAAGATGATGCCGGGGAAGAAACCTGCTTCGGCCACGCCCAGCAGAATGCGCAAGCCATAAAACACGTGCGCGGGCGAGAGGCCGGTGAAGCGGGCGATGTCCGGGATATAGGCCATCGCGCCGGCAAGAATCCCCCATGTGAACATGATCCGGGCGATCCAGCGTCGCGCGCCGAATTTCTCGAGCAGAAGATTGGAGGGGACTTCGAAGAAAAAATACGCGATGAAGAAAATGCCCGCGCCGAAGCCGAATGCACTCGCGGACAGGCCGAGCGCCTTGTTCATCTGCAGTGCAGCAAAACCGACGTTGACGCGGTCGAGATAGGCAATGAAATAGCAGACGATCAGGAACGGCACGAGCCGAACCGTCACGCGGGTTATGGTGCGTGCTTCGATATCCATCGACGTCTCCTCCGGTTCAGCGTCCGGTCTGTTTGCTTGATGTGCATACAGACTAGTCGGTGGAGCGCGATTCCGAAAGTGTTTTGCCGCCGGGGGGAGCGCCCGCCGCCGGGCGAGGCTCTTGCGTCACCCGGCGGCGATTCGCCTTAGAACCGATGCGTCATACCCACCGTTGCGAGAATCTGCTTGGTTCCGGGTGCGGTCACGGTCACGCCCGGCCAGCTCACCGTGGCGGTGCCGTTGTTCTTCATGTAGCCCGCCCGCATGTAGAAACTCGTACGTTGGGAGATCGAATGGTCGGCGCCCACTTCGATGCTCGACGTATTGTCATGCGCGCCGCGCACGCTGCGCTGAACGCCGGCAATCGTAATCGTATCGGCCGGGGTTGCCTGAATCGTCGCGCCCAATTCCGCAATGCTCAGCGAATGGGCGGTGCCCAGGTGCGCGGCCAGCGAGCCGGGCGCCGGGTCCTGCGGGCGGTTGTAGGAATAGTTGAACTGCAAGTTCACGATACCGATCCGGTAGGCGAGCGCGCCGATGAAGTGCTCGGTGCCCAGCAGGCTCAGCGAAGTGGGCAGGCCGGCGATGGTTTCCTGGCCCGGATGCTGGTTCACGTAGGCAAGACCCGCGTAGAAACCGTAGCCCGAGTAAGTGGCCCCGACGTTCAGCATGTTGCCGGTCGTGGCCGGTATAGGCTGGCTCACCGTGGCGGAGAACGCATACATGCCATACAACTTCAGGCCCTTCATATCCGGCGATTGATACATGATCGAATTGCTGGCGCGGCCGGAATCGTATTGCGTCGACAGCGTGTTGCGGTCGACTGCGAGGACGTTGGCCGAGAACGGCGACAACACTTCGTTCGCGCGAAACGGGTCGGACGGATAGATGACCCGGAAACTCGGCTCGTACTGACGTCCCATGGTCACCGAACCGTATTGGTCGTGGCTCAGGCCGACCCATGCCTGACGATAGAAGAGCGCCGAGGTGTCGGCGAATAAGCCGCCGTTGTTCACGTTAAAGCCGGTTTCGACGTTGAACTGCGCCTTCAGGCCGCCGCCCAGGTCTTCAGTGCCCTTCAGGCCGAACAGGGAGCCCGTCGAGCCGCCGCTCTTTTCGGCATACGAATGCACGCCACCGTTGTCCAGATACTGGATGTTCGCGTCGACGACGCCGTACAAGGTCACGCTCGACTCGGCGGCCGCGGCGCCACCAGCGGCAAGAATCAGCGTGGCTCCGCAAACACCGTGGTTGATAAAACGCATGCATGTCTCCTCTTTTTATATCCGCCTGTTGCGGACTCGATTGCACAGTCTTGCTGCGGGGTTAACGCGGGTAGGGTTCTGCGACCCGAATCCTGCGCGCCGCAAAATGGAATGACCGTGCTAATTTCGGTCAACTGGCGGAATAAAGCCAGTGCATTGTTCGTATGAGGAGAGTGCAGGAACTGCATGAAACAGAAGGGCGCGGAAACAGGGCTGAGGCCCGCGGCGATGCGATGTTCGTCTGTTATGCCGCGGACTTGCGGAGTCCCTTCCTGGCTTGCGCTACGGGCGATTGTTCAGGCGTGTGCAACAGTGTTTTCGGGTGACGAGGCTGATCTGGCGCGCCTGATTGCGCATAATTTCGAGATTGGAAAAATGGTTAAAAAATGTGGGCGAATATGTTCAACCATGTGTCAGATTCCGTGCTCGATCAGGAGCGAGCGTCCGAAATGCCGCAGAGCGGAAGCTTGTTGTCGAACCGGGGGCGGGCGCTCATCGCGGCAGTGGTCGCGTGCGCGAGCCTCGTGGGCTGCGCATCGACGACCGATGTCGTCACGACCGACAAACCCGGAACTTACACGGTAGCGGCGAGCGCGACCGGCGGGAAGATGGCCTGGGCGCGCGCGCATGAACACGCAATCGGCGAGGCGCGCGACTACTGCGAGCGTCGCGGCATGCAAAGCAGTGTCACGACTGAAACGGTGAGCGGCGTGGCGATGATGACCGCGCACGCGTCGTCAGTGAATTTTGAGTGTCATCCGAAGTTCTAGGCGGGCGCGGCTGCATCTCACGTTACGCGTTCATTGCTTGTCGAACGTCACCAGCTTTTTATCCTTTGTGTCCGCTACAAAAATGGCCAGCAGCTTGGCGGGTTCGGTATCGCTCGCGTTTTCGCTGACCGTGTGATGCACGCCGGGCTTCTCGGTCCAGGATTCGCCCGCATGAAACACGTGCTCCTGGCCATTGTTGATACGACTGCGGATCGCACCCGACAGGACGTAGCCGACCACAAAAGCCTGCCCGTGCCGATGCGGTAGCGACTTGCCGCCGGGCGGATAGTCGACGACAAGCGCCGTCATCGTTTTGCCTGGAACGTTGGCGATCGCCTCCGTGAACGCGGGCGTAATCGTCTCGTGTACTGCGGCCGTATCCGCGGCGAATACGGTTGGCGAGATGCCCGCGAGGGAAAGACCGGCGAGAGCCACCATCGCCGTCAGCGTACGAGTTTTCATGTGATTACTCCTGGCTGAGCGCCATGACATCGTTGTCCTGTTCCAATGCTGAAGCTGACTCCGGCTTCGACGGGTTGGCCCAGTTCGCCGCCACTGCGGAGAGCTCGGTGCGCGCGCGTTCGAGTGCTGCGATCCGCGAGGCCTGATCCGAAAACTGCAACGGCTGCGCGTCGACAAAGGTCGGGTCCGCGACGCCGAGAAATCCGAACGCGGCCTTAAGCGCCGGCGTCAGCGCATCCATCGACGAGTAGGGTCCGGCGCGCAAGTCAGCACCACGACTCGTGATGAACAGCACCTTTTGCCGCGCAAGCTGGCCTTCTATGTGCCCGTCGGCTGTGTGCACGTAGGTCAGCCCGGTGCGCGTGATGCTGTCGATAAACGCCTTGAACACGGAGGGCATCGACCAGTTGTACATGGGCATGGCAAAGACCAGCGCGTCGGCGTCGAGCAGGCGCTTGCACAGCGCATCCGATGCCGCCAGCGTCGCTTTCATGGCGGGCGTGCGCTCATCCGACGGCGTGTAGGTCGCGATGGCGAATGCTTCGTTCACATGCGGCGGCGTATCGACGGTGACGTCGAGGTAGTCGACCTCGATGTCCAGACCTTCTTCACGCAGGCGCTCCAGAAAATGTTGGCTCAACGCGCGCGAGTTGGATCGCTCGCGTTTGGCGCTCGCGTCCACGTGCATGATTTTCATGACTTCGTTCCTTCGGGGTTATGCAGAAAGGGGGCGCAGGGCGTAGCGACAGCGCGCTCAAGCCGGCATCTTGCGAAACGCGATCGCAAAGCGATTCCACGCGTTGATGGCGGAGATCAGCAGCGTCAGGTCGACCAGTTCCTCGTCGCTGAAGTGCGGGCGTACGGCTTGCCACACGGCGTCGGGTACGTGTTCTTGCGACACCAGCGTGAGCGCTTCGGTCCATTCGAGCGCCGCGCGTTCACGGTCGGTGAAGAAGGGCGTTTCACGCCACACCACGACGGTGGCGAGACGCCGTTCGGATTCACCGCCTTTGCGGGCGTCGGTGGTGTGCATGTCGACGCAGAACGCGCAGCCGTTGATTTGCGAGGCGCGCAGACGGACCAGTTCGGTGAGCGATTTTTCGAGGGCCGATTTGCCGATGCGTTCTTCGACGCCGAGCATCGCCTTGATGGCAGCGGGGTTGGCTTTATAGAAGTCGAGACGTTGTTCCATGATTCACTCCTTGAGGGTTGGACCCACTTCGTGGGCCGATGAGTGAAGATTAGGCGTTCGACTGGTGTTATTAAATGACCGATTTTATGTATTTTTAGGTAGCCACTTTATCGGTGTGCCGTGGGTGGCAATGTCCTCGGACTTGTTCGCCCGCGTGGTGGTCTTCGCGATGGGCCAACCGGGCGATGCCGGCCTGAACGAAATCCTGTTCAGGCCGAGCCGTCAGGCGCGTTGAGCCGGGCGGTTCTGAGGGATCCGACTCAGATGTCTTCCGCGTAGTCGATACCCGTCAGCACGCCCAGATGAGCAACGGTGGTGAAATGCGCCTCCTGCTTCAGATCGATGTCCAGCTCGCGCACGTTGCCGCCCAGATCGGTCACGAATGCGCGGCGCCCCCGTGAGTCCAGAGACACGCCAATCCCTTCCTTCAGCTCGCGGGCGAGCACCTGGCGATCAACCAGTCCGGACGCCGTGATTTTGGCGCGATTCAGCGTGTTGCCGTCATGCGTATCGTCGCCACGATCCGTCCAGTAAAGCATGGTGTCGCGGTGATCGATATCGAGATCGATCGGCTCGGGCAGATCGGCCAGCAAACATTCGATATCCGGGCGCCGATCGGGTGTCGCGCCAGGCGGCAGCTCGAGGCCCGCCCTGAAGATGCGGCCCTCGCCGGCATCCGGCGCGCCCTTTTGCGTCCAGTAGACATGCCCGTTTTCCTTATCGAGGACGATGCCTACGCAATGGCGCTTCGCGTCGCGCGTATCCTCCGGGAAATTCCCGGTGCGGACGAGTTCCGTGACCTCCGAGCCGTCCAGCCGCGCGCGCATGACTCGCATGCCTTCGCGATCGCACCAGTACAGGTGACCACCTTCCTTATCCAGCACGATTTCCTTGGGCGTTCCGGCCTTACCGGAAGGCACCAGCACACGATGCCCGGTTCCGTCGAGCTTCGCGCTTTCGATCGTGCCGTCGTTCGGGGGAACGGCGCCGGAAGCCGGATCGCCGTCGACCAGATGGATGCCGGTTCCCATATTGGTCCAGTAGACCGTCTGGTTTTCAGCATCGACCTTGATGCCGTCGGGCGTGCGCGTGAGGTTCGCGAGAACGACCTCGTGTGAACCGTCCGGCGACAGAGCGATGATCGCCGGTGGACGTGCCTGCAGGACATACAGCGTACCGCCATTGTTCGTAGCCACAGTAAGTACCCTCCATCAGGTCTTTACAACCGTTGTCGTACTGGCGGAGTCGATCCTCAGACTCGCCGCTGTTGAAGCGTTGCCGACAAGACTACCTCAGGTTGTGCGAGAACTTCGTGACGATTGTTGCTCCGGGGGAAAGGGTAGCGAGTGTAGATGAATCCCTCACGCGTTCACAGCCAGTGGAATAGAAGTGTCAATGCGTAGCGAGACGAATGCCAATCCAACGCGCATCTTCCCGGCACGAGTTTCATAATGCTGCTAGATTTTCGCTACCTGCACTCTTGATCGAGAGTCCCATGACCGACAGACCGAGCTCCAACGTTTCCGTTACGCGTTCGCTGGCCCTGATCGCACTTGTCGTTGCCGTGGTAGTGCTTGCCTTCGCTTACACCGCAGGCTGGCTTTCTCCAGACCGCCTGACCCCCGCAAAAATCGTCAATGGCCTGGCGCCTCCAGGCGGACCCGCTTTGGGTTTCCGGCGTAACCACGCCAAAGGCATCTGTTTTACCGGCACATTCGAGTCGAATGGAGCCGCAGCGGCGCTGTCAAAGGCACAGATGTTTGCGTCTGGTTCGTATCAGGTCACAGGACGTTTCAATCTGGCCACGCCGGATGCGAAAGCCACAGACGCCACCGTACGCGTTCGCGGCCTCAGCCTGCGTATCGTCACACCCGATGGAAACGAGTGGCGCTCGGCGATGATCGATGCACCGTTCTTCCCCGTTGCGACGCCCCAGGGCTTCTATGCCTTGTTGCAAGCTTCGGCGCGAAAAGATGACCCCGATGCGATGAAGAATTTCATCGGCGCCCACCCTGAGTTTGCGAGATTCGGTGCGTGGGCAACCAGCGCACCCTGGACGGCGTCTTATGCGCAAGAGCGGTATAACAGCCTCAACAGCTTTATCTTCACGAACGCCGCAGGACAGGATCAGGTCGTGCGCTGGTCCTTTGTGCCGGAAGCGAAACCGGAAAACGTCTCTCCGGACGATCTTAAACAGCGCAGCCCCGACTTCCTTGCTTCGGACATTACGCAGCGGGTGAGCAGCGCTCCGCAACGCTGGACGATGATCGTCACCGTCGCCAATCCGGGTGACCCGACCGCCGATCCGAGCAAAGCCTGGCCCGATGATCGCCGCAAAGTGGAGGCCGGCACGCTGGTGGTCAACGCCATCGAACCCGAAGCCAATGGGCCGTGCCGCGACCTCAATTTCGATCCGACAGTGCTTCCTTCGGGTATTCGCGTCTCGGACGATCCGTTCCCCGCTGCGCGCTCGGCTGCGTACTCGGTATCGTTCAACCGTCGGACCGCCGAGGACAAAGACTATCCGCATACGCCAACCGAAGGGGTCAAGCCATGACATCGAGTCACAAGCGCTTCACGCCAGTACAGCGCGCTTTGCACTGGATCATGGCGATCTGCATTCTGTCGATGCTGTTCATCGGTGTCGGCATGGTATCGACCGTTCGGCCCGACTATCTCACGCTGGTTTCGATTCACAAACCGTTGGGCATGCTGATTCTCGTGCTCGCGGTGATCCGGCTGATAGTCAGGCTTGTTCGAGGTGCGCCGCCACTGCCATTAGATATGCCTGAGCCGATGAAGCTTGCGGCTTATCTCTCGCACGTGGCTTTCTATGCGTTGATGATTGCACTTCCGCTACTTGGCTGGGGCATGCTGTCTGCGGCGGACTATCCGATCGTGGTGGCCGGCATTCGATTGCCGTCGGTTTTACCTCACAGCAACGAACTGCACACGCTGCTCTGGAACGCACACAGATTTCTCGCGCTGTGTTTCTTTGCGCTGATCGTTCTTCATATCGCAGCCGCGCTATTTCATGCGCTGGTCAGGCGTGATGGCGTTTTTCAGGCAATGGCGTCGTGGCGCAAAGGGTAGAGGTTTAAGCGGAAGAAGGCGTATGTCAAATCTGAAGGCGGCGAGCCTCAACGAGCGCTCGCCTTATCATCGGCTGTGCTATTGGCCTCCTAACGGAGCAACCATTAAACAGAATGTCTCTCTTTTCTGCACGCGGCTGCGAAGCGCGAGCAGTCCGAATGCCGATAGCAGGAGGACGCCCGCAAGCAGGAGGAGCGCGTAGTCGAGAGAATGGGTCACGCTTTTGATCCATCCGATACAAGCCGGACTCGCGAAACCGCCGAGCAATCCAATCGTGTTAATGAGCGCAAGGCCTCCCGGAGCAGTTCTGGAACCCGTAGGCTCCATAGATACAGCCGGTTGCAAGCGAAATAAGAACCATCGACAACGCAAAACTGCCGTGTGACCAGACCGTCATCGTTAGCAATATTGCGGCGAGTATGGCGGGGAAGGCGCTGTAGCGGATGCGCTCCCCACGAGCATCTGAAAGTCTTCCCAAGCCATACATGAAAACGACTGCAACAAGATACGGAATGGCGCCGTACCAACCGATGTTCTGAAGCGTACCCGCTCCGGCGAGGGAGAAAGCGCGCGACCGCGCTATGTCAATTCCGTGGCACCACGTTTGCCGTTACGACTGCGACGTGCGCGATGCCCGCATGGCCGATCTTGGCGAGCAGATTCGCAACAGCGCCGAATGGTTGGCTTTGATCGGAACGCAGATTCACCACGGTCCGGTCATCCCGCGCTGCAATGCGCCTGAGCGTCGGCTCCAGCTGGTCCGCGGCGATGTCGCGGCCGTCGATCGTGAGCTTGCCGTGTGCATCGAGGCTGACTGTCACCGCGTGATCACGCGCTTCGGGCGCGTTGGCTGCAACCTTCGGCAGATCGATATGCAGCGTTCTGGTCAACATCGGCGCCATGACGAGCAGAATCACGACGAGTACCAGCATGACGTCGACAAGTGGCGTGATGTTGATTTCAGCGAGCGGTTGATCCGTGTCTTTTACGTTCGAACGGGAAATCATGTGAGTACCTCCGCTCGATGAGCGCCGGTCACCGCGCGAAAACCGTTGCGTTGCGCAACGTTGACGAGATCCGCGGCATAGTCTTCGAGATCGGCAATCGAGATGTGAACGCGGCGCACGAAGAGGTTGTAGGCCAGTGCCGCGGGGATGGCGACGGCGATCCCGATTCCCGTCGCAGTCAGTGCTTGCCCGACCGGGCCGGCGACCCCTTCGATCCCGCTCGCGCTGCCCACAGCGACCGCGTGCAGCGCATGGATGATGCCGAACACCGTGCCGAACAGGCCGATAAACGGCGCGGTACTGGCAATCGATGCAAGCAGCGTCAAGCCGCGCTCAAGCACGCGCCTTTCTCTCTGGATCTGCTGGTTCAGGAAGCGATCGAGCAGTTCGTGGCGGTCCCAGGCCACGAATTCCGCATTGGCCACTGCCGTCTCCACAGGGGTGGCGCCCGACCACGCGGCGAAGCCGGCGCGCGCCACGCGCGCCTTCGGACACTCCGAAGCGTGCGACGGGCTGCCTGGCATGCCCGACGGATCGCGCTCGGCGGCGCTCCAGAAAAGTGCCGTGAAGCGCCGGTTCTCAGATGCAAGATGCCAGTACGCGCAGCCTTTGTACAGAATCAGCCACCACGTCAGCAACGAACAGGCCGCGAGCAAGCAAAGCGAAGCGTCGACAATGAGCTGTGTGGCGAAGTCAGAGATGTTCATAGTCAGGTTCCAAGTTTGAATTCGATGGGTACCTGGACCCATCCATCGACTGCCTGAACGCCACGGCGAGCCGGCGCAAAACGCCAGTTGGTGACGGCTTCGAGTGCCGCGTCATCGAGCGACTCGTGGCCGCTCGACGACGCGAGTCCGACGTGGTCTGGCCGGCCGCTGGCCAGTACATGAACCTTGAGCATGACGGTGCCTTGCCAGCCGCGTTGTTGAGCCACGCCAGGGTAGGTCGGCGCAGGATTGTGCAGGTAAGCGGCGCCGAAGCTGGGTTCGGTGAGCGGTTCGGACGTCGGCTGGGACTCCGGTGATGTTGAGGTCGATGCATTGCGTGGTTCGGGACCGGCGTCTGTGGCTATCGGTTGTGGAGTCGTAGCGGCGGGCGCAGGCTGCGGTTTCGATACGTTGTTCGGCGCGATCTTCGCGAGCGGTTTCGATCGCGAAGCCTGAGTAGTGTTTCGCGGGGTAGCCATGTCTCTTGCACGGCGCGTCGAGGTCGAGGGCGCCGGCACGGGCGATGTCATAGCCGATGGCAGGTTGGCGGCGCGGTCTGCTGATTGCGTTGAAATCGCTGCCGGCGGCGGCACGGCAGCCCTTACGTCGAATTGCAGGTCGAGCACATGCGGCGCCGTGTATTCCTGCTTTTCCACTGACACACGCCATAGCTTGAGCGCCACCGTGCAATGGACGGCAAGCACGACTAGCGCAATGGCATGCGCGCGTGCTCCCCCGAGGTCGTTGAAAGCGCCCGTGGTGTACGGCGGCAGTCGGCTCGCTGCGACGCGCATCGGCGGGTTCGCCGCCGCGGCGCATTGCAGGCTACGCAGCCTGCGTCGCGCCGCGTTTGCACCTTTCAGCGTTGAAGTGATCATGCGCGCCACCCCCAGATTCTGATTGCCATTCGGATCGCAACATGCGTGCCGGTCGTGGGGACGCGCGTGCGGCGTTTGTTTGGATCGGGCGCGCTCCGAGGGTGTGCCTTAGGTGCCCCCGTTCGGAACACCGCCTGTACCAAATCGACACAGGTGTCACGTGAGCGAAGACAAACGCGGTACAGCGTTCGACATGGCATCGCATTGCGTCGATGTCCGGCATCGATGTTGCTTTGAAGTGGGTACATCGGAAACCGCGATCAAAGAACGTACCGCGTACGGCCATGAAGCCGATGCGCGTCAGGACGGAGGAGACACATGAAGTCGCATCGCGACGATTGGCGACGCACGCGCATCGCCGCCGCCATAGCGGGCATGCTTGCTATGGCCCACGGTACCTGCGCAGTGGCGCAAGACGAACCCGCGCCGTCGCCTTCCCAGCTGATGCCGGTCGTAACGGTGGTGGGTACGGCGCCGCTTACCGGACTCGGCATGGCGCTCAATGAGGTGCCTGCCGCCGTGCAGATCGCCGAGGCGAAGGACATCGAGGCGCAACACCCGAATTCCATCACGGCCTACCTGGAGCAGAACATCACCAGCGTGACGCTCAATTCGAGTCAGGGCAATCCGTATCAGCCGGACGTCAACTATCGGGGCTTCACCGCTTCGCCGCTTCTTGGCACACCGCAAGGCCTGTCGGTGTTCCAGGACGGCGTGCGGATCAATGAGCCGTTCGGTGACGTAGTCAACTGGGACCTGCTCGCACAATCGGCGATCGAGCGCATCGAGGTGATGCCCGGCTCCAATCCGCTATTCGGTTTGAACACACTCGGCGGCGCGATCGCAATCACCACAAAAAATGGCCGCGACAACTCCGGTGGCAGCGTTGAAGTGGAGGGCGGCTCGTTCGGACGCAGGAGTGTGGTCCTCACGCAAGGCGGCCAATTGGGACACTTCGACTATTTCGTCACCGCCAACGACGAAGCCGATCAGGGTTGGGCCGACCACAATCCCAGCCGCGTGAAGCAACTGTTCGGCAAGATGGGCTATACGGACGCGCGCACCACCGTCGAACTGAGCCTCACCGCGGCCGACAATCAGTTGCAGGGTACCCAGACCATTCCGCGCTCGTTTCTCGACAATCCACGCCAGGCCTACACGTATCCCGATGAGAACCAGAATCGCGCGATCATGCTGACTTTGTCAGGCAAGCATGACTTCAGCGATGCGTTGCAGCTCTCCGGCGATGCGTACTACCGGCACTACAACAACGACAATCTGAGTAGCAACGTCAATGGAGACTACGGCTCTATCGATCCGGCGACGGGCGCGATCGACACGGTCCCTGCGCAAAACTCGCACTCCGTGATCTCGCAGGACAGTTATGGATTCGCACTGCAATTGAGCGTCACCGGCAAAGTCGCGGGGATGGACAACCAGTTGACGGCAGGTGTCAGCGGCGATTTTGCCAGCACTGGCTTCACGCAGTACACGCAGAATGCCCAATTCGCCTCGGATCGCCAGACCGTCGGGACCAGCGGCTTCAGTCTGGAAACCGATGCATCGACGCGTAACAGCAATCTTGGTGTATTCGTGACCGATACGCTTTCGTTGACCAGCACGATTGCGCTGACGGCCTCCGCGCGCTACAACCACGCTAGCGTCGACATCGAGGATCGCAGCGGCATGCAGCCCCTGTTGAATGGCTCGCACAGTTTTTCGCGGATCAATCCGGCGCTCGGCGTGACCTATAACCCGGTCTCCTGGCTGACGGCTTATGCCAATTACAGCGAGGGCACGCGTACGCCGACCGCTATTGAGCTGGCCTGCGCCGATCCGGCTGCGCCCTGTTCGCTGCCAAACGATTTTATTGCCGACCCCGCGTTAAAACCGGTCGTGTCGCGCACGTTTGAGGCGGGCGCGCGGGGAACGCTATCGTCGGCAATTCACTGGAGCGCGGCATTGTTCCGCACCGATCTTCACGATGACATTGCGTTTGTCAGCAGTAATGGGGCAGCGACGTCGACCGGATACTTCCAGAACGTCGGCACTACACGACGACAAGGATTCGAAATCAACGCACGTACTCAGACAGGCCCGCTTACTGTGAACGCAGGCTATACCTATCTGCGCGCAACCTATCAAAGCAGCTTTGTCGAGCAAAGCGCGAGCAACTCGAGCTCCAACAGTCAAGGCAACATTACGGTGCACCCGGGCGACCGTATTCCTGGCATTCCAGAGAACACGCTGAAGCTGCGTCTGGATTATGCGGCGACCGCGAAATGGAATGTGGGTGCAAACATACTGTATCGAAGCTCAATATTTTCCCGCGGTGATGAGAATAATCAGGACAGCAATGGGCGTATCGCGGGCTACGCAATCGTCGATCTCGACACGACCTATCAGGTCACGAAGCAACTGCAGCTGTTCGCGCACGTGAACAATCTGTTCGACAAACGCTACGCCGACTTTGGCATCCTCGGGCAGAATTTCTTCAATGGTCCCGGCCATTCGTTCTCGCCCAATGCCGTGACCAATGAACAGTTTCTCGGTGTGGGCGCGCCGCGTGGCGTGTGGGTTGGTTTGCGCTATGCGTGGAAGTAAAGCGGGGGCGGTGGGAGGGGAAAAATCATGCGACTGGAGCGGGCCTCACCCCGCTCCAGATCCGTACGTAGTGGGTTAGAAGAAACCCAGCGGCTGCTCGCTATAGCTCACGAGCAGATTCTTGGTCTGCTGATAGTGGTCAAGCATCATCTTGTGAGTCTCGCGGCCAATGCCGGACTGTTTGTAGCCGCCGAATGCCGCATGCGCCGGATAGGCGTGATAGCAATTCGTCCACACGCGGCCGGCCTGGATTTCCCGGCCGAAGCGATAGGCACGCGTACCGTCGCGAGTCCATACACCGGCGCCGAGACCGTACAGCGTATCGTTGGCGATTTCGAGCGCTTCTTCTTCGTTCTTGAACGTCGTCACGGAAACGACCGGTCCGAAGATTTCTTCCTGGAAGATGCGCATTTTGTTGTGGCCGCGGAAAACGGTCGGCTTCACGTAATAGCCTTTGCTCAGTTCGCCGCCGAGCGTATTGCGTTCACCGCCGATCAGACACTCGGCGCCTTCCTGCTTGCCGAGATCGACGTATGAGAGGATTTTTTCGAGTTGTTCCTCCGAGGCCTGGGCACCGATCATTGTCTTCGTGTCGAGCGGATGCCCCTGCTTGATTGCGGCGACGCGCTTCAGGGCGCGCTCCATGAAGCGGTCGTAGATTTTCTCATCGATCAGTACGCGCGACGGGCACGTGCAGACTTCGCCTTGATTCAGCGCGAACATCGCGAAACCTTCGAGCGCCTTGTCGAAGTAGCCGTCGTCGCGATCCATCACGTCGGCGAAGAAAATGTTCGGACTCTTGCCACCGAGTTCGAGCGTCACGGGAATGATGTTCTGGCTCGCGTACTGCATGATCAGACGACCCGTGGATGTCTCACCCGTGAAGGCGATCTTCGCGATACGCTTGCTCGACGCGAGCGGTTTGCCGGCTTCGAGGCCAAAACCGTTGACCACGTTCAGCACACCCGGCGGCAGCAGGTCCTGGATCAGTTCCATCAACACCAGGATCGACGCAGGTGTTTGCTCGGCTGGTTTGAGCACGATGCAGTTTCCCGCGGCCAGCGCGGGCGCGATCTTCCACACCGCCATCAGGATCGGGAAATTCCACGGAATGATCTGACCGACCACACCGAGCGGTTCGTGGAAATGATAAGCGACGGTATCGGCATCGATCTCGGAGAGCGTCCCTTCCTGTGCGCGAATGCAACCGGCGAAATAGCGGAAGTGGTCAATCGCGAGCGGGATGTCGGCGGCGAGCGTTTCGCGGATCGGCTTGCCATTGTCGATCGATTCGGCAAACGCGATGCGCGAGAGGTTTTGCTCCATGCGATCCGCAATGCGGTTCAGGATCGTCGCGCGCACGGCCGGCGCGGTATCGGCCCAGGCTTTGCGGGCGCGGTGGGCAGCATCGAGGGCGAGCTCGATATCTTCTTCCGTTGAGCGCGGGATCGATGTGAAGGGTTCGCCGGTGATGGGCGATACGTTGTCGAAGTATTCGCCGCGTACCGGCGGAATCCATTGGCCGCCGATGAAATTGGCGTACTGCCGCGCGTACGGAAATTCGACATCGAGAAACTGCATATCTGCGTGATTCATACCTGACTCCTCCAATTGATTGTGTGGCTGGTGTCGATGGAGAAGGCCTGCGTTGGCTCGACGTGTCCGCCGTGCTGACGCTCTTCATCGTGGGGAGCATCCAGCGAGAAGCGTGCCATTGACTCTCATCTCCCTTGCGATAGGCGTGCGGGGCACTGAGGCGCTGGGCACGGCGTGTACGTGACGATGCATGGAGTGTCCCTCTGCGTTGTTCGATCCACCGGCATGGCAACTGTCATTTTTAGCAACACATCGCCGGGTGACTGCGCCAACGTGCAACACCCATGTTGTGCCGTGACGGCCGCTTCCCTGCGAAGCCGCGTGCGCTCTTCGTGAGCCATCGTCGCTCGCAGCCGCACGGCGGCGAATGGCACGCGACTTGCCTTGAATGGGTCGCAGGCAGTCTGCGATCACTAGACGATGGCGCCGCCGCATGGCCTCGCGTCGACAATTCAACAGGAGACAAGGATGAAAGCACGTTTAGCTTCGGCGAAGCGGACCACGGCGCTTGCAATGAGCGTGGCCGCGGCCGTCAGTCTGGTATTCGCGTCGGCCGCAGCGGCCGACGACTACCCAGCCGTCACCTATGAGCGTTTGACAGCCGCGCAAAGCGATCCCGGCTGGCTCACCTATTACCGCACCTATAACGGCCAGGCGCATTCACCGCTCAAGCAACTCGACACCACCAACGTCAAGAATCTCAAACAGGTCTGGAGCTACAAGTTTCCGGCGGATCTGCAGCAGGGTTTCGAAGCCACGCCGATCGTCAATGGCCGCTACCTGTACGTGACCACGCCGAAGGACAATGTCTATGCGTTCGATGCTGTCACCGGCAAGCAACTGTGGAAGTTCGAGCCGAAGCTCGGTGCCGAATCGTTCAAGACTGCGTGTTGCGACGTGATCAACCGCGGTGTGGCGTTGTATGGCAAGAACGTCTATGTCGCAATGCTGAGCGGCGACGTTGTCGCGCTGGACGCGCAGACAGGAGCACTTGTCTGGCGCAAGCAGATGTTCGAGCCGGGTCTGGGTTACGCGTTCTCGCTTGCGCCACTCGCGCTCGACGGCGCGCTGGTGGTGGGCAGCGCAGGCGGCGAATACGGCGCACGGGGATTTATCGCGGCCTTGAATCCGAATGACGGCAACGTGCTGTGGAAGCGCTTTACGGTGCCGGCAGCCGGCGAGAAGGGCGGCGATACATGGCCGAACGGCATGCAGGAGCATGGCGGCGCACCGGCCTGGCTGACGGGTACCTATGACGCCGCATCAAAAACGCTTTACTGGGGTGTCGGCAATCCGGGCCCGTGGCTCGCTGATCTGCGGCCGGGCGACAATCTGTACTCCGACTCGCTGCTCGCACTCGATCCGAAAACCGGCAACCTCAAATGGCATTACCAGTACACGAAGCATGACACGTGGGATTACGACGGCGTCAATACACCGGTGCTTGCCACGATCAAGTACGAGAACAAAGAGTACGACGCCATCATTCATGCGGACCGCAATGGCTTTTTCCACGCAATCGACCGTGGCACCGGCAAGCTGATCTACGCAAAACCTTTCGTTACGGCATCGTCGGTGACCGGCTATACGGCAGATGGCGTACCAATCCAGGATGCGTCGAAATATCCTAAGGCCGGCACGACGATCGAAACCTGCCCGAGTTTCCTTGGCGGCAAGAACTGGTGGTCGGTCTCATACGACCCGGACAAACATATCGCTGTCGTGCCGGCTTTGCATGCGTGCATGTCGCTGTCCGGCAAGTCGGTGAACTATATGGAAGGGTTGCCGTATCTCGGCGAAGGGTTCGAAATCAAACCGGAACCGGGCAGCAAGGGTTATGGCGAACTGCAGGCGATCGATGTCAATACCGGCAAGAAAATCTGGAGTCACTGGAGCAAGCTGCCGTGGAATGGCGGCGTAGCGACCACCGCAGGCGGGCTCGCCTTTAGCGGCTCGCTCGACGGCCACCTGTATGCGTTCGATGTGACAACGGGCAAGGTGCTGTGGCAAAGCCCGAAACTCGCGAGCGGGATCGTCGCTCAACCGTCGGTATTCGAGGTCAACGGTCAGGAGTACGTTGCCATTCTCGCCGGTTACGGCGGCGCGAACCCGATCTGGGGTGGGCCGATGGCGAAAGCCGCAGAGAAGGTTCCACGCGGCGGCACGCTGTACGTGTTTGCGCTCAACCACGGCTGATGTTCACGTGGCTGCCGCGACACTTTGGCCGGGCCGACATGGCGCGACCATCTAGCCGCGGCGGCCAGGCCCTTTCCGGAAGCAAGATCATGAAGACTCGACTTAACTGGTTCGCTTTTGCCGGTGTTCTGTTGGCCACTGGCTCTCTCACACCGGGACTCGCCAGTGCGGGTACGGGCGTGCGCGTTTGCACGTTTCCCGGCAGTCCATCGGTCGCACTCGACGAAGCGGTGGCGCGCGAAGCGCTTCGCACGGCGGGGATTGCGCTGTCGCTTGCCCCCGGGGGATTTGACGGCAGTGACGACGACGGCATTTCGCTGAAGGAACTCAATAAGGCGCTCGCGCGTAAATGCGATGTGATCGCTGGCTTTCCGCGTTCGACTGTCGCCGATGGTTCAGGCAGCAAGCTGACCTTCTCGCGCGGCTATCTGCACTCCGGCTACGTCAGCGTGACCACGCGTGAATCGTCCACGCAGTCGGGCGCCGCGGAAGTCGTTGCGGCAACGTATGCGAGCCCAGCGCAATTGATCGCCGTGCAGCAACCCAATGTCAAGCTCGACCTGGAGAACACGGCGGCACTGACGGTCGACGCCGTGGCGAGCGGGCATGCGCAACGCGCGATTGTCTGGTACCCCGCGGTCGTGGCGTATGGGATGACGCACCCCGAGCGGCACTTCCGGATTGCGAGTACTGTCTCGCCGTATGCCGACTGGCAACTGGTGTTCGCGTTCGGGAAGAACGGCGCGGCATTGCAGCCGCGCATCGACGCCGCGCTGGCGAAAATGGCCTCGGACGGCCGGCTGGCAGCCTTGACCCGCAAATGGATGCTCCCCGAGACAGCTCAGGCCACCGGACCATCCGCGGCCACGTTTGCCTATCGTGATGGCCCCGGCCGTAACGATGCGGCGTGGCGCTTGATGTCGGCGGCCGATCACGGCTCGCAGCAGGGACGCTTCATCAAGGTCGATGCGAGCGCGGCAGGCGATGTCCCCGGTTTCGACCGCGCGCAGGTGGCGCACGGCAAAGCGCTGTACTCGAGTGCATGCGCGAAATGCCACGGACCGAACCTGCAAGGATTGAATGCGCCCGCGTTGCGCGGTCCGGCGTTCGCGCCGGCGGCAAATGCGAAGCTGACCATCGGCGGTGTGTACGGGTACATGGCCAACAATATGCCGGCTGACCGTCCCGGCAAGATGAAACCGCAGGAATATGCTGACATCATGGCGTTCCTGCTGAATTCGAACGGCTATAGTGCCGGCGCCACCAAGTTGACGGATGACAATGCCAAGGCGTCGAAGACGCCGCTCAACGCGGGCACGTCGCAATAGTTTCGATCGCTTTAAGGGCCTTTGATTGACGCCCAAAACAAAGCCCGGTGATCCCCGTGAATAACGGGGAATCACCGGGCTTTCTTTCTGGCGGCCGCCGCCTCATTCAGAATCATCCCAAACGCAACGAGTTATCTCTGCTGCGGAAAATCAGCGGCTGGACCTGGTCGTCATGTGCCGGCCGCCGCGCCAGCGTCACCACCCGCTCAATCTGCCCGTGATGCGCCGACTTTGCGCAAACCGGGTCCGCAGCCGCGGCGTCTCCGGTCAGCAGATATGCCTGGCAGCGGCAGCCTCCATGATCGGTTTCGCGCTCGTCGCAGCTCCGGCACGGCTCGCGCATCCAGCCATCACCACGAAACGCATTGAACGCGTGGCTGTGGTACCAGATATCCGCCAACGAAGCGTCCTGCACGTGGGGCAGATCCAGACCCGGCAGCGAGCGTGCCGCATGGCATGGCAGCGCGGTGCCGTCCGGCGCGATACCGAGAAACACGGAACCCCACCCGTTCATGCAGGCCTTGGGCCGTACCTCGAAATAATCAGGGACCACGAACAGGATCTTGCAACGATCGCCGACGCGTTCGCGGTACCGGTTGACTGTCGCCTCGGCCTCCATCAACTGTTCGCTGGTCGGCATCAACTGGTCGCGATTGAGCATCGCCCAACCGTAGTACTGTGTGTTCGCCAGTTCGAGGTAGTCGGCGCCCATCTCGAGCGCCATGTCGATGATCTGCCCGACGTGCGGCAGGTTATAGCGATGCAGCACGCAATTGAGCACCATCGGATAGCCGTATGCCTTGATCAGGCGCGCCACGCGATGTTTCAACTCGAAGGTCTTCGTGCTGGACACGAAATCGTTCAGCTCACGCGTCGAGTCCTGGAAGGAGAGCTGGATATGGTCCAGCCCCGCCTCTTTCAGACGGGCGATGCGTGTCTCGTTGAGCCCGACGCCTGAGGTAATCAAATTCGTATAGAAGCCCAATCCACGCGCATGCTCGACCAGCGTTTCGAGATCGTCACGCACGAGTGGCTCACCGCCGGAGAAGCCAATCTGCGCTGCGCCCATGCGGCGCGCCTGCGTGATCACGTCGCGCCAGGTGTCGGTATCGAGCTCTGCACCGTGACTGGCGAAGTCGACGGGGTTGTAGCAGAACGCGCAGTGCAACGGGCAGCGGTATGTGAGTTCCGCCAGCAACCACAATGGCGGGGAAGGGCGAGTGCCTGGAAAGTCGATCGTCGTATCCATGTCAATCCAGCCAGCCGCGTTGCCGCGCATGGTCGATAAAGCGGTATACATCGGCGGCAAGATTCGACACGCTGAACAGGTCTTCCAGTTCGTCAATGATGTCGTCCAGTTCCCGGGTTCCGTCGCAGCGCGCGAGAATTTCGCCTGCACTCGGATTGAGTTTGACCATGCCTTCCGGATACAACAATACGTAGGCATCTTGCACGTCTTCCCATTGCAGACGAAACATCGCGCGCAGATGCGGGCGCAGGTTGACGTAGTGATCGGGGTGCGGGGCGTTCATACCGGGTACGCCTTTTCGATGGCATCGAGCATCGACCAGAGAATGTCTAGCTTGAAGCGCAGGATGTTGAGGGCACGCTGTTGGGCGTCGGGGGTCTTGAAGTGACTGAGCGTGACCTCGAGACCATGCTCGACATCGCGCTGGGCAAGTGGAATACGGCTGCGGAAGTACTGCAATCCCTGCGCGTCGATCCATGGATACAGGTCGGGCCAGCCGGCCAGACGGTCGCGGTGAATCTGCGGCGCGAACATCTCCGTGAGCGAAGAGCAGACCGCCTCCTGCCACGGCGCCCTACGGGCGAAATTGACATAGGCGTCCACTGCGAAGCGCACGCCGGGCTGCACGTGCTCAAGCGACCACAATGCCTTGCGCTCGATGCCGACCGCGTCGGCGAGATGCGCCCATGCTTCAATACCGCCGGGGTTGTCGCCGTAGCCGTCGTGGTCGTGCAGCCGCTCGATCCAGAGGCGGCGCGTCTGTCGGTCCTCGCAATTGGACAGAATCGCTGCATCTTTCAGGGGGATGTTGATCTGGTAATAGAAGCGGTTGGCAACCCAGCCACGAATCTGCTCAGGCGAACACTGGCCACTATTCATCCGTAGATTGAACGGATGATGAATATGATAGTGCGCGCCGAGCGCGCGCAGACGCGCTTCGAATTCGTCCGGCGACCAGGGGGCGGCGTGGGTAACAGCGGTAGGCAGCGGGGCGTTCATGGCTATACCTGGAATTGCATTCCGTCGCGTGCCACTTCGATACCGCGTGCGCGTATCACGGCATGTTCGGGGGAATACGGGTCGAGAATCGGATTGGTGTTGTTGATGTGAATCAGCACCTTGCGCGTCGCACTGGGCAGCGCGTCCAGCAACTGAACCATCCCTGACAAGCCGCGATGGCCGCACTGTGGCAGATGGCCCATATCGGCCGCGAGGTGGGTCGACAGGCCCAGGTCGATCATCTCGGTCGCGGACCAGAACGTGCCGTCGACCAGAACGAGTTGCGCAGAACGCATCGCGGCGAACACAGGTTCCGGCGCGTGCGCGAGCCCCGGTGCATAGAAAACGCGTGCACCGGTAGCAAGGTTCTCGATCAGCAGTGCGATATTGTCGCCAGGCGCGGCCTGGGCGCGGCGCGGCGAGTAGGGCGGTGCCTTGCTCTCGATCGGTAATGCGGTGAAGCGGATACCTTCCACAGGCGCAATCGTGAAGGGTTGATCGAGCACGATCTCATGACGTTCGACGCCGCAGTAATGGTCGAGCAGCGGAACCAGCGGCAAACCCGTGGAGAGATCGGCGAACACCGGTGCGCAGGCATACAGCGGCAGGGGCGTAGTGCGTTCACGCAGCATCAGCAGACCGGTGACGTGATCGATCTGCGCGTCAATCAGCACGACCGCGGCAATGCCACTGTCACGAATCGAGCGGGCGGGTTGCAGTTCCGGATTCGCGCGCAACTGTGCGAGCAGATCCGGCGAGGCATTGATCAGAATCCAGTCGACGCCGTTCTCGCTCACCGCAATCGAAGATTGGGTGCGCGGCAACACGTCGCC
This sequence comes from Paraburkholderia nemoris, assembly GCF_905221015.1. Taxonomy (NCBI): domain Bacteria; kingdom Pseudomonadati; phylum Pseudomonadota; class Betaproteobacteria; order Burkholderiales; family Burkholderiaceae; genus Paraburkholderia; species Paraburkholderia nemoris. Next base: position 65,895 of record NZ_CAJNBO010000003.1, on the reverse strand, counting down.
AGTCTGGTAACGGGCCCGGTTACAGTTCATACAGTTGCAGTTCCATTGCGGCAGTCCGCCGCCTGCACCCGAACCTAGAATTTTGATCTTCATGAGCCATGCTCCGGGCGCCGCCGCGCACACTGACATGCTGCGATGGGCGGGCGGCGCTTCATCGTTGCTTCAGCGATTGGCGATGTACATCGTGATTTCAAAACCGAAGCGCAGATCGGTATAGGCGGGGGTGGTCCATTGCATGGTTGTCTCCTGGGATACGACATGTGATTGAGAAACCGCATTGAGGAAGCGGTCATATTGATCAAATGCAAGGTCTATGCCGGGCGTGTCACGTGCTGCGATCGGTACGGCCGACGCACGATTGGCGTTTTGCGTCCTGAACGAAAGCGTCGTTGGACACCGACTCACGTTTTGCTGAGGGAAACTGACTAACTAGTCCGGCGCCTGAAACAGCGCGCTGTTCAGTTCGAGGACACCGCTGTTGCAAATTGGAGCACCTGTGCCGCAGGCGGTCAGACGGCGTCGTCGGCGTTGTCCACACCCTGCGGCGGCAGTTTGCGGTAGATCGTATTGCGCGAGACGCCGAGTGCGCGGGCGGCAGCCGACACGTTGCCGCCATGCTGCGCAACCGCCTTGGCGATGGCGTTGGCGGCGACGTCCTCCAGCCGCCCGCTTGATAGCGGTAAGGTTTCCGTGATGCTCGCAGGCGCGGCGGCAGTGCCGCGGACGTCGTCGAAGAAATCGTCGGGCAAATGCTCGCGCCGGAGCTGACCGTCCGCATCGACCATGGCGGCAGCGGTTCGCAGAAGATTGCTGAGCTGGCGAAAATTGCCGGGCCACGCGCATTGCTCGAACAGCGCCATCACCTCGTCGGCGACGCTCAGTCGCGGCCCATCCGCGCTTTCGGATGATGCGGATTGCAGCATCTTCTGGATCACGGCGGACAGATCCGTGCGCTCGCGCAGCGGCGGCAATTTCACCACCAGTCCGTTCAGGCGATAATACAGGTCCTCACGAAACCGGTTCTGCACGATCATGTCGCGCAGGTCGCGGTGAGTTGCGCAAATGATGGCGATATCGACCGGTATCGACTTCGAGGAACCCAGCGGATTGATGAGGCGCTCCTGCAGCACGCGCAGCAAGCGCACTTGCAGCGGATAGGGCATGTCGCCGATTTCGTCGAGAAATAGCGTGCCGCCGTTGGCCTGAAGCAATTTGCCGACGGCGCCTTTGCGCCGCGCACCGGTGAAGGCGCCTTCTTCATAGCCGAACAACTCGGATTCGATCAGCGTTTCCGGTATCGACGCGCAGTTAACCGCAACGAAGGCCCCCGAGCGGCGCGGCGAGTCGTTGTGGATCGCCTGGGCCAGCAGTTCCTTGCCGGTACCGGTCTCACCGGTGATCAGGATCGGGATGTCCTTGCCGATTACCTTGCGGACTTTGGCGATGACCGCCGCGATCTGCGGGTCCCCGGTGTCCAGATAGCTGAGTCTCGAAAGCACGCTCGCGGCGGGGGGAGGGGACGCCATGCGTTGTGAGGGTCGTGACTCGCGATGCTCCTCCGGCGGCCAGGCATCATTGGTGCGCGTAGCACGCCGGAATTCGACGTGGGCGCATACCACTGCGCCGTTGCTCAGGTTCAGCGACAGATGCTGGTCCCGGCTGACGCGCAGACGGTCGATCAGTTGCGCGCTGGTGAGGCCGAATAGCGAGGACAGGGTATGCGCGCGCAAGCTGGTGAGCGGCAATCCCAGTTGAAATTGCGCACTACGATTGGCCGACAGGAAACGGCCATCGCAGGTAAACGCGACGATGCCTTCCATCAAGGTGCCGAGAAATTCGGGCCGGCCGTGAAAGGCAATTTGCAGTGTCTCGCGAAAGGTATTGGTAAACAGATGATTCTCAATCATCTGGACGGACATCTTTGCCAGCGCCAGGGTGTGCTGGTGATAGCTGCGGTGGTCGCCGGTGACGTCGAGCACGCCGATCAGATCGCCGTACGGATCCAGGATCGGCACGCTGGAACAGGTGAGAAAGCGATTGGCAGCCAGATAGTGCTGTTCGCCATGCACGACTGTCGGACAGCGCTCGGCGAGCGCTGTGCCGATTGCGTTGGTGCCTTGCCGGTCTTCCGCCCAGTTCGCGCCCGGACGCAGCGCGACTTTCTCGGCGCGCCGGAGAAAATCGTCGTCGCCGATCGAGTGAAGAATCAGCCCTTCGGCGTCGGTCAGCACAATCATGCTCTGCGTGTTGACGATCTGCTCGTGCAGCGTTTCCATCACGGGCGTGGCATGCGCACACAGGACGCGGCTTTGCTCGAGTTTCAAGGTGAGTTCGGCCGCCGGCAGCACGTCGTAATCCGGCCGCATCGCGGCGCTCAAGCCGAACGTTTCGGAGCGCTCGTGGGATTTCTGAATCGACGGCGTGAGCCAGCCGGCCTCACGAGTCGCCATTGGCGTTACGGCGTGACCGACATCATCGCGCATTGTCTCCTCCTGCTGGTCAGCCCCGGTCGCTTCGCCGGGGTCGTGCGGGTACAACTGTGGGTACAGCAATAAGCAAATCCTGCGCCATGTCGGCGGTAATCGCGCGCCGACAGAGTCTCATCGCCTTTGTTTCGCCGTGACGGGACGCTCGGATCGAGCCGGTTAGCCGCAGCCGCGCTGGCGATGCGCGATTACGCATATTCATCCTGATACGCGTAAGCGGCTTGATTTGAATCAATGCTGGTGAAATACGCATCCGCGAAGCGTCGGGTTCGCGATCAGGTACACAAGCGACAGCGCGTACGCCATTGATACAAATCAATCCGGGCGCGAGGGGAAACGCAGATGATGAATTTGTGACCATCTTCAGCCTGGGTGGTGCGCGTCTTCGTGTCGTTCCCGGCAGCGCAGTTGATTCGCCATGAGGAGCGAATTCGTAATCGACTAACCGGAGAGGGTGGTCATGTACAAAAATATCCTGGTGGCACTGGATGGCAGCAACGCGTCGAAAGGTGCGCTAAAGGAAGCTATCCGCATGGCGAAGCTGGTCGACGGCACGATGACGATGGTGTACGTGCTCGACCGTTTCGCGATGTTTGCCTATTCAGCCAATTACGACCAGTTTGCGATGGTCGAGGCACTACGAGCTGAAGGCGACCGAATCCTGGCGAATGCGCTTAAAGACGCGACGGAGGGCGACGTGGCGTGCAAGGTCACTATCGCCGAGACGGACAACATCAGCGAAGACGTCGCCAGCTGCTTGCTGCGTTACGTACAGGGGCACGACGTGGACCTTGTCGTGATGGGTACCCACGGACGTCGCGGAATACAACGCATGAAGCTAGGTAGCGTCGCTGAGCGATTCCTTCGATTCTCGAACTGCCCGGTGCTGCTGGTCCGTGATACGGTCGTTGCAACTTGAGCGACCAGGAGTTGCCGCCGCGCAGGCGCGTCAGTTCTGACGGAGTGTGCGCATTAAGGATTTCGTAAGTCGGTAAGCGACGTGTGTGCATGAGGCGACAGTCTCGCCGCTGCGAAGAACAACAGTAGACACCCCACGGGATACTATGCGGATATTCGCTCACGAGGCACGCATTTCCCACGAGGACTCCTTCATGCGCTTTCCGTCAAGACGTGCTTTCGCATCCGTCATTTTGCTCATCGCTACGCAGGCTGTTTTTGCTCAAACTCCGAAAACCGTCTTCCTTGAGGACCTGACCTGGACCGAACTGCGCGACCAGATTCAGACAGGCAAGACCACCATTATCATCCCCATCGGCGGAACCGAGCAAAGCGGCCCCGACGTCGCACTCGGCAAACACAATGCACGCGTCAAGGTGCTGTCGCAGCGGATTGCCGAAGGCCTCGGCAACGCGATCGTCGCGCCGGTCATCGCCTACGTGCCGGAGGGCGGCTACGCTCCGCCGACCTCGCACATGCGTTTTCCGGGCACGATCACCGTGCCGGACGACGTGTTCGAAAAGACGCTCGAATCCGCCGCGAACAGCTTCAAGGTTCACGGCTTCACCAACGTCGTCTTTCTCGGCGACCACGGCGGCTACCAGAACGATGTCAGGCATGTCGTAGCCCAGCTCAACAAGAGCTGGGCCGGCTCGAGCGCGCGCGCATTCGTGCCGCCGGCGTACTACGGCACGAGCTCGGACGGCTACGCGCAGATCCTGCGGCAGCACGGCGTGAGCGATGCCGAGATCGGCACGCATGCGGGACTCGCGGATACCTCGCTGCTGCTGGCGGTAGCACCGCAAATGGTGCGGCTCGATCATCTGCGAACCGGTCCGAAACTGGGACCGGCCGACGGCGTCTATGGCGGCGACCCGCGGCACTCGAGCGTCGAACTCGGTCAACTGGGCATTGACGCGATTGTGTCGCGGACCATCGATGCCATCAAGAAAGAGACCGCAAGCCGCTGAGGTATCCGAGAGACTCCCGACGTCGTCTCCGATCACTCAATCACTCGATAACGGAATTCGCCATGCAATTGTGTGCTCCCCGCTTTTCGCGCGTTGCAACGGCCGTCGCCGTCGCGCTGGCCGGTTTCTGTGCCGCCGGCACTGCCTCGGCTGCATCAGTCACCACGGTGGCCGGCATGCCGCCTGTGGTGCACCCCGATAACCTGTACAGCGAAGCGGGCGCCGGGCATATGAGCGCCGCGGTCGCCGGCGCGCTACCGCGCGTCTATGTGCCGAACCTGCGTTCGAACGACGTCTACGTGATCGATTCGGCCACGCTGAAGGTGGTCGACAGGTTTCACGTCGGATTCAGTCCACAGCACGTCGTCCCTGCATGGGATCTGCAGACGCTGTGGGTGGCCAACAACGCCGAAGGCCGCCCCGACGGCAGCCTGACCCCGATCGATCCGAAGACCGGCCATCCCGGCAAGGCGATCATGGTCGACGATCCGTACAACATGTACTTCACACCGGACGGCAAAGAGGCGATCGTGGTGGCCGAAGCACACGCGCGACTGGACTTTCGCGATGCGCACACGATGGCGCTGAAATCGAGTCTTGAAGCGCCCCAGTGCAAAGGCATCAATCACGCCGATTTCTCGATCGACGGCAAGTACGCGCTCTTTACCTGCGAGTTCGGCGGCAAGCTGGCCAAGATCGATCTCGTCAACCGCAAGGTCGTGGACTACCTCGAACTCGATCGGAAGGGCATGCCGCAGGACATCCGCATCGCGCCAGACGGCAAGGTGTTCTATGTCGCCGACATGATGGCCGACGGTGTCTACGTGATCGACGGCGACAGCTTCACGAAGCTTGGCTTCATCAAGACCGGCGTTGGTACGCACGGCCTGTACCCGAGCCGCGACGGCACCCGGCTCTATGTGTCCAACCGTGGCTCCAATCGCGTGCACGGGCCGAAACATGGCAAGGGCAGCGTCTCGGTGATCGACTTCGCAACGCGCAAGGTCGTCGCGAACTGGCCGATTCCGGGCGGCGGCAGTCCCGACATGGGTAATGTCAGCGCGGATGGCACGATGCTGTGGCTGTCCGGTCGCTTCGATGACGTTGTCTACGCGATCGATACGACGACCGGCTCGGTCAAATCCATTCCGGTTGGCGCGGAACCGCACGGGCTTACCGTCTGGCCGCAACCGGGGCGTTATTCACTTGGGCACACCGGAAATATGCGTTGACCAGTAACTGGCAATCGGGCCGCGCCCCCTATCGATCAATGCGGCGCGACGTAGCGGCATTGCGAAAAAATATGCTATCGGCGCTGCGCGAGCATATCGTCGACGACCGGAACAGCGGCGAGAGTAAGCAGCACGATAGCAAGGGGAATGGTCGCCATAAACCCCAAGTGCTTGAAGCCTATGGCGCCTGCCAGGCCGCCCGAGAGGAACGACAATAATAGTGATCCGAGAAGTCGCAGTTTCTGGCGATCTGCACGGACTGCGCCACCGGTTGTTGCTCCGACGTCTCCAAGGTTCCAGTAAAAAAACTTGCCGAGTTCGATGCCGATATCGGTCACGAGACCGGTGACGTGCGTCGTGCGGATCTCCGCCTTTGAGATCTTTGTGATCATCGCGTTCTGCAGACCCATCACATAGCACAGAAGACAAACGGTCACCGGCACGAAGAGCAGGCGATGGGTCTCGAGATTCGTGCCGATCAGGCCAAAGCAGAGGAGCAGCGTAGCCTCGAGCATCAACGGCATCGCATAGAGGCTGTGCATTTGCCGGCGACGCCCCCAGTTGATCAGAATTGCAGAGGTGGCGGCCCCGAAAAGGAACGACAACAGCGAACTCAATCCCGCAACGACTGCATTGATTTCGCCGAGCGTGAGGTTGTCAGCGAGTGACGACACAATGCCGGACATGTGAGAGGTGTACTGTCCCACCGCGAGGAATCCGCCGGCGTTGGCCGCACCGGCGACGAAGGCTAGCGATCGTCCGAGGCGGAGATTCGCCGCGTCGCTGCGCTCAGGTTTCGTGAATCCTCGAAGATAGTTGATTGGCATGCCAATTTTTATCCGTGTGAGCGGCGGCACGCCGGCCGCCGCTTGTTTCAGGCCCCGCGCAGTCCCTCGGTGACCGTCACGGTCACATCGATTTCCTGAGCGACGGTTCCCACCGGCAGCACCGTGCGTCCGTGTGCCTCGTTAATGATTTCCGCCGCGGACAGATAGAACGCCAGCAGCGCCGTCACCAGGCCGAGGTAACCTCCGGCATGGCGCAGCCATTCAAGGCCGGTCCATTCGCTCGCCGCAAGCACGAAGAAAGTCACCCACAACGATAGAAACACCAGTTGCAACGCGCGCGGCGCACGCCATGTGGCGACCCACATATAAAGCGTGAACACGCCCCACAGGAACAGATACCACCCGATGAACGCCGCAGGCACAGTACCGTGCAGGAACAGCACGAAGAGGGCGAACGACCACCAGAACGCACCATAGCTCAGAAAGGCCGTCGCGCCAAATGTATTGCCGCGCGGTATTTCCATGAGTCCGGCTAGCATCTGCGCTGTGCCGCCGTAAGCGAAAGCGACGGCGAGCACCATACCCATCGCAGTGCCGCTGAACCAGCCGGCATTAATCATACTGAGCAGCCAGGTCGTCAGGGCAAAACCGGCCAGGCCGAGTGCAGCCGGATTAGGGGCTTTGATATTCATGATGAATTCCTCATTCAGAAAGAGGTAGAGGTCGATTGCGCGGCCGTCCTTAAGACAAGCGCCGCGCATCGGCCACAACAGGATCAAGCGTCTGAACGCCGGAGCGCCGGAGAGGCGCACCGCCGGACCGCCGGACCGCCGGACCGTTCAGATCGAATCGGCGAACTGTGAAATCACGGCGGGGTTTTCGACGGTCGACGTGTCTTGTGTAATCGATTCGCCTTTCGCGACTGAGCGCAACAAGCGGCGCACGACCTTGCCGGAGCGCGTCTTGGGCATGGCGTCGCCGAACCGGATGTCCTTCGGTTTCGCGATCGGACCGATTTCCTTGGCGACCCAGGCGCGCAATTCGTCCGCTATGCGCTTAGCCTCAGCACCGGTTGGCCGCGCCGTTTTCAGAACGACGAAGGCGACGATGGCCTCACCGAACGTTTCATCCGGACGCCCGACGACTGCCGCTTCGGCGACGAGCGGATTGGCCGCCAGCGCCGATTCGATTTCCATCGTGCCCATCCGGTGTCCGGACACGTTCAGGACGTCATCGATACGACCTGTGATCGTGAAGTAGCCCGTGTCCCGGTCACGAATCGCGCCGTCGCCGGCGAGGTACAGCTTGCCGCCGAGTTCCTCGGGGTAGTAACCGTTGCGAAAGCGCTCAGGATTGCCCCAGATCGTGCGGATCATCGAAGGCCACGGCTTGCGGATGACGAGCACGCCGCCTTGACCGTTGGCCACTTCATGGCCGGTTTCGTCGACGATCGCCGCGTCGATGCCCGGCATCGGCAGCGTGCACGATCCCGGCATGAGCGGGGTGGCGCCCGGCAGCGGCGAGATCATGTGGCCGCCCGTTTCCGTTTGCCAGAACGTGTCGAGCACCGGACAGCGGCCGCCGCCGACATGTTCGGCATACCAGTTCCATGCGCTGGGGTTGATCGGTTCGCCGACCGTGCCGAGAATGCGCAGGCTGCTCAGGTCGAAACTGCCTGGATGCACGGCGGCGTTGGCGTCGGCGCTTTTGATGAGAGACCGGATGGCGGTCGGCGCCGTGTAGAAGATGCTGACCTTGTGGCGCTGGATCATGTCCCAGAAGCGGCCCGCATTCGGATAGGTGGGGACGCCCTCGAAGATCACCTGGGTCGCCCCTACTGCGGTAGGGCCATAGCAGATGTACGTGTGACCGGTGATCCAGCCGATGTCGGCGGTACACCAGAAGACATCGGCCGGCTTGATGTCGAAGGTCCATTTCATCGTTACGGCGGCCCACAGCAGATAGCCGCCGGTGCTGTGCTGCACGCCTTTGGGCGCGCCGGTCGACCCGGACGTGTACAGCACGAACAGCGGGTGTTCCGCACTGACCCATTCCGGTTCGCAGGTATCGGGTTGGTCCTGTTCGAGTTCATGCAGCCATGCGTCGCGTCCTGCGATCCAGGGAATCCGGCCGCCGGTACGGCGATAGATGACGACCGTTTTAACGGCTTCGGTGCCGCCCATCGCAAGGGCTTCGTCGACGATAGTCTTGAGCGGCAGGGTCTTGCCGCCGCGCACCTGTTCGTCGGCGGTAATCACGGCCACCGCGCCGACATCGACCATCCGTTCATGCAGCGATTTCGCGGAGAAGCCGCCGAACACGACGGAGTGCGGCGCGCCGATGCGCGCACACGCCAGCATGGCGGCGACGCCTTCCACCGACATCGGCATGTAGATCACTACCCGGTCGCCTTTCTTCACGCCGCGCGCGTGCAACGCGTTGGCGAGTCTGCACACACGGTGATAGAGCGCCTGATACGTGATGTGCGTGACTTTGCCGTCGTCTGCCTCGAACACGATAGCCGTTTTGTCGGCAAGACCGTTGGTGAGGTTGCGATCGAGGCAGTTATATGAAGCGTTCAGCTCACCGTCTTCAAACCACTGATAGAAGGGCGCGTTCGTATCGTTCAGCACTTTCGTGAACGGTCGGCGCCACTCGAGATGCTCTCTCGCAAGACGCGCCCAGAACGCGGGATAGTCGCGTTCGGCCTCGGCCACGAGCGCATGGTAAGCCGCCATGCCGTCGATGGTTGCGTGCCTGAGCGCTGGGATCTGCGGCGCCGTGGAGTTGGGTTGATTAAGTTCGACGGTAGACATGCATAGTCTCCTCATAGGGGTTATGGCGGCGACCACGCATCGACAGCGTGGTCACTTGAGATGGCTCTTGATGGCCATGATGCGTACACCGATGCGTCTGGGGGGCTGGCGCGAGAACGGCGACGGCTGCCAGGCAGATACGACGGAACGGGGGCCGGTGATGATTCAGCGTGGGTGTGTGTAAGGACTATGACGGTCTGGCCGACGATGCACTTGATTCACATCAAGAGGTGAGCTGCACCGAGTGCTGGTCGCCTTTCTGCTGATGGATGAACCATCAACGTTGCAAGGCGCTTGCATCACCTGCACGTGATGCGGAGCTTCCAGACCTTGATGCAAATCAATCGCAATACTTCGATTGGGTCGATGATGAATGTGTCATTGACGGCTCGCGAACTGCCACGTCGATTTGAAACGACGCGCATTGAGCCGAGAGGGAGGAATCATGGTCCGGACAGAATCCAGAATCATCTTTGCGACCGTTGCCGTCTTTATCGCGTTAGCAGGCCTCGCGGGATTAATCCGTGGGCTGTTGTTCGATAGCACGGACTTCATTCGTTTCGGCGCGGCCGGGCTTGTTGCCGGCGTTGCCTGTTTCGTCCTGCTGCTTAACCCTTCAGCGGGCGACGATTCCTAGCACGCCGCCGGGAGGTGTGCGGATGCGATGGCGCCGTATGTGGCGCTGGGAGGAGGTTGGGATGGCGCGCGATGAGCCGGGATGATGCGGTAATGCGGGTAATATGCGTTGATCGCTTCAGGCTTTGGCCGTGCCGCACGCCGGAGTCGGCGTATTCGACGACGCCGCGCGCGCAACTGGTTCGAGTCGCAAAGCGCCCCAGCCGAGCGGTGCAAACACGTGACCGCCCGCAAGTTCGACCTGCTCCACAAATGACTCAAGCGTGACGCCTGCCATGATGTGAATCGGTGCATTGCTGACAAAGCTTTGCGTATGCAGCCATGGCACCTCGCCGCGGTTGATTTCGTTGACGCTGCGTTCCTTGCTGTCGTAGCCGCGATCGGGCGTGTAGAGCGGGCCATCGAAAGCGACGGTCAGGATCTGCTCGGGACTGTCGGTATAAGGGGCTGCGGCGTGCTGTTGATAAGGCACGCGTTCCCAGCCGTCCCCCCATTGCTGGTCGAGCGGCAAACGCGTGAAATAGGCCCATGGCGCGCGTACGAAGCAGAGTCCGTACGCATGACGCACGCCGTCCAGATTAGCAGTCATTCCCACGGTAGCTCCTCATCCTGTTGGTCGTATCGACAATGCTTACGGGTTGTCGTCGGCGGCGAATATACCGTCTTCGGGTTCGGTGTTCTCGTTGTCGATACATTGCACGTGCCAGTGGCCGGTTATCAGCGATCTGCCGGCGTCGGCGCACCATTGTGCGTGTCCGGTTTCACCCTCGAATGGTCCAGATGCGGTGTTCAGATCGAGTCCTTCGAGGACGCAGCGGGGTGTGGAATCGTGCGGCCCACAGATCAGCGTGTTGCCGCAATCGACGTGCAAGGCGCCCCATTCAGGTAAATCGAGTCCCATATGCCCCTCGCGCGACCATTGGCGTTTTTCATTGTCGAGCCACAGGATGGCGAATGCCATTGGATTGACACGGTCGAACGTGTCGAGGTGGATGGTGAGGCGCATGAGGTTCTCCGTACATGCCACGAACATGGGCAAACGATCTGGGTCGCTATTGGCTTAAAACCCACTGGATCAACGTGTGAGCATCTTCGGGCGTCAATGGGCCACCGCGATCCGCCGGCAGCGGCATGGCCATGTCACCCCAGTGGGCCTTGCCGCCGAGCCGCAGCTTGTGCTCAAGCATCACGCTGGCGTTTGGCACGCCGCGATAGCGTTCCGCGATCTGCTGAAACGAAGGCGCGAGAAATGGCGCATCACGGGTATGGCAGAACATGCAATGCTGTTGATCGACTAGCGCTGTCGGCTCTGACTGGGCAAGCGCTGCGCCGCTTGCTGCCAGCAACAGCGCAAGTGTGCTTGCGGCGAGATAGTGCAGGGGCGAGGCATTCACGATATGCACTCCAGGACAGGTTCTGAGATCAGTGTAGAGTCGCCGTCGCCGTTGCGATTGACTCATATCAAGCCGATGTTTCGCGTTGCGTTCGAGCGTCCGCCACGGTCAGTTACTTTCCTCGGGGTTCGCAACATCGAAATGACCTACCGTCTGAGCGAGCACGGCGACGCTGTCGCGCGGCAAGCGCATTTCAACGGCGAGTGCGCGGTGTTCTGGGGAAGTGCGTTCATTCAGGGTCTCCTCCTTTTCGTCTGGCGCTACACGCGCGCGAGGCCTTCTAGGTCGAGAATCCTGATCTGTTTGCCGTGCGTATCGACAAGGCCGTCCTTCTGAAATTTCGAAAACATGCGGCTGACGGTTTCGAGTTTCATCCCAAGATAGCTGCCGATCTCCTCCCGTGTCATGCGCAGATTGAACGTGGCCGGGGAGTAGCCGCGTGTTTTGAGCCTTCCTGACAGGTTCAGCAGGAATGCGGCGACCCGCTGCTCGGCGGACATCGTGCCGAGCAGCATCATCAGTGTCGCCTCGCGAACGATCTCCCCGCCCATCAGGCGATGGACGTGCTGTTGCACGACCTTCACCTCGCGGCACATGACTTCGAGCAAATGGAACGGGATGATGCAGACGTTGCTGTCCTCGATGGCGATCGCGTCGCAGCTGTGTTTGCCTGAACATACGCCGTCGAGACCGAGTGAGTCGCCGGCCAGATGAAAACCGGTGACCTGTTCGCGACCGTCGCGATGCATGACGACGGTCTTGAACGAACCAGCCCGGACCGCATAGATGCTCTGGAACGAATCGTTGGCGCGGTATAGCGATTCACCCTGTTTGATGGTGCGCGAAACGCACATCAGCGACTCCATGCGCTCCAGTTCGGCCGGCGTCAAGCCTTGCGGCATGCAGATCGAGCGCAGCGAGCAGGTCGAGCAGCGTGCGGCGGGGCGGGCCGGTACTGACGGCGCGAGCGGGGAATGGCCTGACGCCGGCAGTGGGACACGCTGCAGCGGCATGATTTCAGTGTATTCGGCGACGTCAGACATGATGTTCTCCTGTGTAGTTGAGGCCACGTGCGCTACGCTCGTGGGCAATCCGCTTGATCGTGTTGCATGCAAGATCGAATTCACTCGTCTTGTCGAAGAAGTACTGAGCGCCGGCCGCGAGGCACGCCTGCCTGAAGGCCGCGCTCGAATGATTCGTCAGTACGATCGTGATTACCGGCGACGTGCTGCGCGCGATGCTCTGCAGCAGTTCCATGCCGGTGCCGCCGGTCAGGCGAAAATCCGCGACCACGACATCGGTTCCGGTGGCGTCGATACCGGCGAGCGCGGCATCGGATTCTTCGGCTTCGCCGACAATCTCGACGCCGTCGATGGCGCCGAAGCGGGCCGCCATCCGTTGTCTGATCGGGATCGTGTCTTCCACGAGGAAAACGCGCAGTGTTTGTTGGGACGGGCTGGAGTTCATGGCTCGAAGTATCGGCCGCGCTGTCTCAATTTAAAATCGGCGGCGAACGAACTTCAGGTAGGCGAGCGCGAAGGCGTGTAGGGGATTTCCTACAGACGGCAAATGCGGAAGGAGATGTAGCCGCGTGAGCGGCGAATTGATGTGACGATTGGCTCTAACCCGACGGCCTGCGCGCCGTCCCGGATACAGATCTAGATTTCGTCGTCTTCTCCGAGCAGCTTGTGGCGCAGCGCGTAACGCACCAGCGCGGCTTCGTGCGGCATCTGCATTTTTTCGAGGATGCGCGTTTTATAGGTGCTCACCGTCTTGCTGCTGACACACAACTCCGCGGCGATTTCGGTCAGGGTCTGCCCCGCGGCGATGCGGCGGAACACATCGAATTCACGGTCGGATAGACGTTGATGGGGTAACGTGTCAGCAGGCTCGTTCAGGCTCTGCGCAAATCGCTCGGCCATCGCGAGGCTCACGTAAACACCTCCGGATGCGACTTTGGTGACGGCGGAGACCAACTCGGCGCTGGCACTTTCCTTGGTCAGATACCCTGATGCGCCCGCCTTGAAAGCGCGTACCGCGTACTGCTGCTCCGCGTGCATGGTGAGCACGAGGATCCGCAGTGCCGGTTTTTCCTCCTTGATCTGCTTGATCAGTTCGACGCCGTTTCTGCCCGGCATCGACAGATCGAGTACGAGCACGTCGGCAGCGTTCGAGCGGGTCAGCGCGATCGTGCTGATGCCGTCATTGGCCTCGCCGACCACCTCGAAGCCGCTCGCGTTCTGCAGGATATGCCGCAGGCCATCGCGTACGAGGGCATGGTCGTCGGCTATCAGCACTCGAATCATGTTTGCATCTCCTGCTGTTGCACCGCCGTGACCGGAAAGGTGACGGTCAGCGCAAAGCCGTTGCCATTGGAACTGTGGATGTCGACCGTGCCGCCCAGCATATGTGCACGTTCGCGGATACCGAGCAGGCCAAATGATTTCTCGGCGGAGGTGGGCGAGCGGTTCGCGCCGTGACCGTTATCCGCGATTTGCAACACGCAAGCACCTCCTTCGATGCGCACAGTCAGCGTGACGAGCGTCGCTTCCGCATGCCGGGCGACATTGGTCAACGCCTCCTGGACGATACGAAATAGCGTCGTCGCGCCATTTGGCGTAAAGCTGGTGTCGCCGACTTCGATCCGGCGCTCCACATCGATGCCATAGCGGTTTGTAAAGTCATTGGCGAGCCATTCGATCGCAGGAATCAGACCGAGATCGTCGAGCATGACCGGGCGCAGATCGGCAGCGATCCGGCGCACTGACGCGACCGTCGCATCGATCAACCGGCGCATCCCGCGCAGTTGCTGCATCAGGCGGGGTTCAGCAGTGGTTTCGAGCTCCTGTTCGACCGACGAAATGTCCATCTTGAGGGCAGTCAATTGCTGCCCAAGGTCGTCGTGCAGCTCGCGTGCGATGCGGGTTTTTTCTTCCTCGCGAACTTTCTGGAGATTTGCCGAGAGCTCGCGTAGTTCCTCGCGCGATTGCCGCTGCGCATTTTCCGCTTTTACCCGCTCAGTGATGTCGCGCAGCATAACTGTGTACAGCTTGCCATCGCCATCACGGATCTGCGAGATCGACGCTTCAATAGGAAACTCTTCACCGTTGCTCCGCAAGCCGAACAGTACGCGCTGCTTGCCCATCTGGCGGTCGGAAACGCCGGTCACGCCGAACTGTTCGACGTGCCGCGCGTGTCCCGCGCGAAAGCGCTCGGGAATGAAGCGCGAGAGCGAGGCGCCGACCGCTTCCATTGCGGTACATCCGAAAACCTGTTCGGCCATTGGATTGAAAATGACGATGTTCTGCCGTTCGTCGACGGTAATGATGGCTTCCATCGACGAGCGAATGATCCCCATCATGCGTGCCTCGTTCAGGGTCGACTGGCTGCGCGCCTTGCTCGTCGCTATCGATCCGCCGCCGCGTTCGCTGGCAATCAGGAAAGCCATGGCACTGAGCAGGCACGCTGCCGCAACGCCGGCGATCAGCACCGTGGTTTCTGCAAATTCGTCCTCGGCTCGCAGATAGCGGCCGCTCGCGGTGTACGACAGCGTGAGCGGTACACCGCCGACGCGCAAGGTATCGGTTTTACGGAAGACAGGGCTCGTCTCCACCAGGTCGTCGTCTGCTGCGGCGGACGAATAAAGCAGCGTGGCTGGGGTTCCGCCAAATACCTGCAGATCAATGCGCCGTTGCCGGGCGAGGGCGTTGTCGAACACACGGCTGGTATCGAGCGCCGCTACCAGCAGCCGCTTGATGCCCGCGCGGCGCGCTTGTGGTGTCGACGGCAATCCGGCGTCCGAGTACACCGGAAAATAGACGTAGAGACGAGGGTGAGGGTTCGAGCCGGCATCGCCGAACGGCGCTGCGTCCGCGTCGAGCGCGCTTGCCCCTGTATCGATTGCGTGCAGCAACGCCGCCCGGCTCGCCGGAGCGTTCGCCAGGTCGTAGCCGACAGGCATCGCATCGACGGCGGCCGGCGCCATCTGGGTCACCGGCGCGACCGGTTGTGGCGCGGCGGCTGGTCCGGCGGCGTTAGCGGCGCCGCCCGTCAGGCGGGCGATAGCGGCGGCGTCAACCTCAGCATAGCCAAGTGTGCGCACCACGGACGACGCTTCGTCCAGATCGAGTTGCGCGACATATCGGCGCCAGGCGTCGGCATCGTCCGCTGGCGCGACGGAGAGCAAGCCGCGCGCGCCGCGCAGCAGTGATTCGCTGGAGGTGAACTCGCGCTGCAGATCAGCGGTGATACGCATAGTATTCTGTTCAAAGCGGCTGTTGGCGGCGCGCAATGAGTGCTCGCCGACCCAGCGCCAAGCACCAAGCGCAGTCATAAGAACGACCGCGAATGTGACCGCCGCGGCAAGCATGGGACGTCGCTCAGGCGGGACAACCCGCATGGGTAAAGGCGATTTTTTAGCGAACGGCGTGTTACCGCGAGAGGGCATGTGCGCCTCATTGGATGGTAGGCAATCCGCCACGCTGACTGATGACGCGGGCGCGGCGCGGATCGGGAAACATCACGGTGATTTTCGTTAACTGCAGCCAGCCGGAACAACGTATGCGTCGCCCATTGTGCGCGGTTTGCACGGATCGTGCCAGTATGCAGCCACCTCGCGATGGGAGCCGTGCCGGGGGCCGAGGCTCCAAAAAAAGAAGCGCCCTGAAAACCGGGCGCTTTAATTTGCGCGAGGGCTTTTTTCGCGCAATTCCTGAATTGCCAGATCAGTGCGACATCAGCACCGGCACGGTCATCGACTGAAGCATGGTCCGTGTGACGCCGCCGAGCAGCCGTTCCTGCACGCGCGTATGCCCATATGCACCCATCACCACCAGATCGATATGATGATCGGCCAGCATGTTCAACAGCAGCGCACCCGTGGGGACCCCGGCCACCTTAGGCGCGGCCGCGAATCCCGCCTGGATGTCGTGCCGTTCAAGCCAGGCGGAGACGTCGATGCCGGCTGAGGCTTCACTGTCCGGGTGACGCTCCAGGGTCATCACGGTGACGAATTTCGCGCGCTTAATCAGGGGTAAGGCGTCGGCCATCGCCCGGGCGCTCTCTCGGCTGCCGTCCCACGCGATCAGCACGTTTTCGGCAAACGAACGGACGGCCCCGGCATAGGGCAGCACAATGGCAGGGCGGCCCGAGCTCATCAGCACGTCCTCGACAAAGTGGCGTGCGATATAGGATGACGGATCGTCGGGATCATCCTGACCGAGGATCAGGAGGTCGGCGTGGCGTGCGTGCAAGACCGCTGCTTCCACCGCCGGCCCGCCCGGCGCCCGCCATTCCACACCGCGCCCGGCCCGTTCGCCCGCCGCCAGAAAGCGCGCCTGCGCGTCTTTAAGATTGGCCTCGTGTTGCGCTTCGCGAATCGCGACCAGTGCGCGTTCGCCGTGGAGAAACATCGGCTGCGTCAGATCCTGACAAACCACATACAGGCCGATCAGATGCGCGTCGTGCCGGCCGGCCAGTTCAAGTGCGAACTCGATCCTCGCGGTGCTATGGGTGCTGTCGTCGAGATGCACCAGCAGGGTTTTGCAGGTCATGACGGCTCCCTGATCGGTTCGGCTACCTGTGCGTCGCTTGCCACAGGTTTGGCGCTGTGTGCCGAGATCATCAGCACCGCGCACTGCGCGATGCGCAGGAAACGTTCGGCGACACTGCCGAGCACCAGCCTTTGGAAACCCCGCCTTCCATGCGTGCCCATGACCACCAGGTCGGCCTTGAAATCGCTTGCCGCGTGCAGTATGCAATGGGCGATGTCGTCGCCCGCCAGGTCGGTTTCGGCGATGCGTGGCGTGCCCTGCACACCGGCCCGCTTCATGCTCGCCACTGCGTCCTCGATCACATGCGCGCCTTCCTCGAGCAGCGCCGTGCGGACGTAGGAAGGGTCGTAACCGGGTACGTCGTATGACATCAACGGGACGTCTACGACAAAAAGGGGTTGTAGTCTTGCGCCGGAATCGCGCGCGAGTTGCAAGGCTGCGTCCAGGGCGCGTGCGGACGTTTCACTGCCGTCGACGGCAACCAGAATCTGTTGATACATGGTGAATTCTCTCCTGAATGGAACTGACTCGACGTTCCGGTTCATCAATGCGACATCAGTACCGGCACGGTCATTGATCTAAGGATCGTGCGGGTCGCGCCGCCCATCACCAGTTCCTGCCAGCGGGCGTGTCCGTAAGCACCCGTCACGAGCAGATCCGCGCCGATCGCGGATACCTGTGACAACAGCGCGTCCCCGATCGAGGCATCGCGGCCGACCTCAATATCCTTGACCTCGACGTTCACGCCGTGCCGCGCGATGAGCGTGGCGATATCCGCGCCCGGAATGCGCACGCGCGGCTTGCCCCGCTCGCCGTTGACGGTGACGACCGTGGTGGTCTTCGCCGCGCGCATGAACGGCAGCGCATCGTGTACCGCGCGGGTGGCTTCGCGGCTACCGTCCCAGGCGACCATTACGTGCGCGCCGGATGACGTGACGTTGCTGGCGTACGGCACCAGCAACACCGGCCGGCCTGCGGACATGATCAGGTTTTCAGGGAAAAAATCGCCGACGTACGATTCCGGATCGTGCGGGTCGTCCTGGCTGGCAATGATCAGGTCAGCGCACCGGCCGCGCTGCGGCACGGCGAGGCTAGCCGGGGCGTCGACAGCGATCCACTCGCCGGCAACTCCCGCACGGCGCAGTTCCGCATGAAAGAGCCGTTCGAGCGCGCCGCGGCGTTCCGCGCGCAACTGTTCGTGCGTACCGTAGTATTCGGCGGTTCCGGCCATAACGTTGAGCGAGCGCGGATCGGGCGTGAACACGGCAAACACACCGGTCAGATGGGCGTCGAACTGCTTGGCGAGCCGCAGGGCGAATTCGAGCCTGGGGTGCGCGCGCTCACTTGTATCCAGGTGAACGACGATGGTCTTGTAAGTCATTGCAGTGCTCCAGAAGTGGGTGAGTGGCGCTTGAACGCGTGATCTGAGTCTAGGAGCCGGGTAGGTGCCGGCGTTGATCGAGATCAACGGCGCGGTAGCGCGTGATACTTCATCCGGACGGGAATGCGACGCCCGGCCAGATAGGCGGCGAGATAGCGGACGCTCGATTCGAGCGCCGCATTAACCGGTTCGATCACGGGTTACCCGATCGCCAAACGTTGTTTACGCGCACACGACGCGCGTACCTGCCGTGCCGTTTGCCATCGCCTCGATGCGATCGAGCGAGCCGATGACTGCCGGCCGGCCAGTGCGCGAGACGAACTCGCACGCGGCCTCGACCTTCGGCCCCATTGAGCCGGCCGGGAAAGACATCGACCGAAGTCCCGCAACCGACACCTCGCTCAGCACGCGTTCGCAGGGCGTGTGCCAGTCGGCATAAACCGCGTCAACGTCGGTCGCGATCAGCAGCAGATCGGCGTCCACGTCTGCCGCAAGCAGCGCGCTGCACAGATCCTTGTCGATCACGGCCTCCACGCCGCAGCGAGTCCGGCCGTCCGCTGCGACCGTGACCGGAATTCCGCCGCCCCCGGCTGCGATCACCACGGCATCGTGATCGAGCAACCAGTGAATGGGTTGAAGCGCCATGATGCGTCGCGGTTTCGGCGACGCGACGACGCGCCGGAAACTGTCGCCATCTCGAGCGACGCTCCAGCCGTTGCTGATGGCCAGACGTTCTGCCTGGGCCTCCGTGTAAACGGGACCGATTGGCTTGGTGGGGTGAGTGAAGGCAGGGTCGTCGGCGTCGACCTCGACGCGCGTCAGCAGTGTCGCCACTTGCCGCTGCGGCGGCAATGCGTTGGCCAGTTCCTGCTCGAGCAGATAGCCGATCATGCCTTCCGACTCGGCGTCGAGCACATCGAGCGGCGCCGCACCAGTCGGGCCAGCGGCGGCGGCCTGTAGTGCCAGCAGGCCGACCTGAGGGCCGTTGCCATGCGCGATGACCAGCTGGTTGCCGTCGGCTAGCCGCGCGATCTGCTGTGCGGCGCGGCGGATATTGGCGATCTGGTGTGACATCGTCATCGGCTCGCCGCGCCGAAGCAGCGCGTTGCCACCCAGTGCGATCAGGATGCGCATGATGGATCCTTAAGCGAGTGTCGCCACGAGTACCGCCTTGATCGTATGCATGCGGTTTTCAGCCTGCGAGAACACAATCGACGCATTCGATTCGAAGACTTCGTCGCTAACTTCGAGCTCGGACAGACCGAAGTGCTCGTGAATCTGCCGGCCGGTTTCGGTCTCGAGATTGTGATAAGCGGGTAGGCAATGCATGAAGCGGGTGCGCTGCTTGCCCGTTGCTTTCATCAACGCGGCATTGACCTGGTATGGCCGCAAAAGCTCGATGCGCGGCCCCCAAGCCTCCACCGGCTCGCCCATTGAAACCCACACGTCGGTATAGACGAAGTCGGCGCCGCTCACGGCCTCATGCGGATCCTCGACGATCGCCACGCGAGCACCCGTCCGCTCCGCAAGGCGCCGCATCTGTGTCACGAGATCATCGTGAGGCCACAGTTCGCGCGGCGCGGCAATGCGCACATCCATGCCCATCTGCACGCCGCCGATCAGCAGCGAATTGCCCATGTTGAAACGGGCGTCGCCGAGGTAGCAGAACGACAGTTCGTGCAGCGGCTTTTCGCCGAATTCCTGCATCGTCAGCAAGTCCGCGAGCACCTGGGTCGGATGAAATTCGTCGGTCAGTCCGTTCCATACGGGAACATGCGAATACAACGCGAGATCTTCCACCACGTTCTGGTGAAAGCCGCGATATTCAATCCCGTCGTAGAGCCGGCCGAGCACGCGCGCCGTGTCCTTGAGCGACTCCTTGCGGCCAAGCTGCGAGCTCGCCGAATCGATGTAGGTGACATGGCCGCCCTGGTCGTGCACGGCAACCTCGAAGGCACAGCGCGTGCGGGTCGAGGTCTTTTCGAAAATCAGCGCGATATTCTTGCCGTTGAGCCGCGCGACTTCGTTGCCAGCGTACTTTGCGCGCTTCAGCTCCGCGGCGAGATCGAGGAGAAATCGGATGTCGCGCGGAGTGAAGTCCTGCATGTTCAGCAGGCTGCGGTTGCGCAGGTTGAATGCCATGGTGTGCGGTTCCTTGAAATAGGCGAGGCGGGCGGGGTGTCAGGCGGGATCGCGTTCGATCGGGCAGGTCATGCAATGTCCGCCGCCGCGCCCGCGCCCCAATTCGCCGCTCGGAATCGTGATGACTTCGACGCCCGCCTTACGCAGCAGCGTGTTCGTGTAGACGTTGCGGTTGTAGGCCACCACGACGCCTGGCGCGAGTGCGATCACGTTATTGCCGTCGTCCCACTGTTCGCGCTCGGCCTCCCATGTATCGCCGCCGGTGGCGACGGTGCGAAGTTCCTTAAGACCTAGCGCCCGGGCGACCACCTCGAGAAACGGTGCGGTCTCGGGCCGGACATCGAGCGCGTGTGGCCGTTGCGACGGGCGCAGGCTGGTGCAGCGGATGCCGTCGACAACTTCCGGAAAGATCGTGACCAGATCCCGGTCGCAGAAGGTGAACACCGTATCGAGGTGCATGGCGCCGCGCGAACGCGGCAACTGTGCGGCGATCACATGTTTCACCGATTCATGCGCGAAAAGGGATCGCGCAAGTTGCGCGACGCCCTGCGGCGACGTGCGCTCACCCATGCCGATCAGTACGACGTCGCGCGATAAAGGCATGACGTCGCCGCCTTCCAGCGTAGCGCCGCCGTGATCGACGTCAGGGCCGCCCCACCAGATGCGTGTGCCGCCGCTGAACAGCGGATGAAAACGGTAGATTGCCGCGCTCAGCAGCGTTTCCTGGCGGCGCGCCGGCCAGTACATCGAGCCGAGTACGGCGCCGTCGTTGATCCAGCAACTGTTGTCGCGGGTAAACAGCGTATTGGGCAACGGCGGAAGGAGAAATCCGGCAGGTTCTGTGCATTGCGACAGCAGACCCGTGGACTCAAACGGCAGCTCGGCCCGCACGATCCCGCCGATCAGCCGGGTGGCGAGCTCGTCGGCTTTCATCTCGTCGAGCCAGGGCAGCAGTTGTGCGGACAGCTCCAGGTCGACGGTACCCGAGGACAGCTTGCGTTCGAGTACCCAGTCG
This sequence comes from Paraburkholderia nemoris, assembly GCF_905221015.1. NCBI lineage: Bacteria > Pseudomonadati > Pseudomonadota > Betaproteobacteria > Burkholderiales > Burkholderiaceae > Paraburkholderia > Paraburkholderia nemoris. The sequence goes on along the minus strand of NZ_CAJNBO010000003.1, from coordinate 44,525 downwards.
CGTGCGTCCTGGCCTTGCAGAATGTCCGCGAGCAGGTCATGCATATCGAGCACTTCAATGCCGCGATCCTGCATCGCGCTAACGAACGCGTAGTGGTCAGTTTTGGCCTGGGAGACCCACAACACATCGTCGAACAGCAGTTCACGGCAATTGGCCGGGGTCAGGCGCGCCTGGGCGAGCCCGGGCCGGCAGACCATGACCTTGCGCAAGGTGCCGACCTCGGAAAAGACGCCGGGTGCCATAGAGGTTCTCCTTGTAATGGGGGGCTTAGAGGCCTAACGCACCGCTTGACAGCAGCCACGCGGCGATTACGGCGAGTCCGATCAGCGCGGCCAGAATGACGGCTTCGAAGGGCTTGAAAAGATGTGCGCCGCGTTCGTGTTTTGCCCAGCCATACAGCAGGACGCCAGGTGCGTAGAGCAGAGCGGAAAGCAGCAGATACTTCGGGCCGGCCGCATACAGCAGCCAGCAGCAGTAGACGCTTGCAGCCGCGCCGATCAGCATGTCGCGTCCACGGACGGTGTCGGTTACGGCGTAGCCGTCGCCGCGCATGGCAATGCGGGTTGCGTACACGGCCGAGAAAAGATAGGGAATCAGGATCATCGAGGTCGCGAGCGAGATCAACGCCTGGTAGGTCGCGTTCGACACCAGTGTGATGATCAGGAACAACTGCACGAGCCCGTTTGTCACCCACAGTGCATTGGCAGGTACGCCGTGGCTGTTCTCGCGCGCGAGGAAGGCCGGCATCACGCCGCCGCTCGCAGGTGTGAACAGCGTTTCCGCCGCCAGCAAGGTCCATGCGAGCAGTGCGCCGCCTACCGACACCAGCAGCCCGATGCTGATCAGCACTGCGCCCCAGGTGCCGACGGCCTTGTCGAGCACGCCGGCCATCGATGGGTTCTTCATTGCGGCCAGATCGCTCTGCGAGACGATGCCAAGCGAGAGCAGCGAAACGGCCATCAGCAGAAGCAACACCACGGCGAAACCGAGCATCGTCGCGCGTCCAATATCTTCGCGACGTTGCGCGCGGGCCGAAAACACATTGGCGCCCTCGATGCCGATGAACACCCAGACGGTGATCAACATCGTGCTTTTGACCTGCGTGAACACACTGCCGAGCTTCGGGCTGCCCCAGAAGTCTTGCGTGAAGATGTGGCTTCTGAATGCCGCGAGCGCGAGCAGAATGAACAGCACCAAAGGAATGACCTTGGCCACCGTAGTGATCGCATTGAGAACGGCCGCGCTGCGCACGCCGCGCAGAATCACCGCATGCATGATCCACAGCACGATCGACGCGCCCAGTACGGCGGCGCGTGTATTGCCGTCGCCGAATAACGGAAAGAAATAACCGAGTGTGCCGAACACGATGACGAGATAGCCGACATTGCCGATCCACGCGCTGACCCAGTAGCCCCATGCGGAGTTGAAGCCGACGAAGTCGCCGGCACTGGCGCGGGCGTACGCATAGATGCCGTTGTCGAGATCGGGCTTTCGCGTCGTCAGGGTCTGATAGACGAAGGCGAGCATCAACATGCCCACTCCGGTAATCAGCCAACCAATCAACACTGCGGCGGCACCGGCGCCCGATGCCATGTTCTGCGGCAGTGAAAAGACACCGCTGCCGATCATCGACCCGATCACAAGCGCCGTGAGCAGGCCGAGCCGCAAGGGTTTTGCCGCCGAGGCCTTCGTCTGGGTGGCCACGCCGGATACAGGCGGCCCCGACAATGAATCCGCTAGATTCTTCATGACATGCCCTCGTTAATGTTTAAGACGCGTTGATTAGGTCACTTCCGGATGGCTGGCCGATTGATCTGGATCAGTCAATACGGGGTCGGACAAGAACCGCACGCTTCGTCAGGCCGTCGCACGTTGGCTGAGGCTTTCGCAGAACGCTTCAGCGAAGCGTTTGAAGGCATGCAACGAGCCGGCGATGCTCTGGTATTTTTCGCGGCCGATTTGCCCGTCCAGGGTGATCAACATGCCGGCCTCACGGGCCAGCGCGAGGATCTCATCGAATTCGCTCGCTGCGTCACGCGTGTTTTGGGGATGTCCGGCCAGCGTCGCGGCGTTGGCGGAAGGGTTGGCGTTTGACATGGCCGGTCTCCTTACGGGTCACTTTCGGCAGATGCTGCGATAACGTCGCGGGGCAATCGATCCGTGCTTGTCTTGAAATTCAGTATTGGGCAGCGGCCGCTCGAAACAAATCAGGTAGCGCCGAGCTTTGCGTAGGATGTCCTTCGTTCGTGTCAGCTTTTTCCTACACGACAACTGGACGTGCCGACGGGCGAGTCCGTCGATTGACATGGATCATAAGAACGCTCTCATCCACGCCTATGCTCCCGACATGCACAGCGATTGCCGCACGTGAATGCGCGACAACTGTGGTGAGGAGATTGAAATGTCCCAGGCGAAAGTCCTTGTTGTCTATTTCTCGCGCACCGGCACCACACGGTTGCTCGCGCAGGCAATGGCGAAAATGCTGGCAGCGGATCTCGAAGAGATTTGCGATTTCAGCAATCGCAAAGGGGTGGGTGGATATTTGCGCTCGCTGGCTGACATCATCATGAGGCGTCCCGTTGAAATCGTTCCAGCCGGACGCGATGTCACGGCGTACGACCTGATCGTAATAGGCACGCCGGTCTGGGCCGGTTCGGTGTCCGCGCCGGTTCGCTCCTATCTCGTCGAGAACCGTGCGCGGCTTCCGCAGGTCGCGTTCTTTTGCAGCTTCGGCGGACGAGGCGCTGACAAAGCTATGAGGCGAATGCGTGAGCTTGTGGGCCGGCTGGCAGTTGCCGAATGCAAGGTGACAGCCGCTGAGGCGCACAAAGATGCAAATGCCGCATTGGCCGTCTTTGCGCACGTGCTCAAAGGACACATCGCCAGATCCAGAACGCTTGAATTGATGTGATGATTCAGAGGATTGAGCGGACATGAACAACAGACTGTTTCTGGTTAAACGTCATCTCGCACAAGTTTGATGAAGATCAGTTGATCGAGTGCGCGCGGCGCTATCCTGGACTATTCGAAATTGGCCGCATGGAGGCCCAACAATGTCGGCTGATCTGGCGACCTCGTTCTCGACAACCCCGTTGACCACAAGAGACGGCTATGTGGTCGCCGTACGTGGTGCAGTCGTCGACGTGACGTTTGCCGATGACATGCTGCCGCCAGTGGACGACGCGCTCCTCATCCTGTCGGACGACCTCGCGCCGGTGCTTGCTGAGGTACAAGCCCATTTGAGCGAAACCACGGTGCGAGCGCTGGCGCTGCAGTCCACCGCTGGATTGCGGCGCGGCGCCCGCGTGAGCGTGTGTGGCGGGCCGATCGAAGCACCGGTTGGCGAGGCTGTGCTAGGCAGGCTGCTCGATGTGACCGGCGCGACCCGTGACGACGGCGAAGCCTTACCCGCACAGATCGAGCGCCGCCCGATTCATCGCGCCGCGCCGCCGCTCGCTTCGCAGAAAGGCACCACCACGTTGTTTGCAACGGGCATCAAGGTGATCGACCTGCTCGCGCCGCTCGCCCAAGGCGGCAAGGCCGCGATGTTCGGCGGCGCAGGGGTCGGCAAAACGGTGCTGGTCATGGAATTGATCCATGCGATGGTGGAGCGTTATCAAGGAATCTCCGTATTCGCGGGCGTTGGCGAACGCTCACGTGAAGGGCACGAAATGCTGCTCGACATGCGCACGTCCGGCGTGCTGGCGCGCACCGTGCTGGTCTATGGACAGATGAACGAGCCGCCGGGCGCGCGCTGGCGCGTGCCCTTTACGGCGCTGACAATCGCCGAGTATTTCCGTGACGAACGCCACCAGAACGTTCTCCTGCTCATGGATAACGTTTTTCGCTTCGTGCAGGCTGGGGCCGAGGTATCGGGCCTGCTCGGGCGCATGCCGTCCAGAGTGGGCTACCAGCCCACGCTCGCGAGCGAAGTCGCAAGCCTGCAGGAGCGCATTGTGTCGGTAGGGGACGCATCGGTCACCGCAATCGAAGCGGTGTATGTGCCGGCCGACGATTTCACCGATCCCGCAGTGACCGCGATCGCCGCGCACATCGACAGCATGGTCGTGTTGTCGCGTGCAATGGCCGCCGAAGGCATGTATCCCGCGATCGATCCGATCGCATCGTCTTCGATCCTGCTCGATCCGCTTGTGGTCGGCGAGGAACACGCGAACGTCGCGACCGAGGTGCGCAGGATCATCGAACACTACCGTGAGCTGCAGGATGTCATCTCCCTACTCGGTATAGAGGAACTGGGCGCGGAGGACCGCGCCCTCGTGGGGCGAGCCCGGCGCTTGCAGCGCTTTCTGACCCAGCCGTTCGTCGTCACCGAAGCCTTTACGGGTGAAGCGGGCCGTTCGGTGGCACTCGCCGATACGATTGCCGGGTGCAAGGCGATTCTGGCGGGCGAGTGCGATACGTGGCAGGAAAGCTCGCTCTACATGATCGGCACCCTCGACGAAGGCCGCCTCAAGGAGCAATCCGCCATGCAAGACAGCGCGACCCACGTCGCGGAGATCGCGAAATGAGCGCCACCCGCCTGACGCTGACGTTGGCCACGCCGTCGCGCGTATGGTTCGACGCAGTCGAGATCGTGTCTCTACGCGCGGAGGATGAAAGCGGCTCGTTCGGCATCCGGACCGGTCATGCCGACTTCGTGACGCTGCTGGCGCCCTCGGTGGTCCGCTGGATGTGCGCGGATGATTCGATCCACTACTGCGCGGTGGATGGCGGCGTGCTATTGGTCTCGCACGGAACGGACGTTTCCATTGCTTGCCGCGAAGCGGTCCCCGGCGACTCCCTTGAAGGCCTTGAACAAGGTGTTCGCAGCCGCCACGCCAGCGAGGTCGATGCGGCGCGGCGCGCCCGCGTCGAGCAGTTGCAACTGCATGCTCGCGCCGTGCGTCAGATGCTCCGCTATCTGCGGCCACGCGCAGGCGCCGACGGCGTGGCCGCGGATAGCATTGGAGGAATCCTGCGATGAACGGGCGCCACACGGACGAGGGCAAGCAGCGGGGCGAGCAGATCGCCAGCGCCGCCAGACAGGCGGCCGAGCGCGATTTACGCGGTCGCGAGGAGCCGGAACCGTCGCTCGGCAGCCGGCTCGGCCAGATCGGCATTCTCGGTTGGGCCATTGTCCTGCCCACGCTGATGGGTCTCGCGCTCGGCCATTGGCTGGACCGGACATTCGGCACGCGCGTGTTCTTCTCGGCGCCGCTGCTGATGATCGGCGTAGCCGTCGGCTTCTGGTCGGCATGGAAGTGGATGCATCGTCAGCAACGGAACCATCATGAATAGTCCACTGCCGCCGATAGCGGCACAACTCGCGCTGGGACTCTCAGTGGGAATCCTGGCCGGTGCGTGGCATTTCCTGTCGCTGCGCTGGAACTGGCCGTTGTTCGCATCGGGCAAAGCGATGCCGGCCCTAGCCTTGCAGCTTGCCAGATTCGCGCTCACCGGGGCGCTATTTCTGATGCTCGCGCATGTCGGCGCCATAGGGCTGCTCGCGGGCATGATGGGGTTTCTGTTTGCGCGTGGCGTAACGGTGCGGCGCTATGGAGGCAGCCAATGACCACTTCGCCGCTCGCGACCGCGCCGCTGTGGCAAATCGGCCCGCTAGCCATTACGGCGCCGGTACTGGTCACGTGGGCACTCATGATTCTGCTGACTGTAGGGGCAGTCGTTCTGTGCCGAAAGTTGTCGCTCGCGCCGACCAGGCTGCAAACCGCGCTTGAACTGCTGGTCGTCACGATCGATCAGCAGATCCGCGACACCATGCAAACCGAGCCCGCCACTTACCGTGCGCTGATCGGTACGCTCTTCATCTTCGTGCTGATTGCCAACTGGTCGGCGCTCGTGCCGGGGGTGAGTCCGCCGACCGCACACCTCGAGACCGATGCCGCGCTTGCGCTGATCGTGCTGGGCGCCACGGTTTTCTACGGCATTCGAACGCGAGGCACGGCCGCCTACCTTGCGGCATTCGCCGAGCCGAGCTGGGTCATGATCCCGCTGAATGTCGTCGAGCAGATCACCCGGACGTTTTCACTCGTTGTGCGCCTGTTCGGCAATGTGATGAGTGGCGTGTTTGTGATCGGGATCATCCTATCGCTCGCAGGGTTGCTCGTACCCATTCCGCTGATGGCGCTGGACCTGCTCACCGGCGCGGTGCAAGCCTATATTTTTTCCGTGCTGGCGATGGTTTTCATCGGCGCGGCGATCAGCGATACCCACAATCAGGTCAACATAAAAAAGGGCGAAGTCTCATGAATAACCTCATCGAAGTTGTCAGCATTGCCGCTGCGGCGCTGGCTGTATCGTTCGGCGCGATCGGCCCGGCGCTTGCTGAAGGCCGTGCTGTCGCCGCCGCGATGGATGCGATCGCGCGGCAACCGGACTCGGCCGGAACCGTGTCACGCACGCTCTTCGTCGGGCTTGCAATGATCGAGACGATGGCGATCTATTGCCTCGTGATCGCGTTATTGCTGCTCTTCGCCAACCCGTTCGTCAAATAGGCGGCGGCCATGCGAATCGACTGGTCGACACTCCTGCTGCAGACCATCAATGCGCTGGTGCTCATATGGTTGCTGGCGCGCTTCCTGTTCCGTCCGGTCGCGGGCATCATCGCCGAGCGTCAGAAGGCGGCGCAAGCATTGATTGCGGATGCCGACGCGGCGAAGCACGCGGCCGTCCTCGAGCGAGACGCGGCGGTTCACGAGACCCAGCGGCTTGTCGCCGCTCGCGCCGACGCCATGAAAACGATCGCTGCGGAAGCCGAGAACGAGAAGGCCGCGTTGCTGGCCACGGCGCACGCTGACGCGGACAGGCTGCGCGCAACAGCTACCGCCGAAACCGAGGCGGCGCGTGCGGAGCAGGGCAAGCTTGTCGCCGCCCGGGCGACGCAACTCGCCATCGATATCGCGACAAAACTGCTTGACCGGCTGCCTGAGAGTGCGCGGGTGAGCGGTTTCATCGGCGGTCTCGTCGACGGGATCGCCCAGTTGCCCGCGCAGGTTCGGACGGAACTCGGCGCAAACGGTGTGGCGCTTTCACTCTCCGCGCCGCGCACGCTGAGCCAGCAGGAACAGGAGAGCTGCCGCGCCGCGCTGACGACCTGTCTGAACCGGCCGGTATCCCTTCAGATCGAAGTCGACCCTTCTCTGATCGCCGGATTGGAACTGACGGCCGTCCATGCAGTGGTGCGCAACAGTTTCAAGGCCGATCTCGTGCAGATTAGCGCGGCGCTGCTGAGTGGCGATAATGCGCCCAACTGACATGACTGACGATCCGTGGCTCGCGGACCAGCGCAACACACTCGCCCGAACGGTTGTGAAGCCGCACGCGCAGACGCTCGGACGCGTTGAACGGTTTGGCGATGGCATCGCATTTGTCTCGGGACTGCCGGATGCGGCTCTCAACGAACTGCTCCATTTCGAGAGCGGCGCGACCGGCTTTGCGCACACGCTGGATGCGGGCGTCATCAGCGTTGTGCTGCTTGACGACGGCACCGCCGTTGAAGCGGGCTCTTGCGTGACCTGCACCGGCACTGTGCTGCAAGTGCCGGTTGGAGAAGGGCTGCTCGGGCGTGTGATCGATCCGCTCGGGCGACCGCTCGATCGCGACGATCCGATCGTTGCCGAGACGCGCATGCCGGTCGAACGGCCGGCGCCGGCGATCATCGAGCGCGATCTGGTCAGTGAGCCCGTCGAAACGGGTGTACTTCTCGTCGATGCGCTGTTCGCGATCGGCCGCGGGCAGCGCGAGCTGATTATCGGCGATCGTGCGACGGGCAAGACCGCTTTAGCGATCGACACAATCGTCAACCAGAAGCATTCGGACATGATCTGCGTCTACGTGGCGATCGGCCAGCGCACAACCGCCGTGCAGCGGGTCATCGAATCAGTGCGTCAGTACGGAGCGCCCGAGCGCTGCATCTTCGTTGTTGCAGCCGCGGCGTCAGCGCCGGGATTGCAATGGATCGCGCCGTTCGCCGGCTTCACGATCGCCGAGTACTTTCGCGATCGGGGGCAGCACGCACTGGTTGTTGTCGACGACCTCAGCAAGCATGCCGCGACGCATCGTGAACTGGCGCTGCTGACGCGCGAGCCGCCGGGGCGCGAGGCCTATCCTGGCGACATCTTCTATGTCCACGCCCGCTTGCTGGAACGCGCGGCGAAGCTGTCGGCGGGGTTGGGTGGCGGATCGCTAACCGCGCTGCCGATCGCGGAAACCGATATGGGCAACCTGTCCGCGTATATCCCGACCAATCTCATTTCGATTACGGACGGTCAAATCGTGCTCGATGCGGCGCTGTTCGCGGCAAACCAGCGTCCGGCCGTCGACGTGGGCTTGAGCGTCAGCCGTGTCGGCGGCAAGGCGCAACATCCGGCTTTGCGGGGCGTGTCGGGACGACTGCGCCTCGATTACGCGCAGTTTCTGGAGCTGGAGATGTTCAGCCGCTTCGGTGGGCTGACGGATGCGCATGTCGCCGGCAAGATAGCCCGCGGGGAACGTATCCGTGCGTTGATCGCGCAGCCGCGCTTCAGCGCGCTAAGCACGCTCGAAGAGATCGCTCTATTGTCAGCATTGGCGGAGGGGGTGTTCGATTCAGTGCCGAGCGAAATTGTCGTGCAAGTGCGAACACAACTGGCCGGACATCTGGCGAGCCAGCGCCTGCAAAGCCAGATCGCGGCGGGATTTTCGCGGTCCTCGCGCACGCCGTTGAGCGCCAACGTTCAAGCGGTGCTGGTTGCTGCAGTTCGCGAACTGGTGCAGCAGTTCGCGCCGGCGGCCGCTAGCGGCACGGCAAGCAGCGGGAACACGCCATGAGCGGAAAACTCGCCGAAATCGAGTCGCGCAGCGCGACCGCCCGGCAACTGGACGCCGTTATTGGGGCGATGCGCGGCATTGCGGCAGCACGTTCGCGCGAAGCCCAACGGCGGTTGCCGGGGATCCGTTCGTCGGCTTCGACAGTGGGCGCTGCGATTGGCGCCGCGCTGGCCCACGCTTCGGGGGAACCTGCGCGCGTGCTGGAGCACGGTGCGCGGATCGTCATTGCGCTGTGCGCGGAGCAGGGTTTCGTCGGCTCGTTCAACGAGCAGATCATCGACCACGCGTTGTCCCGTCTGACGTCGGCGCAGTGTGAGCTGCTGCTCGTTGGTACCCGCGGCGAAATTGTGGCAAATGAACGCCGGCTGCCGTTCGCCTGGAGTTCTCCCGCGGCCTCCCATGCTGACGACGTACCGTCGCTCGCAAGCCAGATCACTGACGCGCTCTATGCGCGTCTTGCCGATCGAGGCGTGACCCACGTCTCGGTCATTCACGCAGTGCCGGGCATCGCGGCGCACTGCGAGATCGTCGAACACAGCCTGATTCCGTTCGATTTCTCGCGATTTTCCGTTGAGCGGCGCAGCCAACCGCCGTTACTCACATTGCCCGCCGGTCGTCTGCTTGCGGGACTGGTCGAAGCCTACGTGTATGTCGAGTTGTGCGAGGCATTGATGCTGTCGTTCGCTGCCGAAAACGAGGCACGCGTGCGCGCGATGCTGGCCGCGCGCGCCAATGTGAAGGAGACCCTTGCCGACCTTACGCAACGCTACCGGCAGGTTCGTCAGGACGAGATCACGGCCGATATCGTGGAGCTCGCGGCGGGTGCCGGGGCCGGCGTTTGAATAGTTCTGGAAGGGAAGCAAAGGCGATCGGACTGTCTAAGACGGCAGCAGCATCAGGACAGCGGCCACGCCCATCACCAGCGTAGCGATCGAGCCGAGAACGACGAGCGGCCGGCTGGCGGTGAACGCGCCCATGACCGATTTTCTGGACACGAGGATCAGAATCACGACCATCAACGGCACGGCCACGACGCCGTTGATGACCGCGCTCCAGAACAAAGCCTTCATCGGACTGATCGGCGAATACTGGATGGCGAGTGCCGCCAGCACGCTGACGGCGATGATGGCGTAGAAACCGCGTGCGTCCCGGACCTTACGCTCCAGACCTTCGCGCCATCCCATCGCCTCGGAGAGCGCATAAGCGCCGGAGCCGGCGAGCACCGGCACGCCGATCAGGCCGACACCGAGGATACCCAGCGCAAAAAGGATGTAGGCAAAATTGCCGGCAAGCGGCCGCAGCGCGCTCGCGGCTTGCGCTGCGGTGGTGATGTCGGTCACACCGGCTACATGCAGCGTGACGGCGGTTGCCAGAATGATGAAAAAAGCCGTGACGTCCGAATAGAACATGCCGGTCCAGGTGTCCCAGCGAATGCGGCGAAGCTCTGTGGGCGCCGCTCCCGCGTCATTCACTAGCGCGGCGCTGCCGCCATTCGCCTGCATCTCTTCGACTTCTTCGGACGCCTGCCAGAAAAAGAGGTAAGGGCTGATCGTCGTGCCGAACACGCCAACGATCACCGCCGCCGCGTTGGCATTCAGCGTAAGGTGCGGCCATAGCGTGCGCAGCGCGACTTCGCTCCACGGTACGTGAACCGTGAATAGTACGGCGGCATAGGCGAGCAGCGAGACGGTCAGCCACTTCAGAAAGAAGACGTACCGGTGGTAGGGGACAAATACCTGCAACAGCAGTGTTCCGAACACGAAGCAGGCCGTCATCAGATGGCGGTCGATGCCGCTCACGAGTTCCGCGACTTCACCCATGGCGGCGACGTCGGCAGCGATATTCAGGACATTGGCGACGAGCAGCAACAACACGACACCCTGAAGCACGACCGGCGGAAATGCGCTCTTGATGTTGGCGGCGAGTCCTTTGCCGGTTACCCGGCCAAGGTTCGCGCACATAGCCTGGACGGCTGCCATCAACGGGAAGGCGAGCGGCATCGTCCAGAGCATGTTCAGGCCGAACTGCGCGCCTGCCTGCGAATAGGTGGCGATGCCGCTCGGATCGTCATCGGCGACACCGGTGATGAGGCCCGGGCCGACGCGTGCGAGCGGATGCTCCTTCAGACGTCCAAGAAGCGCGCGATAGCTTTTGGTCTGCGGCGGCCGGTCGATGTCCACTACATTACCTCGCTGAAAGACGTTGACACGGTTTTCTTGGAGAGCGGCGCACCTTGGCCGCACGGTTCTAGCGGGAAGCAGGATAGCGAGCGCTAGCGGTCACGCAACGCTGAAAACGCCTTGTACACGATTCGCGGATCGTGCTGCCCTTTGTAGACGTCTGACGCTGCAAGATCGAGTCCTAGTAACGCGTACACCGCATTCTGCGCTGAACGAACCGAGTATTCGACGGTGAAGACAACATCGTCGGGCAGCTCGCAGAACTGCCCCGTAAACGCAAGATTTTGCCAGCCGTCAGGGCTCACATGCGGCCGGTCGCCCTGGCTGCGTGGCATGAACTGGCTCGTGATGAACGGCATCAGGCAGGGAATGCTATTGGCGTGTTCGAGAATATGCGCTGCTTCTGCTTCGATCCGCAAATGGCCAAGGATTTCGGTCAAAATTTCGCGGCCGGTGCATGCCGACATGGGCTTCCCGACGAAATCGCCGGGCTGGTCGACCCGCAAGCCGTAGCCCCACAGCACCTGCACGTCCGCAGGCTGACCGATGAAATGCGGCTGATGCGGCAACACGATGGACGCGAGCCAACTTGACTCGGGAAAGGTAATCAGGCCGCCTTCACCCGGCATATTGCCGGTCAGGTCGCGGATCAGCCGGAACAGCGCCGGGTCGCGCAACGTGACCGTGAACGACAGCCACTTCGACTCGTCGATATGATCCGCGAAAACGGAAGGGTGACCGAATTCGGGCCGGCCCGCGGCGATCGTCTTCCACAGGGCCCAGGCGCCTGTGCTGTCGACGGTAGTCAAAGCCGCGGGGTGGTCCATGCTGCCGAGGCTGGAGCCGGCGGTCATCGATCCGAGTGTGACGGCGACCTTGTCTGCCGTCGCGACCGGTATCTCGAGGCGCCGATGCGCGGTTTTACAGACAATGCCACGGACGCGGTTCTCCGCGCCGCTTTCGTCGAACAGCAGATCGGTCACCTGGATGTTCGGCCGGAACGCAACGCCATGTTCGTCCAGCCAGCGGCGCAGTGGCAGGATCATCGAATCGTACTGGTTGTAGACCGTGCGCATGATGCCGTGCAACTGGTTGAATCCGGAGGACATATGGGCGAAGCGCAGGAGATAGCGCCGGAACTCGACCGCGCTATGCCACGGCTGGAACGCGAACGTCGTACACCACATCAACCAGAAATTGGTTTCGAAGAAAGACACATCGAAGTGATCGGAAATGCGGCTGTTGCCGAGCATGACTTCTGGTTCGATCGACAGGCGCCCCAACGTCAGCAGGTCATGTTCATCCAACCCGTAAGCGGGGGTATCTTCGCGTTTGCCATTTCTGACGAGCCGCGACCTGGACGAGGTGCTGATCGTTTCGTTCCACTCGAATATCTCCTGCGTCACACTTTTGCTGCCGTCCAGAGCCGGTATGGACGAGAACAGATCATAGGTGCACAGATACTTGCTTTCGAGCATGCGGCCGCCGCGCACGACGTAGCCGCTTTCCGCCGAACCCGAGCCGTCGAGGCTGCCGCCAGGTTTGTCGAGCGCTTCCAGAATCGTGATGTCGCAACCGCGTACGTGCCCATCGCGGATAAGGAAGGCCGCCGCCGCTAATGAAGCGATGCCGCCACCGACGAGGTAGAACTTGCCGTCCTCTGCATCGTAGCTATCAACTTCAGCGGTGAGGGACCGTTCGGGAGTCGGGTCAGAGTTTTGCACGTCGATGTTCCTTTTAATGTTCGTCGCCATCCGAATGTCGCGGGCTGCCCGAATGCGCACATTGGACGTCGATCCAACATACCCGCGGCGCTGGCGTTCCGATTGAGTTGGATCAAGCAGCGGTCATCAGGGCGTGCCCGATTGCCTTACATCGCGCGATCTGGTTCGCGTGCTGCTGGCGTTTGCAGGCTTTGTGTCGGCACATCTCGCAACCTTATGATCCGTATCAAAGTCCGCCGAGGCCGAACTCATACGCTGGAGCAGCAAGTGGCGTTTTTCCGATTACCGAAGCGGCGATGTCATGAACGGGCGCCGGACGGGATTGGCGTCGCGATTGAGCGTTGTAACCTCGGAGGCGTTGGCGAGATGAACGATGGTTTTCGCGTAGCCGGCTTGGGTGGTGTCGATCCGCATGACGACGCACGGGCGGTGCGCACATGGCGGTGGTTGCAGTGGATCCTGTTTGGCGCCAGCCTGCTCGCCATTCCCGCCTTTTATCTCGAACTGGCCGTTGACTCGCCCATGCTTCATCAGATGGGCCGGGCGTTATACGTGTGCATGGTGGCCGGCTTCGCTGTTTCACTGGCCTGGATGGTGCATCTGAGCCACAAACCCAAGCGGTTTCTCATGCGAAACCGCTATGACGTTCTGATCGCGATCGGAGCCGCGACCAGCATCGCATGGGGCGTCACCCCCTGGTCGTCACTCGAGTGGGTTCTGCGTATTCTGTTTATGGGCCTGGTGGCGGCGCGAATAGTGGTGTCGCTGCGCGGATTCTTCACGCCCAACCGATTGTTTCTGCTGCTGGTAACGGCAGCGGTTCTGCTGGCTTCGGCGGGAGCCGGGTTTTACTGGCTCGAACCGGGCGTGCATACCTACGCCGAGGGCGTCTGGCTCGCATTCGAAAGCAGTGCAACAGTCGGGTACGGAGACATGGCGCCGACTACCCCGGCATCGCGCGTCTTTGCCGCTTTCGTCGTGTTGCTCGGCTATGGTCTGCTATCGCTGGTGTTCGCCAGCATTGCAGCCATTTTCGTCGAACAGGAAGAGCGTCTGCTGCGCCGTGAGATGCATCGTGATATCAAGACTTTGCAAGCGGAAATCGCCTCACTGCGCAGAGAAGTAGGCAGCCTGGGCGCGAAGGCGCATGACGATGAAGGCCCCGTTGAGCGAGATCCAACATGCTCGAGTTCGGCAAGCCGCACGCGTTCGGTCATATCGCGCGTGACCTTGGCAAAGCCGAGTAACGCGCCGGACGGGTCATAGACCGCGGTGATCGTGACGTCCGCCCAGAAACGCGATCCGTCCTGGCGTACGCGCCAGCCCTGATCTTCCGCTCTGCCGCGCGCCGTAGCAAGGGCCAGTTCACGCCCCGGCTTATCCGCGGCGACATCTTCTGGTGTATAGAAGAGCGAAAAATGGCGCCCGACGATTTCGTCGGCGGAATATCCTTTGATTTTCCGGGCCCCGCTGTTCCAGCTCGCCACGCGGCCCGCGGGATCGAGCATGAAAATCGCGTAATCCTGTACAGCATCGATCAGTAGCTGATAGCGATCCTCCAGCGGGACGTCGGAGTCGTTCGCCGCGCCAGCTCTGCGCTTCGCATCATTCCATTCGAAATCCACCGCCATCTCCAGACGAACGTTGTAAGCCACCGATGACCGGTGGGACAGCGTAACCCTTCTTGCTTACGCTGTTTGCCGGCTGCCGACCGAAGGCTCGGAACATGTGGCAGCCCGGTGTGCAGCTAGCAATGCGTTGACACAAGTCAATTGTCACGCGCCGTTCGCGCCGATCATTCAATCATGCCGCCAAGCATACGTGGCTATCGGGGCGACCCGATTACGAAGAGTTGTAAGCCCGAGGGCCGCGCACAACCGACGAATGAAACTGAAGTTCCGCAAAGAAGCCGTGGAATCAACAGCGTCGCCGGACATTGCCGGCAACGATGTACCGCCGATCTTCCTGTAGTCGCGAAAGAGGCCGGCCTCACCAGAGAAATCGCGGCATGTCTGGGAGAACAGAGATGGGTGTCGGTATGCAAATCGTGTATCTCGGCTTTGCCGGGACGTCGCAGATCGAGGGCGAGGCGGCTACCCAACTGGTGCGCCTCGAACGGTTCAGCAGGTCTATCGCGGGTTGTCACCTGGCGATCGAGGCTATTCGTGAACCGTCGGGAGTTGCCGGAGCCAGCGCGCCCACTGCCGAGATTCGCCATCCGGTTTTCGACGCACGGCTTGACCTGATCATGCGTAACGGAGAACTCGTCCCGATCGAGCATTGCCTGAATGTCGATCCGAACATAGCGGTCCGGACCGCATTCGATGTCGCTGAGCGGAAACTCGACCGACGCCCGGGTTAATCACGGCGTCAGGAAAGCTTGTGTCCGTTGCGGCGCTATGCCTGTCTTTCCTGTCGCCTCAATGAGGAGGGGAGTCATGTACGCAAATATTCTGGTGGCAGTGGACGGCAGTGAAGCGTCGAAGTATGCGGTGAACGAAGCCATCCGGATCGCCAGGCTGTCGGGCGGCAAGCTGACGGCGGTCCATGTGCTGGACCAGTCCGCGGCGTTCACGTTCGCGGGTGCCTGCGATCCGCATCTGCTGACCGACACGGCGCGGCAGGTCGGACGCGGGTTCCTCGACAAGGCTTGCGCAAAGATGCAGGAGTTCGCCGTGACGGGTGATGCCGAGATCATCGAGACGCAAGGTATCGGCGAGGACGTTGCCACTTGCCTCGCTCGCTGCGCCGCTCAGTTCCGTGCGGACCTCGTCGTGATGGGCACGCATGGGCGGCGCGGCATGCGCCGCATGGTGATCGGCAGTGTCGCGGAGCGGTTCGTGCGGCAGTCGACGTGTCCCGTGTTGCTGATCAGGGAGACCTGGACCGGTGCCTGAATGTCGTTCTGGCAGGCGTGGTGGCCGTTCACTTTCAACATGTGCCGCGGAGCGCCGCACGCTTGATACACATCAATCGGTCTCTGGGAGCGTCGCGTAGATTGAATGAACTTCAACGCAAGGAGAACACCATGTCGGCTAAGCGAGTCGCCTTTGTCACCGGCGGAATGGGCGGGCTCGGCGCCGCCATCAGTCGGCGCTTGCATGATGCCGGCATGGTCGTTGCCATGTCGCATTCCGAGCGCAACGATCACGTTGCCACCTGGCTCATGCGTGAACGCGACGCCGGACGCCGCTTTCAGGCATACGAGGCGGACGTGACCGACTTCGACTCATGCGCACATTGCGCCGAACGCGTGCTCAACGAGTTTGGCACGATCGATGTTCTTATCAACAATGCAGGCATCACGCGCGATTCGACCTTCGCCAAGATGAACAAGGAAGATTGGGATGCGGTGCTGCGCACCGATCTCGACTCACTGTTCAATATGACCAAGCCATTGCTAAAGGGAATGGTCGAGCAACGGTTCGGACGTGTCGTCAATATCGGTTCGGTGAACGGCGCTCGCGGCGCATTCGGTCAGACCAATTATGCGGCGGCCAAGGCAGGCATTCACGGCTTCACGATGTCGCTTGCGCTTGAGGTCGCGAAACATGGCGTGACGGTCAATACGGTGTCGCCCGGCTATCTGGCGACTGCGATGACCGCCGCGATTCCAACGGACGTCATGGACACAAAAATATTGCCGCAAATTCCAGTTGGCCGACTCGGTCAGCCCGATGAGATCGCCGCGCTCGTCGCGTTTCTCTGTTCGGACGACGCGGGTTTCGTCACGGGCGCAGATTTCGCGATCAATGGCGGCATGCATATGCGATGACTTTGGAAGGCTGCACGATGGTGCGCTTGGAAGACACGCATCGGCGGATACGGCGTTCACAGTGCCAAAGTCTGTCATTCAGCACGCTCGTTTCGATTAACGGAGGCAGTACATGAAAGCGCTTGTGTATCACGGTCCCGGCAAGAAATCACTCGACGAACGGCCCGTTCCGCAGATCGTTGCGCCTACCGATGCCATCATCAAGATGACACGCACGACGATTTGCGGCACCGATCTGCACATTCTGAAAGGCGATGTGCCGACCTGCGAGCCGGGGCGCGTACTCGGCCATGAGGGAGTCGGAGTCGTGCAGCAGGTCGGCTCGGCGGTCTCGTCGTTCAAGCCGGGCGATCGGGTGTTGATCTCGTGCATTTCGTCGTGCGGCAAATGCGATTATTGCCGGCGGGGCATGTATTCACACTGCACTACCGGCGGCTGGATTCTCGGTAACAGGATCGATGGCACGCAGGCCGAATATGTGCGTATTCCGCACGCCGACACCAGCCTGTACCCGATTCCCGCCGGTGCCGACGAAGAGGCACTGGTGATGCTGTCGGACATCCTTCCAACCGGTTTCGAGTGTGGTGTTCTGAATGGCAAAGTGCAGCCCGGCAGCACGGTGGCGATCGTCGGGGCGGGACCGATCGGTCTTGCGGCGTTGCTGACCGCCCAGTTCTATTCGCCCGCACAGATTGTGATGATCGATCGCGATCCGAACCGTCTTGAAGTCGCGCGCCGCTTCGGCGCGACTGCATGTATCGACATTGGCCACGCCGATCCGGTTTCCGAGGTAATGAAGCTGACGGAGCAGACGGGGGTCGATTGTGCGATCGAGGCGGTCGGCATACCCACAACGTTCGAGCTGTGCGAGGCGATAGTCGCACCCGGTGGCGTGATCGCGAATGTCGGCGTGCACGGTGTCAAGGCCGATCTGCACCTCGAAACGCTGTGGGATCGCAACATCGCAATTACGACGCGCCTCGTCGATACCGTCAGCACGCCGATGCTGCTAAAGACCGTTCGGGCCGGCCGCATCGATCCGGCGAAACTCATTACACACCGCTTCCAGCTCGAGGATGTCACCAGTGCGTACGACACGTTCAGCCGCGCGGCCGAGACGCATGCGCTGAAGGTCATCATTGAGGTCGCCTAGGCCGCGTCGCCTAGGCACCGCGTCGCGCAGGCGGCTGCACGCAGAGGTGCTCCGTATTTTTACAAGCCGTTGCAACCTATCAAGGAGCAGGCAATGAAGTCGGACACGGAATTGAAACGGCAGGTCGAAGACGAACTCGTCTGGGATCCGGCAGTTGATATAACGGATATCGGCGTTGAAGTGCGTGACCGTGTGGTGACGCTGTCCGGGCACCCAACCAGCTACGCTGAGAAACTCGCGGCGGAAAAGGCTGCACAACGGGTGGCCGGCGTGAAAGCGGTCGTGGTAGAGATGGACATCCGCTTGCAGCATGCGGACGTACGGACCGATGAGGACATCGCCAATGCCGTTCGTACCATTTTGCGCTGGACCGTCGGTCTGTATGAAGACGTTGTCAAGGTTCAGGTGGAGAAGGGCTGGGTGACTTTGAGCGGCGAGGTGGATTGTGCCTATCACAGCCATGTCGCCACGCGGACCGTTTCGTACATGCGCGGTGTGACGGGCGTGTCGAACATGATGCGTATCGGCGGTGACGCCGCCGCGCAGGATATCGGCAAGCAGATTAGCGAGGCGCTCCAGCGTCATGCCGAACGCGAGGCAAAACACATCGCTATCAAGGTACATGAAGGCACGGTAACGCTGACGGGTAAGGTCGATTCCCTCGCCGAGCGGTCGGCCGTGCGCGGGGCGGCATGGTCGGCGCCGGGCGTGCATGCGGTCGTCGACGATCTGACGGTTGGCTAACTTGCCGCGAGGGGCCAGGCGCGCCTCGTTAGGGCGGCTTGGGCTTCGCGCGGCCGAGCAAACAGGAGTGACTCATGGCACTTTCGGGTAACGTCTGCGACAGCGATTGGTCGGTGTCGGCGGTCGCGCATCGGGCAGAAGGCGGCTTCGACTGCGTGATCCAGCTTAGCCACAATACGCCTGAGGGCGTTTTCAAACACGAGTTCACACACAGCAGTATTTTCCCGTCCGAGTGTGACGCGGTGCTCGCCGGGTTGCGCGAAGGCATGGTCTGGGTGCAGCTCAAGATGTCGAAGACGCTATCGGTTTAGCCGCGAGAATGATCCAAGTCAAATGGCAGGACCGCTTCCGCGCATAACCTGAATACACACGAAGCCAGATCGCCTGTCGAATGTCACGGCGCCTCGCGCCTACGATATGGCAAGCGACTGCACTACCTGCCAGCGCAGTGTAGCGACGATCTGGCCTCGCCGGGAAATCAGGAATGAGACCGTTCAGGAGACTAGCCATGCGTGCATCCGATGTAATGACCAGCAACGTGATATCCGTCATGCCTGACATGACCGTGCGCGAAGTTGCCAGAATTTTTGTCGATAAACGAATCAGCGGCGCGCCCGTTATAGATGCGGAAGGGCACGTCGCAGGCATGATCAGCGAAGGCGATCTGCTGCGCCGGGTAGAACTCGGCACCGACGCACATCAGCGTTCGTCGTGGCTTGAGCTTTTTTCGTCGACTGATGACGCCAGGGACTACATCAAGACGCATGCGCCGAAAGTTAGAGACGTGATGACTGTCGAAGTCGTTTCTGTGAGCGAAGACACGCCTCTGGGCGAAGTGGCCGGCATTCTGGAAAAACGGCATATCAAGCGGGTTCCCGTGACCAGGGCGGGTCAGCTTGTCGGTATCGTGAGTCGTGCCAATCTGGTTCAGGCATTGGCCAGTATTCCCGAAGAGCCGATGGCGGACGAGGTCCTCTCGGATGCGGATATCCGTGCGACGCTGATGGGCGAGCTGGCCGGCCACAAATGGGCCTTCGCCGGACGCAACATTGTCGTGAACGACGGCGTTGTGCACCTGTGGGGCATCTTTCACTCGATGGAGGCAGTCGAGGCCGTTCGCGTTGCGGCAGAGAGCATTCCCGGCGTGAAGCGGGTGGAAGACCATACGGAGCCTTATCCGGTGATGCCGGGAATATAAAAGGTCTGGCACGAAGGGTCTCGATCCGGCAGCCTGGTGATCGAGGCGTGCGATTCTCAGGGCATAAGATCCTGTATTGCAGGATCACGTTGGCCGTGTCGAGACGTCGAGGGGGCTTCCTTCAACGTCTATGAGGACCAGGTCATGTATCAGAAGATTGTCGTGGCTCTGGATGGCAGCGACTCATCCAGATGGGCGCTGTACGAAGCGCTCGAATTTGCTCAGCTCACGCAAGCGCGGCTTCACGCGGTTTATGTCGTCCATCCGTGGTGCATGTCGCCGTACGCGGGCTATTTCGATCCGGACGAGCTTCGTAAAGTGCTACGTGAAGACGGCCGCATTGCCCTCGAGGAGGCGCGCCGCGCTATGGCTGAGCGTGGCGTGCCCGGTGACACCGAGATTGAGGAGACCAAGGATGCAGCGGACGATATCCCTCACTGCCTCGCGCGTTGCGTGCAACGCCAGGGTGCCGGCCTGATGGTGATGGGCACGCAAGGCCGGCATGGGATAGCGCGATCGTTGCTGGGCAGCGTTGCGGAAGCGTTCTTGCGGCGCGCAGAAGTTCCGGTGCTTCTGGTCAGGCGCCCACAGGATCTGGACGAGATACCTTCCGGCCTGTGAGCCGCCGTCACCGCACCGTCACTGCCCTTGGTGTTCGGTTGCCGACGCGCGCGCGATGGTGACATTCTCAGAATCTAGGCGGCGCGCAGCGGTTCCACTGGCGCTGGACTGTGTTCGGTCTTCGCAGAGGAAAACGCGCCGTCTAGCGTAGAGATCACTGGCAAAGTAGCCTGCAAGGCTTGAGCAATGGAGACCGAAAGTCGATCGGATTCAAGCCGCCGAGGCGACTTGGCGGATACGTGACGATCCGGGATGCAGACGATCTGCGGTTGCAGGTTGCGCCGTTGGATCGATAGGTCACATCTTCACGAGAGGCGCTATTGGTGCTCTTGAGCTAGAGGGTCATCCGCGCTAACTACCAACCGGTGCAATTAACACCGGGCGCGGTTGACCTTGGTCAATTCCGGCGGCGAACCTGCGCATAGACTGGTTTCCACGATATACGCAGGTGGGCGGCCCTTTAGTCGGTCATAGGGTCCGCTGACTAGCGATAAATGACCGGGACCATTTTGCGGCACCGCAGTCGGTTTTTGCTAGCTTTGCCAGCAATGTAGGAACACCTCCATTGCGCAGTCGCTCGGCCTTGCCGGGCAGGTGAGCGTAGGGCCGCATACGAACCGAGGTATGACATGATGCACATCACTTTTCCTCAGGAGCGCCCGCAGTATGGCGGGCCGGATCCCGTTCTGGTGTTCCCTGCCATGATCAATGGTGAACGGATCCGGTGCGCGATCACGGCTGAAGCGCTGGAAGATCATTTCAGCGCTGCATCGCTGCGCGAAGACGACCTGATCGGTGCGTTCGAGACCCATCGGGGTGCGATCGAACACGCCGCGCAGCGGATGCTGGGTGAACTCGGCGGCAAGCCGGTCCTGTTGCATAGCGGCTATTTCCGTTTCTGCGAGTGATCTGCGCGCCGTATCTTTTCCCACCGGGAGTTCCGTCATGCCTCGCGATAAACTGTTGGTTCCGCTGCTTGAGATCGCACAAGGGACGGCACTGAGCGAAGACGATCTGGCACGTATGGTAGGCGATGAAATCAGTCGTCTGTCGGCCGGTGCGCGTGTTCGCGACTATATTCAGGTGATTGCGATCAAGTGCGTAACCGACAAAGTGAGTCAGACCGCCTCCCACAACCGTGCCAACGCCAACCATCACGCAAGGGAGGGGTGAGATGCGCGCAATGGTATTCGATGACACCGGAGGGCCACTGCGCGACATGCTGCTTCCTGATCCTGTGCCGGCTGCGGGCCAGTTGCTGATCGATGTCCACGCATGCGGTATTTGCCGTACCGACCTGCATTTGATTGACCACGAACTGCCCCATCCAAAGCGGCCGGTGATCCCGGGGCATGAAATCGTCGGCACTGTTGCGGCAGTGGGGCCGGGAGTAAGCGGCTTCAGTGTGGGGGAACGGGTCGGCGTGCCATGGGTAGGCCATACCTGCGGCCACTGCCGTTACTGTCTCTCCGGTCGCGAGAATCTGTGCGATGAACCGGGATTTACCGGGTATACGATCGATGGCGGTTACGCCGAGCTCACGCTTGCAGACAGCCGTTACTGCTTTCATCTGCCTGACCGATATTCGGACGTGGAAGCGGCGCCGCTGCTGTGCGCGGGACTCATCGGCTATCGGACTCTGGCCATGGCAGGCGACGCGCAACGGATCGGCATCTACGGCTTTGGTGCAGCCGCGCATATCGTCGCCCAGGTCGCGCTTCATCAGGGGCGCACAGTTTATGCCTTCACGCGTGACGGCGACGTGGCGGCTCAACAGCTCGCGCTGCGGCTCGGCGCGACGTGGGCCGGCAGCAGCAACGAAGCGGCGCCGGACGAACTCGACGCCGCGCTGCTATTCGCTCCAGTCGGCGCGCTCGTGCCGATCGCCCTGAAGGCAGTGGCGAAAGGCGGCATTGTGGTGTGCGGCGGAATTCACATGAGCGACATCCCGTCTTTTCCCTATGACTTTCTATGGGGCGAGCGTCGCGTGGTGTCGGTGGCGAATCTCACGCGGGAAGACGGGCTTGTGTTTATGCGGCTGGCCGCCGAGATTCCGCTCGACATAGAAACGACGCGTTATCCGCTGGGTGAGGCCAACCAGGCGCTCGCCGATCTGCGCGAGGGGAAGCTGACGGGGGCTGCGGTGCTGGCAATCCGCTAACGGGATCGCCAGGCACGAATTTATGCAAGCGCTTGCCTGTCGATCACGCGGCGCTCTGGTAACCAACCGCGTCCCAGCCGCTCGTCTGCCAATGGGTCGTATCGCTGCGAACAGCGTGCTCTACCGGAGTCTCCGGGTGCAGGCGGATCAACAACGGTTTCCAGTACGTCGCGCGCTGAAACGCGCCAAGCGGCACGTCCGTATCGAAAGCAACCGTCAAAGCGGCTTCGTCGGCTTGACGCGTTATGAGCCGTACTCGATAGAAGCGGTACCGGATCTGTTTCATGGTTTGTTCCGCCCCCTGCGCGGCATCGCAACGGGCGATGACGCACCGCTGGCGGACATGAAGCTCGATGTGACGGAAAACGACACGGCGTACATGGTCAAAGCAGAACTGCCGGGCGTCGATAAAAAGGACATCGACGTGAAGATCGACGGCAACACTGTATCGATTAGCGCGAAGGTGGAGCGCGACAAGGAATTGAAGGAAGGCGAGCGGGTCCTGCGACGCGAGCGGTATTCGGGCGCAATCAGCCGGTCGTTCTCGCTGGCGAGCGATGTTGATGAAGCGACGGCGGCGGCGCAGTATCAGGACGGCGTGCTGTCGCTGACCTTGCCGAAGAAGGCGGCTTCGTCACAGAAGCGGCTGGAGATCAGCTAGCTCGATATCAGCTGGCTATACGGGGCCGGGTGCGCGTAGGGCGACGCACCCTGGCTTATTGAAGGCCATTCCGCGGACCTTGGGTTGCTTATTCCAAAGGCTGCCGGGCAGCCTCTCGATCTCAAGCGTGCTGCCCGCCCGGCAATCCGACGTTCTGCGCGATCGCGCCGGGGCATGGCGTCTATGCGCGCAAAATGAGCCACGTCCGCTTCTTTGCAGTTCGCGAGTTGATGTGCATCAGTCACTTCGTGGGCGGAAAATCAGCCAGGCGGCCACGCTAGTCAACAGCAGCGCGATAAGAGCGACAATCCAGAATCCATGGCTGTCGTATTTCAACGGCAAGCCACCTATGTTCATACCCAGCAAACCGGAGATCAGGTTGACCGGCAGCGCGATAACCGTAACGGCGGTGAGAATCAGCACGCTGCGGTTCGTGTGCTCAGCGACCCGGTCGGCGATTTCCTCTTCGAGCAACTTAATGCGCTCCTGAAGTCCGGCCATATCAAGCACCGTCAGGGAAAATGCTTCGGCGGACTGTCTGAGCGATTGGGCGCCTTCCGCTTTGCGCGTGCTCGGGAAGATGATTGCGCACGGGCACGGGCAAATCGGCATTGAAAAAGTAGGGCATCGGTGTTCGGGGTGGGAAGGCAGGCTGGCTATGATCGGGATTGACTATGGCCAGACTAGGCTCGCGCAGAGGTTAGTGATTGACATGGGTCAAGAGCCAGGACCTTCTGCGGACTATCGTGCGTGAAACGATTCCTGAAACCAGATCTGGTGAAAGTGTATGAAGCATTACGATGTGTTCAATGGCGACGCCGATGGAATTTGCGCTCTGCACCAACTGCGCCTCGCGAAGCCATTGCAATCCTTGCTGATAACGGGTGTCAAGCGCGACGTGGCGCTGCTCAGTCGCGTTCCTGTCAGGCGGGACAGTTCGGTGACGGTACTGGACATTTCTCTGGATACCAATCGGGCCGCGTTGCTTGCTTTGCTTGAGCGCGGAGTCAAGATTGAATACTTCGATCATCACTTTGCCGGCGCGATTCCCGAACATTCTGACCTGCGCACGTACATCGAGACGGCGCCCGACATCTGCACAAGCATGCTCGTGGACCGTTATCTGGAAGGACAACACCGTCTCTGGGCTATCGTTGGCGCCTACGGCGACAATCTCGCGCATGCGGCGCAAACGCTTGCCGGGAGCCGCGGGCTCCAACCTGGCCAGATCGAGCAATTGCGTGAACTGGGAGAGTCGCTTAACTACAACGCCTATGGAGACAGTGAGGCGGACCTCCGCATTCATCCGGCGAGACTTTACGAAACGCTACGCGCTTATGCCGACCCATTCCAGTTCGCGGCGAACGAGCCGATTGCGCAAGCGCTGTGCGCTGCACGGTGGCACGACATGGAACTGGCGCTGGGATTGCTTCCCAGTGCAGTCTTCCCGGGTGGGTCAATTTACGTGTTGCCCAAGGAGGGATGGGCTCGAAGGGTGCGGGGCACTTTCGGCAATTTTCTGGCGAGAATGTCACCTGATCGTGCCCATGCCGTCCTCACCGTGGATGTTGATGGCGACTATACGGTGAGCGTGCGTGCGCCGCTCGCCAATCCCTGCGGCGCGGATGAGTTATGCAGACGGTTCGCAAGCGGCAGCGGCCGGGTCGGCGCGGCCGGCATCGGCCGGCTTCCGCATGATCGCCTGAGCGACTTCATGCGCGCATTCGATAAAGCGTTTGGCGTCAGCGTTGCCGTGACCGGCGACACGCCGCCTTGAGCGCGCGTCGAGCTCCATTCCGCATACCGAACGTGCAATTTTGCCGGCCTATCCGGATTGGTATAAAGTCAATCCTTGACCGCCACACGATGGATTCGCATTGCCGTATCCGTTCCTCATGGGTGTGCCGCCTGTATGAAATACAAAGACTATTACGAGACCTTGGGTCTCGAGCGCAGCGCGTCTCAGGAGGACGTCAAACGTTCGTATCGGAAGCTCGCACGCAAGTACCACCCGGACCTCAGCAAGCACACCGACGCCGAAGATCGCTTCAAGGAACTCGGCGAAGCCTATGAGGTGCTGAAGGATCCGGAGAAGCGCGCAGCCTACGACCGCATGGGCAGCGAATGGCGCAACGGCCAGGACTTCCAGCCGCCGCCGAACTGGGACGAGGGCTTCGAATTCCGCGGCGCGGGCAGCGAGACCGGCGAGCAAGCCGATCTCCACGATCTCTTCGAGAAGATGTTCGGCGGCGCGCGTGGCGCGCATCCGCGACAGCAGCCTTTCAATTCGCGCGGCGAAGACCATCACGCGAAGGTACTGATCGATCTCGAAGACGCCTATCGCGGCGCCCAGCGCTCGATTTCGCTGCAAATGCCGGTGATCGATGAGCAAGGCCATGTTTCGCTAGAAGCACGTACGCTTAATGTATCCATTCCCAAGGGGATTCGCGCGGGCCAGCATCTGCGGCTGAGCGGGCAGGGAGCCGCAGGCGCCACTCCCGGAACTGCCGGGGACCTCTACCTGGAAATCGCTTTTCGGGAACACCCGCGCTTTCGCGTGGACGGGCGCGACGTCTCGCTCGAGTTGCCGGTGGCACCGTGGGAAGCCGGCCTCGGCGCGCAGGTTACCGTGCCGACGCCTGACGGTTCGGTCGAGATGACGGTGCCGGCGGATTCTGCCGGCGGCAGGCGCTTGCGGCTCAAAGGCAAGGGCATTCCAGGCGACCCGCCAGGTGATCTGTATGTGATTCTGAACATCGTGCTGCCGCCGGCGAATAGCGACACGGCGAAGGCTGCCTACGATGCGATGCGGCGGGCGTTCAACTTCAATCCTCGCGCGAACTTCTATCGGTGATCATCGTGAAAGAGACGAGTACGACGACCTATTTGCAAGGGGAGCTTGTCGATGAGAACGTCGAGTTCACTCTGGTTGAATTGAGCCGGGTGAGCGGAGCGTCGGCGGAGGAATTGACGCTCTGGGTGTCTGAAGGCGTGTTTGAGCCAAGGGGCGAGCAGCCGCACGAGTGGCGCTTCAGCGGCGCAGCGCTGCGCCGCGTGCGGACAGCGCAGCGGCTGGCGCACGACTTTCAGATCAACCCTCCCGGAGTCGCGCTAGTCCTCGATCTGCTCGACGAGATCGACGCACTGCGCTCGCCTGTGAAGCGCCCCCGTGGAAGCTAGGCGGGCGTGCGCCTGATGCACTGCTGCACCGCCCCGTCAGGCGATCTACTGTGATTCCGTTAGCGCTGGATTGCATGCAGCCTCCGCGGAGAAGGGCGAGGGCTCCTCTGCGGCAGAAGGCAGCGGGAGATTGGCCTGCAAGACCGCAGTAGTGGATAGCCGCTCACGCTCGAGAGACGTCTTCGCCTTGTGGCGCGAATGACAAAAAGACCTGAAGCTCTGCGGGGCGAGTGGCCACACGTCCGGCTACCGCGGTCATTCCATCGACGGCGGATCCATCGGTCCAGCAAACAGTGCTCGGTCGAAGAACGGGTCGTCCAGCTCCAATATTTCATCGTCACCCAGAAGGACCACGACTAACTGCCGTGAACCGTTCCCGGGCACGTCTGCGATCTCTCCGATTGTTTGCTTCGGCGACCGGTCGTCTGTAAATCGCACCCAGTAGTATCCCGGTGCTACGGGTCGTGTGTCTGTCCATTCCATAGCTGGTACCTCCAGAAATTCCGTGTAGTTGAGCGCTACCGCACCGTCGATTTTATCGCCGCGGCGTCGGCCGCAGTTGCACGGCACTGTCAGTCGGAAATCGTTGCGGTCGACGGGCGCTGACCTCATGGACACCATGTCCGCACCGCCGTTGATCTCCATCAAGGCAGTGGCGTTCGCGCGCTTTGATGTCGAAAGGCGGATGACTGGCATTAAGGTATCGGCACAGCTTCCTGCTCATCCCGCTGGTATGAAGCAGCAAATCGGTTCGTCGATGCCTTTCATATTCTGCTGCGGAGTTTGATATGCAGTCTCCGGGAGTGTTTTCACGCTGAAGTGCCGAACCATCAGCCAGATCGTGGCTCACGATGGCTCTCGGAAAAGCTCACCATTAGGAGGAGGTACGTTGATTTCGAATACGCAACCAACCTGCGAATGAGTCTTCTGTTCGTCGTATCGTGGATGTCCGCTGTCGCAGTGACTGCGCTTCCCTGTGCCGCTCCTGCTTGGGCTGCACGAACGTTCAAGATCTGCAACTGGCTTTTTTATTTGCTGGCGGGAGTTGCCGTTGGAACGTTGGCAGTTCTAGCTTACGTTGAATTTTTCAATTCGTTTCACTGGTATACCGATGCACCAGACGAGACGGATTCGACCTGGCTGCACGGTCTATTGACCGTTGGGCGGTTCCTCATACCGGCGGGCGCGGTCGCCGGTATGCTGTTCTGGTGGGTCGCGGGCCAGCATTACCGCTCGACTGATACGCGGTAGTTGTCGAGCGGCAAGTCATCGCGAACGCTCATAGGCCTGTCCCCAATGCCTATCGAGAGCCCGCAGCCGACGTTCACATTCCCGTCGCGACGGTCTGTTCATGGGTCGCGCACTGCCTCATGCAAACCGCATCGGCGACTCGATCTCCCTCGGTCTCGATTGACAACACGCTTCCTGCCGGTCGTGAACGCGCGCATCACGACAGCCGCAGTCGCCTCACGTCTTGCTGCGGAGGCGCGCCGAACAGACGGCTGTACTCGCGACTGAACTGCGAGGCGCTCTCGTAGCCGACCTGGATCGCGGCACTACCCGCGTCGATGCCAAGGTTGAGCATCAACTGCCGCGCTTCCTGCAGGCGCAACTGCTTCTGGTATTGCAGAGGACTTGTTCCGGTGATGTTGCGGAAATGCTGACGGAACGTCGAAGGACTCATGTGCGCGTGCGCGGCCAGGTCATCCACCTGGAGTCCCTTCGAGAAATTCTGCTTGAGCCATGTCACGGCCCTGGCGATTTGTTGGCTCGGCGATCCGTTGGCCGCAAGGTGCTGTAACTGCGGACTGTGCGGGCCAGCGAGAAGCCGCACGATGATTTCCTGCTGAAAGAGCGGCGCCAATTGCGGAGCCAGTGCCGGTTGGTCCAGCAATTCGATCAGCCGGATCAGGACGCCGATCAAGGCATCGTCAAGGGTTTCGATCGTGATGGGCGTGAAGGCAGGCGTTCGAGGCGGAGCTGGCAACTGCATTTCCGCAGCTGTCTTCACGATGTCACCGCTGTCTAGTGTCAGCATCAGGCCCAGCATCGGTTCTTCAATACTCGCGCGCGTGACGTGCGAGATCACAGGCAGGTCGATGCTTGCCAGCATCGATTGGCCGGGCCCGTAGTTCACCACTTCTTTTCCTACCAACGCCTGCTTCTGGCCCTGGGCAACGACGCCCAGTCCGAGGCTAAAGATGCAGTGCAACGGCTCGGTTGGCCCCTTCCGGCGGTGAAGGGAAAGGGCTGGTATGGCTGTGGCGTAGTCGCCGTCAGACTGGGCAAAGCGGGCGATGGCTCGCGCGAGGCCGTGCGTGCATGTGGTAGTCGTACTCATTGGCTCGGAAACCCGGTATTTCATGCGCAATCTCTAATGCCAGGACGGCGAAAACACTTTACACCGGCTGAAGACCATTCGCGTGGCTTTGAGCGCGCCTCGTCAATTTAGGCAAGAAGTTCGTCGCTTTCGGCAACCGCCCCGGTGCCAATCGCGCGACACTAAAGCCAGTTGATTCATATCCGATGCTCGAATTTTGGGGCATCAAAAACACAAAGGACCCGCTGATGAATAGCAAGAAAGTGTGGCTGATTACCGGCGCCGGCCGCGGCATGGGCGTGGATATCGCCAAGGCAGCCTTGGCGGCTGGCCACGATGTTGTGGCGACCGGCCGCGATCCTGAAAAGGTCAGGAACGCCATCGGCGATCACGATAGTCTTCTGGTCGTTCAGTTGGACGTGACCAGCCCCGCGGATGCCGAGGCCGCCGTCGAAACTACCGTGCAGAGGTTTGGTCGCGTTGACGTGCTGGTCAACAACGCGGGGAACTTCTATGCGGGCTTCTTCGAGGAGCTTAGCCCCACCCAGGTGCGTAGCCAGCTCGAAACGCTTCTGTTCGGCCCGATGAATGTTGCCCGGGCAGTATTGCCGGTGATGCGCAAGCAGCGCTCTGGCCTGTTAGTCACAATCTCATCGACGGCAGGCATTACTGCTGGTGTTTTTTGCAGTGCCTATGCCGCTGCAAAGTTTGGCGTCGAAGGATGGATGGAGTCGCTTGCCCAGGAAATTGCTCCCTTTGGCATTCGCACCATGCTGGTAGAACCAGGTTTTTTTCGAACAGATCTTCTCAGCGCAGACTCAACGACCTACGCCGAACTCTCCATTGATGACTATGCGTCCCGCACTCAGGAGACCGTGACTGCGTGGAAAGGCATGAACGGCAAGCAGGGTGGCGATCCGGCCAAACTTGCCGCCGCGCTAGTGGAATTGACGGCACAGGAAGAGCCGCCCGCTCGCTTCGCCGCCGGCGTGGATGCAGTTGAAGCTTTTGAATCCAAGGCGAACACCTTGCTCGCTCAGTCGAATGCCCACCGCGAACTGTCTTCATCCCTTTCATACGCCCCAGAATAAAGACGGGCGCCGCCGGACAAGGGTTCGACACCCTGGCCTTTGATGCATCCGGCCAGGGGGCCGGCCGCGATTATCTTCCGCTCAGGCTGGAACCGCACCGATTTGCTGCAAGAGGGCCATTAGGTCAGGTTGCCCGCGCTCTTCGACAATTTTTCCGTTGGAAAAGCGGTAGAAGTTCACCGCCTGAACCTGGATCTTCTTTCCGCTTGCGGGCACGCCAAAGAAGGTGGCTTGGTGAGTACCGCGCATGATGAAACGTGCGGCAACCGTGTCGTTTTCCGCGACCATTTCTTCGAGCGTCCATTGAATGTCGGGGAAACCAGAGCGCATCATGCCGAGGATTTTCATGTACCCCTGCGGTCCAATGAAAGGATCCGGGCTGACGGGGGCGTGGAAGATTGCATTGGCATCAACAAGCTCTTCGGCAAGCACTTCGTTAGCTGTATTGATGAATTCAACAAAGCGGGACATAAACAGTTTGTTCGATTCGGCGGACATGATTTGAACCTTGTGAGTGAGCGTGGTCGCCCGCAACGGCGTCGTCTGCTTGCGCCGCCAAACGAGAGGCGGAGCAGGTTGCGGTAGGTCGCGTACGTGCCGGGTTCAGCCCGCTTACGACAACTGCAACAAGTCTAGACTGCAAATCCATTGAGATAAATGCGTGATATCTTTGGACATTCACAACAGGATGTTTCGAATGGATCGCCTCACGGGTATGAGCGTTTTCACGAAAGCAGTCGAGTTGGGTTCGTTCTCGGCGGCTGGGGATGCGCTTCAGATGTCGCCACAACTGGTCGGAAAACACGTCCAGGTACTTGAACAGAGTCTCGGCGTGCGTCTGCTGAACAGAACGACGCGTCGGCAAAGCCCGACAGATATCGGCCGGGCCTATTACGAACGCGCCAAGATCATCCTCGCGGAGGTCGAAGCGGCCGAAAGCCTGGTGGCCGAGACCCGTTCAGTGCCGACTGGCCGACTGAAGGTAAATGCTCCAGTTAGCTTCGGCATACACACCTTGGCGCCAAAGTTGCCGGAGTACCTTAAGGCGTTTCCGCAGGTCGCAGTTGACGTGACTCTGTCGAATCGAGCGGTCGATCTGATTGACGAGGGTTATGACGCCGTGTTCAGGATCGGCGAACTGGGTGATAGCGGCCTGATTGCTCAGCCACTGGCTCCATACCGGTTAGTGCTCTGCGCCGCGCCGTCGTATCTTGCGGCAAACCCGCGCATAACAGTTCCCGCTGATCTCGAGCACCATGAGTGTCTTGGCTTTGCGCATACGGAACTACGATCGGAGTGGACGTTTGATGGCCCTGACGGCCGCGTCGCTGTGCAGGTCTCGGGGCGGTTCATGGGAGACCATGGTGAGGTGCTGCTGGCGGCCGCCGTGGCGGGCGTCGGGGTCATGCTTCAACCCGTGGAACTGGTGAAGGGCGAACTCGATCGGGGCAGTCTGGTTGTGGTGCTTCCGGACTACCAGGCGCCTTCGCGGCCATTACATGTTCTATATGCGCGTGATCGCCGCGTGACGCCCAAGTTGAGGAGCTTTCTGGATTTTTCGCGGGAGCACTTCGGAGCTTAGCGAAGTGCAAGAGCGTGAGAATGAGTCGGCTAAGCAGAAACCTGGTCTCGGCAAAAGTCTGCAGCATAACAATTCAAGATTTGCCTCAGCGCCTGGTGGATCATCGTTGTATCCCTTTCGGATGCAACAGGATCGTCCTATCAGCGAAGCGGTGGAACATACCAAAATCGTAGTCACTATCTGCGGATGGCGAAATCGCGCTTCAGGTGCGCATTTCCGACAGTCTTGACTGCAGTAACGTACCAAGAAGCGGCAACCAACGGCTATGAAATGCTAAGGATCGACGAAGTCACGGATAGCGAAGGTTTCCCCGAGCGATGCGATGTCGCGGTAATTGGCGGTGGCATTATTGGTGTCAGCACCGCGTATGAACTGGCGCGACGCGGCGTCCAGGTGGCGCTGCTCGAAAAGGGCGTCATCGGCTGCGAGCAGTCGGGGCGCAATTGGGGCTGGGTACGTCAGCAGAACCGCGACCTCCATGAGTTGCCGCTCGCGATGCAGAGCCTCAAGCGCTGGAGCGAACTAAGCGAAGAACTGGGCGAGGACATTGGGTTTCGTAAGGCGGGCATCCTGTACGGCACGGAGCATCAATCGGACATCGCGCAGTGGGAATCGTGGCTTGCCCGCGCCCGGGAAGTCGGCTTTAACAGCGAGATCCTCAGTGCGCGCGAACTGGCAGCGCGCATTCCGTCCGGACGCGCGAAGTGGGCTGGAGGGCTGTGGTCTGTCACAGACGGCCGCGCCGAGCCGTCGAAAGCCGCGCCTGCGATTGCTCGCGGCGCGCAAGGTCTCGGCGCGATGGTGTATCAGAACTGCGCGGTACGAAGTCTCGACACGAGTGCTGGGCGTGTCTCTGGCATCTGGACGGAGCGCGGCCGGCTCGCAGCCGACACCGTCGTTCTCGCGGGAGGCGCCTGGAGCGCGTTGTTCTGCCAGCATCACGGCATCGATCTGCCCGCCATCAACGTGATGGGAACGGCGTTGCGAACCGCTGAGGCGCCGGGGGTCATCGAAGGCTGTTTCTCCGGGCCTAACTTCGCGCTGAGGAGGCGGTTGGACGGCGGCTACACCATCGCTGTTCCCGGCTACGGACGCGTGGAACTCGCGCCGCAAAACCTGCGGCATTCGGTGAAGTTCCGCACCATGTTCCGCAGCAAACTGAAGAAAAAACTGAAGATTCGCGTCGGTGCCAGCTTCTTCCACGGACCGGAGGCAAGCGCAACCTGGCGCGACGATGACGTCTCGCCGTTCGAAGAAACGCGGGTGCTGGATCCCCGGCCTGATACCGAATGGCTCGAACGTGCCCTGCAAAACGTGGCCAGCGTGTTTCCCGAACTGTCGGGGTTGCGGATCGCTCACGCATGGGCGGGCGCGATCGACACGACGCCGGACCTCGTTCCCGTCATCTCGAAGGTTAATGCGAAACCCGGTCTCGTGATCGCGTCCGGCTTCAGCGGACACGGCTTTGGACTAGGGCCAGGCGCAGGCGTTCTCGTGAGCCGGCTGGTAATGGACGAGGCGCCGCAGTTCGACATTAAACCCTACAGACTGGCGCGCTTTGCCGACGGAACAAAACTGAGCAGCCCCGAAATGATGTGAGTCGAGGCCGCGGGCGGGCTATCGCGGCGGTGTGAGATTCAGGCAGTCCATGCTGTTTGCATGAGGCAGTAAGGGGCCATCAAGCGACCATCGCGGCCTTCAACTGAACGGCCGCAGCTTCATTCGTGATAGGCAACTGGCACGTGATCCGTGTGGCGTGGCGACAGGCGAGTTACTGTAGATTTTTCGAGAGCTGTCCGCGCAAGGTATCTGCCATCTTCTGCAAGATATCCGGCAAGAGAACCTGCGCCTCGAGCGGGCCCATAACCGAATACCCCGATCCCAACTCCCCATCGATCACTATCACGGCTACGCAGCGCGCCTTCGTTATCTCACGAAGCCGATTGCATGCGGAATCGAATAGTCCGGCCGACTCCCCACCCGGCATGACCGTTGGCTCGAAGTTTGATGTCATTGTGCCCTCGCAAAACGCTCGAACAATCCATTGACCGAAGCGTAATCCACGGAAGAGTCTAATTTCGTTACCTTCCATGATCACGGCGTCGGGAGTACCGTCGCTCGTCACTATGCGCAGGCATGAATTTTGCACCCGAAGTCCCGCCCCAGTTCCCTTGCAGACTCCTCATGCCGAGACCGTCGTTTTCCACCCAGCTTTACGCGCTGTGGATCCTTATCGCCGTACTGTGCTGCCTGCTGACCGCAACCGTGTGGGTGATGCTGTCGTCGGCGCTCGGGGAGCGCATCGCCGATGCGAAGCAGCAGGCCGTCACGGCCTGCGCGGCGGTCGCGTCGCGCTACGACATGTCGGTGCAGCGGCCGGGCGAAACGAATGTCGATCTCATGCACGCCGTGCTCGATCTCGTCCTGGTCCGCACGGAAGGTATTGAAGGCGGGTTCTGGACTTCCGCACCCGCGCCTGGTGCACCGAGCGGCTTTCTCGCCTACGCGTTTCCCACCTACGAAGGTAGCGGTCTCAAACGCGATATACCCGAGGCTGAGACACCGCTCATTCTTCGCACGCTGCGAAACGTGGTCAGCACCGGCCAGATGCGCGCCGACGTCGTCTCTGGCGGCGCCGATGCGGTAGTCGCCGTCGCCTGTCCAGTTCCGCGTCATGCCGGCCTGCTCGTCTGGATGCTCACGCGCGCGCGGGCGCCGCTTGGGCCGTATGGGGAGAAGGCCGCGACTTTCCTCGCGGGCGTGCTCGCGATCATCGTGGCCCTGGCGCTGCTGCTCGCGATGGCGCTCCGACGCTGGAAGCGCAACCTCACGCGGCTCGAACAGGCGCTTGCGCCAGACGGTCGACTCGAGCAGGGCAGGCGGATCGATCGACTTGGCGAGCGCGATCTGGACCATATCGTCGACGCGCTGAATCGTTATGTCGAACGCGCAGAGCACCTGCAACGCGAGGCGAACGAGTTGAGCGCGAAACTCGCGCAGGCGGAACGTTTCGGCGCGCTTGGGAAGATGGCCGCACAGATC
The DNA here is from genome assembly GCF_905221015.1 of Paraburkholderia nemoris. Taxonomy (NCBI): domain Bacteria; kingdom Pseudomonadati; phylum Pseudomonadota; class Betaproteobacteria; order Burkholderiales; family Burkholderiaceae; genus Paraburkholderia; species Paraburkholderia nemoris. The sequence continues at coordinate 10,267 of NZ_CAJNBO010000003.1, read as the reverse complement.
GCCCACGAAATCCGCAATCCGGTGGGCGCCATGCGGCTCAAGGCGGAAAACGCGCTGGCCGGCGACGCCGCCCGGCGCGAATCCGCGCTGAAGATCATCATCGAGCAGGTGGGGCGCATCGAGTCCCAGTTGTCGAGCCTGCTCGCGCTTACCCAGCCCGTCACCGTCCGCGCGCAGGAAGTCGATCTGCGCGCGTGGCTTGCCGGACTGGTTCGTACGCACGAATCGCGGGCGGAAAGCCGGCACGTAAGCTTGCAGGCCGAAGCTGAGTCCTGCACGACGCAGCCGGTCTTCGATTCGGCGCAACTGGCGCGCGCGCTCGATAACCTGATCGTCAACGCGCTGCGTCACGCACCGTCGGGCGGACACGTCACGGTCAGGGCGCGTGCCATGTCGGAGGATGACGGCGAGCGGCTCCGTCTCGAAGTGATCGACGATGGCCCGGGCGTGAGTGCCGCCGAGCGCGAACGCATCTTCGAGCCGTTCGTCACAGGCCGGCCCGACGGGTCGGGTCTGGGCCTCGCTGTCGTGCGCGAGATCGCATCGGCGCATGGCGGCCGCGCGTGGCTCGAGGACAATCCGGAATTGACCTGTTTTGTAATCGATATGCCATGGCGACCATCCTGATCATCGACGACGACGACGCCTTCCGTGACGGCCTCGCAGAAACCATCCAGGACCTTGGATACACGCCGCTCGAGGCGCGTTCGGGCGAAGAAGCGATCGAACGTCTGCGCGAGGAGGCGTCGCCCGACTGCATCTTTCTCGACTTCCGGCTGCCGGGCGCGGACGGCCTTTCCGTGCTCGAAACGCTGCGTGGGACGGCTGGCCTGCAGGACGTGCCGGTCGTGATGCTGACCGCGTACGCGACGAGCGACAACACGATCGGCGCGATGCGGCTCGGCGCCTTCGAGCATCTGACCAAACCGGTTGGCCGCGACGAGATCGCCGCGCTCCTCGCGCGCATTCTCGCAACCCGCGTCAATACGCCCGCTCCGCAGGCGATCCACAGATTCGCGGACGAAACGCCCTCGCGCGAACCGCAGTTGCTCGGCATCAGCGAAGCCATGCGCGACGTACAGAAGCGCCTCGGCCGCGCGGCCGGCACCAACTCGACGGTGTTGATTACCGGTGAGACGGGCACCGGCAAGGAAGTGGCGGCGAGCGTGCTGCATCGTGCGTCGGCGCGTGCGGGCGGACCGTTCGTCGCCGTGAACTGTGCGGCGATCCCGGAAGACCTGCTCGAGAGCGAACTCTTCGGCCACGCCAGGGGTGCCTTCACCGGTGCACATGCGGACCGGCGCGGTCGCTTCGAAGAAGCGCATGGCGGCACACTCTTTCTCGACGAGATCGGCGACATGCCGCTCGCGATGCAGGCGAAGCTGCTGCGCGTGCTGCAAGAGCGGCAGATCACGCCGCTCGGAACCAACCGGCCGCTTGCTGTCGATGTACGCGTGGTGGCCGCGACGCATCGCGACCTGCCGGCGATGGTCGCAGCGGGCACGTTCCGGCAGGATCTATCGTATCGGCTCAGCGTGATTCCGTTGCACATGCCGCCTTTACGCGAGCGCGTAGCCGACATTCTGCCGCTGGCGGAGCATTTCCTCGCAGCCGTCGCGGGTCCCTCCAAAGCGGCGCGCAAACATCTCTCCGCGGACGCCCAGCGCCTGCTCGTCGGCTTCAGCTGGCCCGGCAATGTGCGGGAACTCGCCAACGCCATCGAACGCGCGAGCGCGCTTGCGCCTGCCGCGCTGCTGACCCGCGAAGATTTCGCTTTCCTGTTCGATCCGGCCGCGAACGACGCTTATGCGATTCCCGCAGGCCTCATCGACCTTCCGCTGAACGACGCTCTCGCACAACTCGAACGCGCCCTCATCGTCCGGGCGCTTGCGCTCGCTGATGGCAATCGCGCCGAAGCGGCACGCAGGCTCGGCATCAGCCGCCAGTCGCTCTACACGCGTCTGGCGAATCTCGGCCTGTCCGACTCCTGACCGTTCGAAGGGGACCAAGGTGTCCATTAACCGGACGGTACCTGTCCGGTTAATGGACACTGCGGCCCTGATTCGTTGCGTTGCTACCCGGCCGCACGGGATTTCTGGCCGATGGCATAGGCCTTGCAAAAAGCTCCTCGTCTTACGAAGGAGTGGACCATGCAAGCGATTCCGAATTACCCGCTTAGCAGCATCGCTACGCGCGTCTTGAGCGCGATGAGCCTCGCGGCGCTCATGGCGGCGAGCACTGGATGTGCCGCCCAGACTCAACCTGAGCCACCAACCGCACCTTCGCCGCCACCGATCGCGACCGGCGCGACACGACCCGTGCCTCCATCCGGCGTCGCTGCCATGGCGCCCCCGCCGCCGGTCGGCGGCCCGGCGCTGCTCACCGATGCCGGAGATATCACGACCGCGCAGGGCACCGTCGCGCGTTTTCTCACCAATCCGGATGGCGACGTCGACGGCTTGCTGACGAGCGACGGCGTGCTCGTGCATGTCCCGCCGCACATGGGCCCGCAGCTTACGTCGATGGTTCGTCCGGGCGACAACGTGCAGGTGAGTGGGAGGCGCAATGCTGGCGGCGCGCTCGCGGCGCAGCGCATCACCGACACGCGCAGCGGCCAGCAACTGGAAGATCAGCCGCCACTACCGGGTACCCAGCCACTGCCGCTTGAGCTACGCGGCGCCGCGCTGTCGCGTCTCAGCGTGGAGGGCCAGGTGGCGCACGTTACGACCGCGCCACGCGGAGAGCCGGACGGCGTGATCCTGGCCGACGGCACCGTGATCCGGCTGACGCCGCCGATCGCCCAGCAGTTTCCGACGCTCGTGCGAACCGGCGCGAAGGTCTCGGCGCAAGGCTACGGTACGCGCACCCAGTACGGCACGGCACTGCAGGCGACGGCATTCGGATCGCCCGGCAATCTGACCCGGCTCTACGATCGCGCGCCACCGACCCCTTGAGCGCGCCCGATAACCGCACCTGATAACCGCACCTGACATTCACCCGTTCAACCGTCATCGAAAAAAAGGACCATGACCATGCATTGGATCGATCCCGACAGTCTTCCCGAAACGCGCGGCACGGTAACGCGTTTTCTTTTGAATCCGCACGGCGAACTGGATGGCTTCGTGCTGGGCGCGCGTCAGTTGCAGCAAGTCCATTTCCCGCCCCACCTGTCGCGCCAGGTCGCGCGGCTCGTGGCGGTGGGCGACGCGGTGCGCGTACGTGGCGTCAAGCCGCGCGGCGCAGACATGATCGCAGCCGTCTCGCTCACGTCGAAGACAGGCAAGGTCATTCTCGACGAAGGCCCGCATCGCGACGGCGAGAAACATCATCACCCTGACGCTGAGCGCAGCCCCATGGAGGCGAGCGGCGAAGTGCTGCTGTCACTGTTCGGTCCGAAGGGCGAGTTGCGCGGTGCGCTGCTGGACGATGGCACGTCGTTGCGCATGCCACCGCATGCCGCCGCCGAGCTGGCGTCGTACCTGGCGCCTGGGGCGCATGTCCATGCCTGGGGACACGGCATCAGGAACCGGCACGGGCGAACCGTTGAAGTGGACGAGATCGCCGAACTCATCGACGCAGAAACCGCCGCCTGAAGCAGGCCCGGCCGTACAGGGAGAAAGCGACATGTTGAGCTGGGTGCACTTCGGGGATCTGCACGCTTCGTCCGACGACGGCTATCGGAGCATCGATCGCCTGCAAACGGTTTTCGATCGATGAATCCTCAATACGCGCTCGAAGGGCTTAACTTCTTCATGGCCGATGTCCAGGCAGGCATCGGGCCGTTTCTTGGCGTCTTTCTGCAGGCGCAGGGCTGGCACCCCGACGCGATCGGCACGGTGATGACGCTCGGTGGCATAGCGGGCATGCTCGCGACTTCGCCGTCCGGCGCGCTCGTCGATGCAACCCGTCACAAGCGCGGCTTGATTGTCGCGGCAGGTGTGATGACGACGCTCGCCTCGCTCGTGCTATGGGTCGCACATACGTACTGGATGGTCGCGGCGTCGCAGATCCTCACGGCGATGACAGGCGCCGCGCTCGGGCCGGCCGTGGCGGGCGTGACGCTCGGCATTGTCCACGAGCGCGGCTTCGACCGGCAGTTTGGCCGCAACCAGGTGGCCAATCACGCGGGCAACGTGGTTGGCGCGGCGCTGTCGGGCTGGCTTGGCTGGCGCTATGGTTTCGGCGCGGTGTTCGCCCTCGCGGGCGTCTTCGGCGCGTTGTCGGTTGTCTCGACGTTGCTGATCCGACCTGATTCCATCGATCACGACCGCGCACGGGGTCTGGCCGCCGCCCCTTCCACGCAGGAGCACGAACAGGCGAGCGGCTTTCGTGTGCTGCTGACGTGCCGCCCGCTGTTGCTGTTGTCCGCCGCACTCGCGATGTTTCACCTCGGTAATGCCGCGATGCTGCCGCTCTACGGCCTCGCAGTTGTCGCCGCGCATAAGGGCGACCCGAGCGCGTTCACCGCGCAGACGATCGTGGTCGCACAACTGGTGATGGTCTTTGCGGCGTGCTTCGCGAACCGGTTGATCCAGCGCGTCGGGTACTGGGGTGTGATCCTCATCACCTTTCTTGCGCTGCCGCTGCGCGGGCTGGTCGCGGCGCTCTTCATCTCGGCTTGGGGGGTATGGCCTGTGCAGGCGCTCGATGGCATTGGCGCGGGGCTGCAAAGCGTGGCCGTTCCAGCGCTCATCGTGCGGCTCCTGCAGGGCACCGGGCGTGTCAACGTCGGACAGGGCGTGGTGATGACCGTGCAGGGTGTAGGTGCGGCGCTGAGTCCTGCACTCGGCGGTGTCCTCGCGCAGCACTTCGGCTATGCGGCGGCCTTTCTCGTGCTGGGCGCCGTGTCGATGGGCTCGCTTGCGCTGTGGCTGCTGTTCGGCACCTCTCTGAAAAAGGCCTGTGGCATTCACAACGATCTCGCCAACCAGAATCCGCTCGTTACATGAATCCGACTTTCCTCTCCTGGGGTATCGCGTTTGCCGCTACCGCTGGCGTTATCTTGCGTCCCTTCCGATGGCCGGAAGCGATTTGGGCAGTGACAGGCGCGGTGCTGCTCGTCGCGCTCGGGCTGCTTCCTGTCAGCCTCGCGCTGCAGGCAGTTGCAAAAGGCACCGACGTCTATCTGTTCCTCATCGGCATGATGCTGCTGTCGGAACTGGGTCGCCGTGAAGGACTGTTCGACTGGATCGCAGTGCTTGCCGTGAACCACGCGAAGGGCTCGCCGCGCAGGCTCTTTCTGCTGATGTACCTGGTCGGCGTCGTGGTGACGACGTTTCTGTCGAACGATGCCGCTGCCGTCGTGCTGACACCCGCCGTGTTCGCCGTCGCGAAAAAGGCGAATACGAAGCCGTTGCCTTTGTTGTTCGTGTGCGCGTTCATCGCCAATGCGGCGAGTTTCGTCCTGCCAATCTCGAATCCCGCCAATCTCGTGCTTTACGCGAATCACGCGCCGGCACTGGACTTGTGGTTGGCGCGCTTCGCCGTGCCGTCGGTGCTGTCGATCGTCGTGACGTTCTTCATGCTGCGCTGGACGCAACGTCGGGATCTGCAAGGGGAGTGCGCCTCCGGTCTGCCGGTGGACACGCTCAGCGCGAACGGCAAGGTGGCGCTGGCGGGCATCGGCGTGACGGCGATCGCGTTGCTTGTCGTCTCCGCCCTCGATTTGCAGCTCGGCCTGCCGACCGCCGTGCTCGGCATCCTCACGACACTGGTGGTGCTCGTCAAGGAACGCAAGTCGCCGGTGGAACTGATTAGCGGCATCTCATGGAGCGTGCTGCCGCTCGTGGCGGGACTCTTCGTGCTGGTGGAGACGCTCGCGCACACGGGCGTCATCGCTCAACTGTCGCGGCTGCTCGCGCAGGCGACGCAGCAGAGTCAACTGGCTGCGGCCGCGACATCGGGGCTCATCGTCGCGCTGGGCAGCAACGCGATCAACAACCTTCCGGCAGGGCTGATCGCCAGCGCGACCGCATTGCAGGCGCATAGCCCCGAGCGGGTCATCGACGCCATGCTGATCGGCGTGGACCTCGGCCCGAACCTGTCGATCACCGGCTCGCTCGCGACTATTCTGTGGCTGCTTTCGATCCGCCGCGAAGGCGAAGAGGTGAGCTTCATGCAGTTTTGCAGGATCGGCATGTTCGTGATGCTGCCTGCGCTCGTGCTGGCGATGGCCGCACGGCTTTTGACCGGACATTGAGAGAACCTGAAGGAGGAGCGTGATGAACAGCGCGTGGATCTATCCATTGCCCGACATGGCCAGCCTGTTCAGCACCAACAATCCCCTGACCAATGGCATTGATCTAGCCATATATAAATTCAATTGCGCGCAAACCTTTGCGTTCAGTCGCGCAGTGTTTGTGCCCCTCCAGCAATGCGACAGGGCGCCGTAATGCCAGATGCATGCACGTGAAGCTTTTGCATTCGGAGCCCGCACGTCTTCTGGTCTACTCCACGCGTCGAATTTCTTTTTTTGTGCACCACCGATTGGCAACTGGAGTTGAAATATGAATCTCAGCAATCTGTCAGTTAAGGCAAGACTCACGGGGACCTTTGGCGTGCTAGCCGCCACTGTCCTTATCGTGTCAGGCATTTCGCTGAAGTCACTGAACGATGCCAACGACCGATTCGCAAATTTCGTGTCGGGCGTCAATGCCCGCGCCACTATGGCTGAGCAGATTCGAACCGCAGTTGACCGACGTGCGATTGCCGCACGCAACATGGCGCTCGTGACCACGCAAGGCGATTTCGAAATGGAAAAGGCCGCTGAAGCGCAAGCCCAGATGGATGTCCAGTCGAACATCGCGAAACTTACCCAGATGGTTTCGTCCGCGACCGACGCGACGGAAAAGACCCGCAGCCTTGTGGGCGAAATCAGCCGGATTGAGGCCGTTTATGCACCTGTCGCCGAAGCAATCGTCGCTCTCGCCGTTGGAGGCAAGCGCGACGAGGCGGTGAAGAAAATTGACGACGATTGTCGGCCGCTGCTCGCCGCCCTGGTCAAGGCAACGGACGACTACGCACAATACACGCGCGGCCGTGAAGAGGAACTCGTTCGACAGTCCGAGGAAAATTATGCAACGCAGCGGAATTTGCTGATGCTGATCTGTCTCGCCGCTGTTGCGTTGGCAGTCGTGGCGGGCATGGTCATCACGCGAGGATTGCTGCGTGCACTCGGTGCCGAGCCGGTGGCCCTCGGTGAGGTCACACGGCGCGTAGCCGCTGGCGATCTGAGTCCCGTCGCAGGCGCGAAGAATGCGCCGGGAGGGAGCGTGCTCGCGTCGATGGGTGAAATGCAGGCAAGTCTCGTCAGCCTGATCGGTCAGGTGCGTACCGCCGCAGACAGTATCGCGACCGGCTCAAGCCAGATTGCTTCGGGCAACGTCGATCTTTCGTCCCGCACCGAACAGCAGGCCGCGTCGCTGCAGGAAACCGCGTCAAGCATGGAAGAGCTGACTTCGACAGTGAAGCAGAACGCGGAGAACGCTCAGCAGGCAAGCTCGCTCTCCGCCAACGCGTCCGAAGTGGCGCTAAAGGGCAACGAGGTAGTGAGTCAGGTCGTCGGTACGATGGGCGAGATCAGCACGAGTTCGACCAAGATCGCGGAGATCACGGGAATTATTGAAGGAATCGCGTTCCAGACCAATATCCTGGCGCTGAACGCGGCGGTGGAAGCGGCGCGGGCAGGGGAGCAGGGCCGCGGGTTCGCGGTGGTTGCAAGCGAGGTGCGCAGCCTTGCGCAGCGGTCGTCGAGCGCGGCGAAGGAAATCAAGGATCTGATCAACGCGTCCGTCCAGAAAATCCACGATGGATCGTTGCTCGCGAATCAGGCGGGAAAGACGATGTCGGAGGTCACGCAGGCCGTCGCGCGGGTGACCGACATCATGGGCGAAATCGCCGCCGCGTCGACGGAGCAAAGCAGGGGCATTGAACAGGTCAACCAGTCGATCACGCAGATGGACGAGGTCACGCAGCAGAACGCTGCGCTGGTGGAGGAAGCGGCGGCCGCATCCAAGTCGCTCGAAGACCAGGGGCGGCAACTTAATCAGGCTATTTCGTTCTTTCGTCTGGATGCCAGTTCCGCTTCGCTGGTACTAGATGGACGGGCATCCTCCGCCAATCGTCAAATGACACGTTTTCTTTCGGCGTAAGGTCAAAGTTTCTGGCCATGCTCTGCGAGCTGGAGTTCGTGACGTGCCTTGGCCGGAGGACCGCGCGAGGCGCCAAACTACCCCGCCTTTCTTCGGCCAAACGAGGCCGGCTATGCCGTTTCGTGGCTCAACTGAGTTGCGCCCGTTAGCGGTCAGAGAGCGGAGTGGATAGCGTCTCGCGGCTCACAGCAGCGGTAAACTTGCCCATCGAATGGACCCGAGGGTCCATTTTTTTTGGATGCTGCCGTTAACCGGGTCATCGGCTATCCGCGAAACCTTGGCAATCCTTCGCCGCTGAATCCGTTTACCCCAACCCGACTCTACCGCTGCGACTGCGCGATAACGTTGTTAGGACCGGGTGCACCCATTAAAGCGTTACCGTGTCTCTTTCCATGACCACCGGAAAACTGGCTGTTCTCGCTGGCCGCCATCCTTTGATCGTCGGCGTGCTCGGAAGTCTGATGTCATTGGGCGTGTTGGCGATCAGTCTGATCACGCTTCTGGCCTCCCGTGAGGCCGCCGTCGAACATGCCCATGAAACGTCCAGAAACGTCACGGCCGTATTGGTCAGCAATATCGCGAGGACGATTGAAACGTCAAATAATTCCCTTCTCGCCTTGATTTCGGCGCTGGACAAGCCTGTGGTCCAAAGCATGAATCCTGACCTGCGTCACGAATTGCTGTTTGACCGCACCGCGGCTATGTACGTCACCGGGATGGGAGTCACGGACGATCAGGGTCGTCTTGTCGACGGCTGCTGTTCCAGCTCCCATACATGGGATTTCAGCGATCGGGACTATTTCATAGTTCATCGCCAGTCGGCGAATGTCGGGCTCTATGTGTCATCAGTGTACCGGGCGCGGTCGCGGCCAGGCGCGCAGTCAATCGCGATCTCGAGAAGGATGACCCGGCCCGACGGGTCATTCGGCGGGGTAGCGATTGTCGCTATTGACGTCGAGTATTTCAGGCAACTCCTTGCAAAACTGGACGTGGGGCCAAAGGGTATCACTGCGATCGTACGGACGGACGGCACGCTGGTGGCCAGAAATCCCCCAAGCAGCCGGGCTGGGCAGGTCAATGTGGGTACATCTCCAGTGTTTCCGCGTATGGTGAATCATGATTCCGGGTTCTATGCTGCCCGATCGATCTCGGACGGCGTACTTCGTCTGTATACATTCCAGCGCATTCCCGGCACGCCACTCATCGCCGTCGTCGCGCCGGCGGAAAGCGACGTACTGGCCTCCTGGAAGCAGTTGTCATGGATAGTCGGGATTTCCGCATTGTCCGTTAGCTTCGCGTTCTGTGCAGCGGTCTGGTTGCTTGCGTTTGCACTGCGGGACCAGGTAAAGACTCAGGTGCTGCTTACAGAGCTGACGCAAACCGACGCGTTGACAGGGCTCAAGAACCGCCGTGCCCTCGACGAAGTGCTCGAAAACGAGTGGGCCAGACTTCAGCGCCATGATGGTTACCTGTCGGTGTTGTTCGTCGATGCGGATAACTTCAAGAAATACAATGACAGCCACGGCCATGCTCAGGGCGACATAGCACTACAGCATCTCGCGGAGTGTATCAATCGTCACGCGCGTCGTCGTGGCGATGTCGCGGCACGATATGGTGGGGAAGAATTTGTTGTGGTGTTACCCGACACGGATGAAGCGGGCGCGGTTCAGATTGCTGAAGCAATACGTCGTGAAGTCGAGCACGGGCGACAGACTTTGGCTTCTGCGAGAATTTCGCCCTTCACAGTGAGTATTGGATGCGCGACCGGTCGACGCTCACGTCCCTTGTCACTGGATGAATTGACTAATTCAGCTGATATGGCGCTGTACGCGGCCAAAAGAAGTGGAAGGAACGCTGTCGTCTCGGCAGGTGATATTGTCGCACCGACTCAGCCGCAGACTTGAATGCACTCCTTGGCTGGGGCCGTCTCGTTCTGACATCACAGCGGCCAGTCGAGGAAGAAGGCCGGCGGGCCGATTAGGGTCGCTATGCAAATCTCTGCATAGCGACCCCTATGCGCAGGTCGCAACTATGCACACATGCCACGAGATCCACGGTACCGGCCCAGATCCGGTGAGGATTCGGACCGATACCATCTGCGCATAGTTATAGCGTCC